>NZ_OZ244056.1:304317-608634 GCF_965215465.1 Simkania sp. | reverse complement strand
CTCGACCTCCGCAAATATGGAACTGTTCCTCACGGTGGATTTGGGTTAGGTTTTGAACGGCTTGTTCAATTTGTCACCGGAATCGAAAACATCCGCGATGCCATCGCGTTTCCCCGCGTTCCTGGGCAATGTGAATTTTAAACCAAAGGAAAGACGTGTCATTTCCAGATCGCAAACGCATAGAAGCCGCAAACCTTGAATCATGGGCAGGTCCGCAAAAATTGTACGTCCCATCCCCTACTCAAGAAAAACTTCCCGCCATTGATGAAGTTGATGAAGAGGAATATCATGCGACAACCCCACCTCAATCTAAAACGACAACCCCAAGTACTCAAAAAAAACTGCCTGCTCCGAAAATCGATCAACTCCACGATAAGGTTTAACCATGCAGCCGGAGATTTCTTTTGAAGAGTTTGCAAAAGTCGAACTCCGCTCAGGAACAATTATCAAAGCTGAGCCATTTCCAAAAGCGCGCAAGCCCGCTTACAAAATTTGGGTCGACTTCGGCTTGGAAATTGGAACAAAGCAAACTTCCGCTCAAGTTACAATCAACTACACTCCAGAAAGTTTAGTTGGCAAACGTATCATTGGTTGTGTCAATCTCGGGACGAAAAATATTGCCGGATTTACATCAGAGTTTCTACTCGTTGGGTTTGAAGATGAAGCAGGAGCGATCTCTCTTGCAACCTTTGATTCAACTGTCCCAAATGGCAAGAAGTTGCATTAACACTTGCTAGAAAAACTTCAGAGGTCTATAAAAGAAAATCATAACCTCCCGGTTAGTAGACTTTCTAACGATATCACGAACAAATGCGAATGAAAAAAATTACAGTTCTCAACTTAGCGACCCTGCTTACTTTGACGATTTCTGGGTTTGCTACAGCTACCAATGAAGCCCAGCTCAAAGCTGCCATTAAAGACGTCAACGATGGAAGAATTCCAAGTGTGAAAATCACTGCGGACATGTACTTCTCAGACTCCCTTCACCCGTTGAATATTCAATCCAATCTTGCTCCTGTTCAAGCTCCCATCTTAATCGATGGGAATCATCACACCCTTAAGGCAACTTCTGACCATGCTCGAGGTTTTTTTGCCATTGGCCATGAACAAGGCAATACCATCACTATTCGTGACTTAACCATCGACTCTGCTGTCGCAAAAGGAGGTAGCGGACAAGATGGCGGTGGCGGTGGCGGTGGCGGCGGTCTTTTGGGACATGGCGGCGATGCAGGTTCCTTTTCAGGAGGTGGCGGTGGCGGCCTTGTTGACTGTGGTAATGATGGCTCTGGAGTCAAAGGGGGTAACGGAGGTCACAGCTCTACCAAAAAAGATTTAGGAATTGGGGGTGCAATCGACACATGCGGAACCGATGGAATCTATGGAATGGGCGGCGGTGGCTGCGGACGACTTGATACCCATGGAGGATCCGGCGGAAATGGCGGATTCGGCGGTGGTGGCGGCGGAGATTCATTTGCTGGAGTTACTGGTAAAGGAGGCTACGGTGGCGGTGGTGGAGACTACCACAATAGTAAAGGCGGAGCTGGTGGAACCGGTGGATTCGGCGGCGGCGGTGGTGCTGGCGGCCCGAATGGTGGAACCGGCGGTTTAGGAATTTTTGGCGGCCGCGGCTCGAATAGTGGCGGACTTGGTGGCGGCGGTGCCGCAATGGGTGGTGCAATCTTCATTGAAAAAGAGGGACACCTGGTCATTAAAGACAAGACAAGTTTTACAAGTAGTTCTCTTCAAGGCGGAACAGGTTTTGTAGAAGGTGAAACACTTGGAACTGACATCTTCATGATGTCTGGAGGAAAAATCACGTGGGATCTCCAGCAAGATGTGACTGTTCCAACTCCAATCGAAAGTGACTTTGGAAGTGATAAAAGCGGAGGCCTGATCAAACACGGACCTGCAATATTGACTCTCACTGACGCGAACACTTACACAGGCAAAACAGAAGTTAAAAAGGGCACACTTCTTCTTAATGGTTCAGTTGAAACTCCTATTATTCTCCATGGAGGAACTCTAGGAGGCGAGGCTACAGCTCTTTCTGATGTCAATAACCACTTAGGGGTTTTGACCAATTCCTATGGGGAGGTGCACGTTAAAGGTGATTATTCACAAGGTTCAGATGGAACGTATCTTGTCAGACTCGGTTATGATGATACTCCGATGCTCCACGTGAACGGAACGGCATTTCTCGATGGAACACTTCAAATTGGTTCTCCTGACAAACCTTTTGAAGCAGGGACTGAATTCGAAATCTTGTCCGCAAACAAAGGGCTTGTCGGTGAATTTTCCTCGATTAAAATGGCATACTCTCCTTACGGAACACCCCTTTTCAAACTCGGCTATTCAAGTAATCAACTCGTTTTAACTGCGCAGCCATTTAATTTTATCAGTAGAGACTCCGTAAAATCTGGAAATCCCAAAAAGACCCTCGACTACATTTGCAGCTTGTTTCCCTTAACGCCCAATTCGGATTTATCTCTAGTTGTCAACTCGCTTGCCTTTCTCTCGCCTGAAGAGCTTAGCAAAGCGCTCGATCAGTTGAACCCTGCACTTTATGGCAGTATCGAGTGGATGAACCTCAACCAAACCACTGCTATCTTCTCAATGGTGACAAACCATCTCACTCATTACAACTGTCCACCTACAGGAATTTGTAGAGATAGCTTGAATCACGTTTGGTTTGAACCCTATGGCTACTGGAATGAATACGGAAAACTCAACCACATCCGCGGCTTTGATTCAGATGAAATTGGCTTTGTTCTAGGGTATGACCGAAGAATTCAAGACTTTTTCATTGGAGTTCTTGGTGGCTACTCTTACACCGAACTTCACTACGATCAGGATTCTGGTGGAGGAAACTACCACAGCGTCTTTGGAGGCCTTTACGGCACCTACCTTGCCCCCTTCCATCTTGCAGTTGATACAGCAGTCATTCTTGGGGGTAACTTTTACGACTTAGATCGTAGAATCCACTACGGAGATGGAAATATCACTCGGACAATCTCTCGCAGCGCAAAAAGCGACCACAATGCTTTCACTTTTGGGGCACACTTTGGTCTTAATTACGACTTCGAGCAATTTTCTGCTCCAGTCGGCCTTCTTGCAAGTGTTGACTATTCCTACCTCAACCAAGACCAGTTTCAAGAAAGTGGAGCCGATAGTTTAAACCTCGTTGTCAGTGATCAAGTTTCGAACATGCTTCAAACAGAACTTGGAGCTTACTTTGCCAAAGTTTTCATCTTTAAAACCCGCTGTGTGACACCTTACCTAGGATTGAGCTGGATTGTAAAAATCCCTCTTAGTGATGGAGATATCCTCGCACACTTCCGAGGGCAAGACAAAAGCTTCCGCGTCGACACGACAAATGAAGCCGTTCAGTTTGTCGCTCCAAAAGCAGCGATTAAATTTAGCACCAAAAAATGTTTTGCATTCACTCTGGAAGCCTTTGCTGAACTCAGCGGCCAGTATAAAAGCTACTTCTTCGGCGGACGTTTCGAGAAAAAGTTTTAGATAGGAGCCTTTTTCTCTTCCCCTTGATCCATCTTACCCAAAACAAGCCCTCCTAAACCAAGGAGTAGGGCTGCAACGGAAACAAGCGTTCCTACATAGGGAATGAGTGTCAGGATGTAGTAAATAATGAGAGCAAAAGCAAAGTAAAGCCGACGGTGCTTGTTAAAGTCAAAGTGTCGGAAGATGTGTTTGGCAAGCCAGACGATTGTGAAAATCTTTGCCGTGTAAAAACTAATCACGTTAATGGCAAGTAAAGTCAAAGCAAAAGGAACCCCAACAATCGTGATGAGAAGCGCTAAAAATAGAAGGGGCAAGATGACGACGATCACAACTCCTGCTAAGAGCGAGGGAAAGATTTTGTGATTGAGCGCATCGACAGCTCCTCGAACCCGCTGGGGAAAGTAGCGCATCATGATGAGGGCGATCACAAGAGTGTAGAAAAAGTTCATCACGAGTGCGGCAAATTTTGAACCGATCTTGAGACTTTTAAAAATCTTGCCGTGAAAAACGCTATAGAAAAACGAGGGGTGATGAACCAGATCGCCACCAATTTTTGCATGAGGATCGATGACCGCATTCTTATTACTCCAATACTCGACATCGCCTTGAATGTTTGCTTTTGAGGTGATGCGCATCGAACCAACATAGGCATAAAGCTTTCCCCCGATTCCATCGGAAACACGCAAGTTTGAAGCATAGACGCGGGCATTATTTGCCACAACAGACTCGAGATCGACATTCCCGGAAACCACAACAATATTGCGCCCCACTTTTGCAGAGGGAGCTAGTTCAATCGTTGCAGTCACAGCAGTGACATTGCGCCCAACTGTTCCCGAAATTGAAGCCTGTCCACTTAAAAGCCTCACATCTTTCGAAACCTTTCCGGAAATTTCGACGCTTCCACCTGCAACTAAAACATCCCCATTGACCACTCCATCAATGAAAACCTGCCCCCCAAAAACATAGACATCACCGTTGACGGTTCCAGATACTTCGACTGTTTTTCCGTAAGCAAAAAAGTCTTGGTTGAGTACGGCTGTGCTTGGAAGGACGACAACATTTGCTTCATCCTCATCGGGATTCGTGAAGGCGCAAAGCAAGCTGGGTAGCAAGAGAAGAATTAGGGCAAAATGGAAAGCTTTTCGCATGCGGATACGTATCTCCATCGGGATTGCTGTTTGCGATGAAACAGATCCACTTGTCTATGAACAATTTTTTCGAGCATAGTTTCGCATAGCTGGATTTCTTTTTCACTGGTCTTTTTAGATTGGTTTGCCATTTGACCGAGGTCATCGATGTTGTACAGTCGCATCTGAGGTGATCGCGCAAGAGCAGGATCGATGTTACGTGGAACCCCTAAATCAAATAACGCTACCTCACTTTTTGGAGATGGGCCTTGGATGATATACTCTTCATGATACGTGCCTGAAATCACTGCGTCATACTCAAACCATTGTTTTGTTACATCCCACTTTTGAAGTTGAACAGAGGTAAATGGTGTTTTGTCTGTTCGCGTGCAAAGAGAGAGATCGGCATCTCCTTTACTTAAAAAATAGGACATGACAGCACGGTTGATCACAGAGTTTCCAATAAAGAGAATTTTTTGTTTGCCGGGCTTGAGACAATCAAGTAGCGAGTAAATGGTTGCAGGTAATCGCGCTTGCGTCGGCAGCACTGCCGTTCGCATCTCTTTCCCAATCTTTAGTCCTTTTTGAAACATGTAATGTAAAGATGGAGTGAGTGTGCGCTTCACGCGAGCAGATTCATACGAGACTTTCACCTGGCGTTGAATATCACTTTCACCAAAAATCAAACTGTCCATTCCCGAAATCACCCGCCCTAAGTGAAGAAAACAATCGATGCCAAAAAACGAGTAGAGACTTTGATCAAAAGGATCTTGGATCTCATCACGCAATAGTCCTAAAATTTCGCTATGTGCATGTGCTAAGTTGGGAGCGGAAAAGTATAGCTCTGTTCGATTACAAGTAGAAAGTAACACATAATGGATGGGAAAAGAGATTTGTTTAGCAATAAAAAGTTCGCGACATACTTTCGCTACTTTTTCCCTTTGGGAAAGAGAAGAAGAAAAGTGATTGATTCCGATGATTCCGACTTGCATAATTTCATATAGGTACAAAAAAATTTATATATAGTGAACATGCACCAGAATGTAAATATGAAAATCATCGCCCACAGAGGAGCTTCAATGGAAGCTCTAGAAAATACGCTTCCTGCTTTCGAGCGAGCGATTGAACTTGGCACTGATTATATTGAATGTGACATCCGATTAACAAAAGACAAAGTTCCCATTGTCTTTCACGACGACAAAGAAAGTGAAACCCTCATTTGTGAACTCACGTTTAAAGAAGTCAAAAACCGAAACGAAAACATTCCCACTTTCGAAGAACTCTTAAATCTTGAGTTTGAAAAAACAGGGCTGATGATTGAAATCAAAAAAACAAAGCACCCATCTGATGTGAAAATCATTTATGATGCTTTAAAAAGTTGCGACTCTCTGCCTCATTTTTTCATTGGTTCGATTGAAGTGAACCTAGTTGCTTACCTGAAAAAGTTAGACAGTGAATTGCCTCTTATTGGGATTGTTGAATCAGAAAAACAACTCGATGCATTTTTAGAGCTGCAACCTCAAGTGTTAGCCTTTCACCACCCACTTTTAAATCCCAAGCGCATTGCAATCCTGCACGCAAAGAAAATCGAAGTCTGGGGATGGACAATTGATGATCCTAGTTTTCACATGGAAGGACTAGATGGCATCATTACCAACAATGTGGCTCACTTTCTGCAAACAAGATCTCACGGATAAGATGGTCACTAAATCCTCTCCTTTGGAAAAAGCGGTAAGCTCGCTGCTTTGTTTTCATCTCCGCTAGATCTGGGAAGCGCTTTTCAAGAAGCTCCCGAAGCCGCTCCCGTTCTTCCTCCTCTGAGAAAGAAACCTCAAGAGATTCCCCGGCTTTTTCCTTCAAACGCCGCTGAATGGCCCTAGGGCCCTGCCCTCGCCGCTTCTCTCGCTCGACGAACCCTTTGGCCTCCCTGACGTCATTGACATACCCTTTCTCACGACAGAGGGTTAAAACTGCCTCTATCGCCTTTTCCTCAAAGTGCTTCTCCTTTAGTTTCTTACGAAGCTGGTTTTCAAGGTAACCCTTCATTACCAGTAGTTTATAGACATATCCTAAAGCAACTTGCTCTTCGAGCACTGAAAACAAGTCAGTTAGGCTTTTTTTATCGGGACAGGAACGAATTTTTCCTAAATGCTTAGAATAGAGCTTTTTATCGATCTTTTTCCAAAATTCACCCTCAACCAATATATTCATAAACTTCTGTTTTTCAACATTTTCGATCTTAATCATAATTTTACCAAAGATTGATAAATTATTTATTTATAGCTATAATAAACATAGGACTCAAAGAAAATCAAGAAGGGAGGATTTCATGAGTGACGCAGTTCAAGGTGTAACTGGTGTTGATGAAGTCAGCGAGAATTCATCACAACAAAGCGGCTACGATGCTTACGATTGGTTCTACAACCCTGAGTATGCTCAAGGAATAAATAAGGGCACCTCACAATACATGGATCAAGTGAACCAAGGTTCACAGGAAGAGCAGTACTACGAACAACAAGTTGCAGAAATTTGGGGTGGTCCTGTTGCAAGCGACGTGAAGTCATTCTAAATTCTTACTTTAACATTCAAGTTGAAAAAGACTTACGCTCAAGATGAAGATCTTGGGCTTTTTTTTTTGCATCATCAGTGATAAGGTAACAGTTAAAGAGAAGAGAGTTTCTGAGGTTCAACATGGTAGACGTTTCAAGTATTTCAGGTTCAGGAGGAACACACCCTAGCCAAAATGTACAGCATAACCAACCTGCAGCTCCTGCAGAAGAAGCAGCTCCTGTCAATGCTGCAAATTTTGATGCGCAACAAGATGATGCGCTTGACTTCTTGCAGCAGCAGCTCACTCAAGGCCTCGCTGCACAAAAAGCAAACTTGAGGTGACCCGATGTCAGATAGTGGTGGCGTAACTCCTCCTTCATCAGGATCTTCTCCTCCCCCTTCATCCAAAGATGCTCCTCCAGCTCAAATTCAAACTGGCATGGGTAAAGCTTATGATGTCAAAGGAGACACTGCCATTCGAAATTGGGCCAAACATTTCTTTCCAGGAATGTCGGAAGATCAACTTAATCGATTCGTTCAGCAGTTTATGCAGTCCATCTGCCAAGAGATCAGTCGGCAGATTGGAAAAGAAATGCAACAGCAGAAGAAGACCGCCCAAAAACTCAAGAGAGCGGAAGAAGGGGATGACTAATCCCTCATTGAGATCTATTGATCTCTGAGGTATGATCCCCCTCATGAAAGGCTTTTTAAAAAATCAATTTACCGTTGAAGAAGACGAAATCGACCGTTTGGACAAGCTCCTTGCCAGACGCTTTTCCTCCTATTCTCGCACCTATTTTCAATATCTCATCGACTGCGAAGCCGTCCTTCTCAATAGAGAAGTGATCAAAAAGCGGTGCCGCCCCAGTCCAGGCGACCAAATCGACGTCACCTTTCTCCCCACCGAAGAGATTGACCTCACTCCCGAACCGATTCCCCTCGAAGTCCTCTATGAAGATGACCACCTGATCTGCATCAATAAACCTCCTGGAATGGTCGTCCACCCTGCTCCTGGACATCCAAAAGGGACCTTCGTCCACGCTCTGCTCCACCACTGCCAAGGAGCCCCCCTCCCCGGGAAAGAATACCGCCCCGGCATCGTCCATCGCCTCGATAAAGAGACTTCTGGCATACTCATTGCTGCCAAATCGGTCGAAGCTCATCAAAAATTAATTGAGCAGTTCAAAGGACGAGAAATTGAAAAAGAGTACCTTGCAGTCACCATTGGACACCCCGAGGCCACGACCATCCACGCTCCTATCGGACGTCATCCTGTACGCCGCAAAGAGATGACCATTTTAGAAACAGGAAAAGAAGCGACAACCATCATTACCCCCTTAGCTCGGGGAGAGCATTTTTCACTCATTTCCGCCAAGCTCATCACAGGCCGCACTCACCAAATCCGCGTCCATCTGAAACACAATTACACTCCCATCTTGGGAGATTCCGTCTACGGATCTCAAAAAATCAATGAAAAGTACCAAGTTTCACGTCAATTGTTTCATGCTGCCAAAATCAAGCTTTCCCATCCTGTCACAGGTCAAATTTTAAACTTGTCTGCCCCTATGCCTGAAGATTTGGAAAACGTATCAGAAGATTTTTTCCTCCAACCCCTTCAAAAATAGCTCCTTAAAACTTTTCTCAAGAAATTTTTATCGCGTAATATCCTCCAATTTTCTAGATTTATATGTATGATTGTAGTATCATAGAAACGTGAAGGCAGCCTACTGTAGCTTCTATTCTGAATTTTGAACGAAGGATCGCACCATGAAAGAATTTGTGGAATACATTGTCAAAAACCTCGTCGACAACCCAGACAAAGTTAAAATCAACGAAATTGGAGGGTCCCAAACTCTCATCATCGAACTCAGTGTTGAAAAATCCGATATCGGTAAGATCATTGGAAAAAAAGGTAAGACCATCAATGCAATTCGCACACTGCTCATGTCTGTTGCCAGCCGTAATGGAATCCGAGTCAACCTCGAGATTCTAGAAGAAGGTGGAGCTCCAGTCGAAGCTTAAAAAATCATTTAAGGTGTGCCTTCAGCACACCTTTTCTTTTTTCTTCTCATATGCTATAATTTTCCCCCTAATTCAAATTTTTTGGGAGAGAGACATGGCAACAAAAAACTATCATGTCGGAGTAGACGACAGATCACCAGGTAAAGTTAGGGCGCTTATTGAACAATGGGACCCTACACAAAAGAAAGCAGAGCCAGAACCCGAGCTCACATTGCGTCAAAAAATAAATCAACACATTGATGCGATTCCAACTTGGATCAAAACCTCTTTTTTCGCAGCTATATTCATTGCAGAAGTTGCCTTGATATTTAAAGGAATGGATCACTGTGCCAGTTGGTATGGCACAACTTCTTATTCGACTCCGGCGGCTTGTAAGCACGTTGTTAACTTTATTAGTTGGTGTGCACAGCAGCCTTATTGTAAACCTTTAGTTCAAACCATTGGCTGGCTCCGCTAAAAATCGAAGCGAGCTGTGATCGTCAAACCATGTAAAAAGAGATCGCCAGGACCTGCTGAGGTTCCTGTGATGAACATGTCATTCAGCTGGCGGATCATGTTTTGCGACCATAGATAATTGAAGTCATAAGTTGCTGCAAGGCTAAGATGGTACGCATTGCATCCAAAGTAATGTCCCCACCTAAAACCGAGGCTTGCTTCCAACATTGGTCTCAGTGTGTTCACATCACGGCTTGAATACTTTGCTCCTGTGCTTCCTTGTGTCACAGCACTTTCAGAATGCTTGACGCTGCTATATTGGGTATAGAGCAAGCTGGCTCCCACGTCCCCAATAAAACTAAAACCATAGCCGAGTAGCCATGCAGATTGAATCCCGCCGCGTGGTCCAACCGCCCAAGAATTAGAAGAGTTTCGTGATTTGACCGGCTCGGAAACAGGGTTCACATTTGCAAGGTCAGACATGGAAACGTTGAGCGTTTGTCGAATGAAAGAGGTACGGAGCCCGACGTAAGGTCTGAGCGTCAAACATTCCCCCTGATAATAAGCACGATTCAGTGTAGCATCAATCCAATCAATGCGCAAGCGCCATCTTGAAGAAAGCTTATCCCCTGCAATTCCTTGATTTGCTGCAGAACTTTGTAGATACCAGTTATTGGAAAAGATCACGCCGGTTCCTGGAGTGAGAGTGGGTGCACTTTTAGAAGTTGTCTCATTTAAACGATAGTAAGTATAATCCACACCAAGTTCCCATTGATCAAAGTCAAAACCCATACCTAGACCGACTTTAAAACCACAGGCGTAGTCAAAGTCCTGCATAATTGTCTTCATTTCACTTGTTGCAGGAGCAATCGCGCCATTATTAAAAGCTGCAGTCGTCGCCAAATCTAAGCCATCTTGCGCAGCATACCAATACAGATACGAAGCTGTAATGTATCCCTGAATGCTTTGATTGAGGTTAACCCCAGCGGGATGGTTGAATGAGGGTGTGTGTTCTTGATCAGATAAAGGAGCATCCCCCTGCTTAAACATGGGCTGCTTGTCAGCTGCATAACTCAAACTACATAGAAGTGTGAAAGCAAATAAGGTCTTCTTAAACATGGGTCTCCTAAAATTCAATTCTTTTCCACTTCCTTCCTAACATAGTAGAAATTTTCTTGAGTAAAATTTTTTTTACAAGTAGCCTTTTTTCTTTCCGAACCACTGAAGAGGATCGAAATGAAAATGCAAAAATTCCTGTTGTTACTCTCATTTATTACCTTGAATCTTTGTTTAACTGCAGCAGAACCCAACCCTCCCCCTTGTTGGGATAATACGAGTGCCTGCTGGAATAATGCTGTGGCAAATGGCGGAGTTTTAGTTTTCGATCCATCTGATGATACAGGCGGAAACATTCAACCCATTGTCGACCAGATTTTCACAAATAATGGTCAAAGCCCAGACTTAGGACAATGGAGCAATTTGCGTTACGCCCTTCTCTTCCGACCAGGAACTTATGAAAACACAAATGTCAATGTTGGGTATTACACATCTGTCATTGGACTGGGTGAGTCACCCGATGATACAACAATTGGAACGGCAAATGGAGGAGGCGTCATTTGCCAAGAGGGAAATTTAGAAAATTTCACAATTGGCGCGCTCAATACGTTTTGGCGCTCTGCAGAGAATTTCAAAACAGAGCCTAGTGGAAACCAAGGATGGGAATGGACCACGGGAATCGAAGGATTTTTGTGGGCTGTTTCACAGGCTGCGCCCTTGCGCCGCGTTCATGTCTCCGGAAATAACAATAACCTTTATCTCTATGAATATGTGAAAAACTCAGGTGATCCTGCTGCGGGTTATGCTAGCGGCGGTTTCTGTGCCGACTGTCAAGTGGATGGCATCACCGATTCTGGCTCCCAACAACAGTGGCTTGCGCGCAATGTTTCAACAGATAGCTGGCCTAATGGAGCGTGGAATATAAACTTCCTTGGCTCAACGGGAGCCCCAGCTTCAAATTGTGGAAGTGGTCCTTTTGTCAACGTTGCAGCCACTCCCATCATTGCAGAAAAGCCGTTCATCACCTACGACAGCAGCAAATTCTACTTACAGATTCCCCCCGTTGAAACAAACAAGGTTGGAACCACTTTTGATCAAAATCCTCCTATCACCCCAACCTCAGTAGACTTTGAGAACGTGTTCGTTGCAACTGCAAGTGATTCAGCTGCTACCATCAATGCAAAACTCGCTTCAGACCTTCACGTCGTTCTATCGCCAGGTATCTACAATCTCGATGACTCTATTACTGTAAACAATGCAAACACAGTTGTATTGGGAATTGGTTACCCAACTTTAATTTCTACGACCGGCAAGCCCTGCATTATCGTAGGTTCAGCAAGTGGTATTCGAATTGGAGGCATCTTGCTTCAAGCTGGAGAAACAAACACAACGACCTTACTGCAATGGGGAAGCCCAGGTGATAATCCGACAAATGGATTCTTATACGACTGCTTTGCACGTGTTGGAGGAACCAATAATCCTAGTACACAGCCTCAACTTAAAGCTTCTTCGATGGTAACGATCAATAGCAATAACATTGTCTGCGACAATCTTTGGCTTTGGCGTGCTGATCACTATGGAATTCCAGGGAACACAAGTGGAGGTCTTGTGAAAAACGGTGACAATCCTTGTGATAACGCTTTCATCGCTAATGGCAACAATGTTACAGCTTATGGACTCGCCGTCGAACACACGTTACAAGACATTAGTGTTTGGAATGGTGACAATGGCCGCACCTATTTTTTCCAGTGCGAATATCCCTATGATGTTGATGAGTCCTATGCAACAAACAACTACGTCGCTTATCGAGTGGACACAAATGTTAAAAACCACATGGCCTATGGCGTAGGAGTCTATTCGTTTTTTCGGGATTATGACGTAACCGTCAATACAGCCATTTCAACACCAACAGGGTCAGGCATCCAATTTTTTAGCTCTTTAACAGTCTTTCTCAATGGAAATGGCGGAATCAATCATGTGATCAATCAATTAGGAAATGCAGTCAATCAAAGCACACAAGGACAGCCCAACTACTATTGCAATCCTCCTCCTCCGGTGAGCGCATATGGTGGGAGCAAAGTCCGTTTGCGTCGCTACTGATACCATATCAAGGATCAGCAGTAAATAAAGTCTAATAAAAAGGTCATGTGAGGGAAAAATGGCTAATCACGTTCGCGCTTCTTCGCGTCCGCAATCCACTTTGCAGCTTGCTTCAATGCTACAAGAAGCATCAAAAAATAAACAGGCTGCTTTAACCTGTATTCAAAAAGCAGCAAACTTCACGCTTTGGAATACGATGTATACCTCGGAGATCTGCACTACCATGTTAGAGCTCTTTGAGATTTACGTTTTGGAGGGTGTGGAGGCGCAAAAAACTGCCTATGAGGATCAGTGTGAATTGCTTGAATCGCCTGATGAAGCTCCTCATTTTGAACAAAAACCGATTGAAGAGTGTCTGCAATTCTTCATTCACAAAAAATTGAATGAGATAAAAGACTATCTACCTGTTTTTTTTGCTGCTCAACAATCAAAAATCAAGGATGAAAAAAAACACCGTTACGAACTTTGGTTAAAGGGTCGTCCTGAAATGCAATGGCTAGACCAGATGCAACAAGAGTTAGAAAGTAAAATAAAATCAACTCAAACTGAATTTGGTCTATCTTCTAAGGCTAAAGAGAAGCTGAGTAACCAAGAGGAGGATTCTCCTCTATCTCCAAGAAAAGCTTTAGTCAATGAACGCCCTCCAAGTGAGGAGCTGAGCCTTTGTATCGACTCCTCGTTAATTTTTTCGACAGCTTTTAAAGGCGTATTCAATGAGCTTCAAACGACAGTTAAACAATTTCAAAGTCAAATCTCAGAGCTTGATCCAAGCCGCAATGAAATGTACGCCGCCTTTTTAAAACAACATTATCCACAGGATGTAACGGATCCGATTGTAAACTGGGCATGCGTGGTTGAAAAAGCAAATGCTGTTGCTCATACATGCTTTCAGTTTTTTCCCCAAGCCATCTGTGATTACAAAGCTTTTCTTCGGCTGGTTGACCTCAAGACACTTCAAGATGACTCTGACTCACCAAGAGTCGAGCTGTTTGAGCCTAGCTCTACGGTTCTGAAAGAAAACTTGCATGGCCTCAGACGGCATTGCGAATTGTTAGCAGATAGCGTCTTGAATTCGAAAGTTTTTCTGGAAAATGTTCAAGCTTCAGCGCAAGAAGCAGCAGCTCTATCCGATTTGCAAATTTCCCAAATTCAAACATACTTAGGTCAAAGCCAGACATGGGAAGGACTAAGAACATGGGCTGAATTAAATGAACAACAGCGCGAAAAAATTCTCGATCAAATCGATGACCTCATGGAAGTGGACCCTATCCGAGGGTATGGAGGCATCCATGCTGCACTTTTCTACGGCGTTGATCCGATTTCTTCTGCATTAATTAAAAAGCGAGTCGATTTATCACAAAAAACGCATCATAAATTTTTACACCTCCCCTTAAGACCAGATGCGATTGCTTGTCTTGATTTATGTGCTGCAATGGGAAATGCTACCATGTTAAATCTTATCTTCGAACAGCTAAAATTGACTCATGATCAGTTAGAAAATACTTTGAATTATGTCGTGAATCCAACTCTTCTTTTGGATATTCATCATCATGAGTATGACACACACAAAGAAAGGCTTATAGAGCGCTGGAGGGAAGGTGCGTTCGACTGCGTGGATCTTCTTGTGAGAAGCGAGGCAAAGTGGGAAAGTGCCTTTTTTATCAATTTACAAATCCTGTGTTCTCAAGGAGACAAAGAAAACGCCTTGGAAGAATCACTCTTAAAAGTCCGCATAGGGATCCATAATTTGTTGTTTGCTCGAATGATGCGGTGTGAAAATTCCGTGCTGTTGAAGCAATCTCAAGACATCATCAGTAAAATTAAAATTAAAGATCTTCCTGAAACACTGCGGAGTCTTTTCCAACAATTACAGCAAACGCTCGAGCAGCAAAACATTCAGAGCCAAAAGCCAAAACCTCAGCAGCCTTCCATCCCAAAGCTTTCTCTAATGAAAGTTCCTGAAAAAGACAAGATACCCTCCTCAAGTTAGCGACTCTCCCCGATTACTCATGAGGAAGTTCAAGGGTTTATTGAATTCTCAAGAAAAGTAAGACTCCCATTTCTTGATTGGGCGTTTATTGACTCAGTTTAGGGAGGAAAGGAGCAATTAAGCCTTTGCGTGAGTTGAGGCGGCCAGCATCAAAGCGCAAGATGGCGATGGGAAGGGCCTCTTTCGAGGCTTTGGGATCGGGCATTTTGTGCGGCGCTTTCAAAAAGCTCTCTTTGAAAACTTGAGACAGTTCTTTAGCATTCTCTCCTAAGAACTCAACGTTCCAATTTCCGATAGCTTGGATTTTGGGCGAGCTTTTGAATGAACTTAAGAAGAGCTTGAGTTTTTCCAAGGCTCCATCCACCGGAGGAATCCAAATCCACAGCTCGTCTTGGTGCCAATAAGAAATCTCTTTTCCTTTGAAAAGGTCATCTGCGCTTGTCACCGTTGAGACCATATGAAGATGCAAGAGCAACTCGTGATTGTTTTCATAGGATGCTTGTGCATTTTGATACCAAATGCGACGGAGCTCAGGTGCATGTGTTTCAAATGTCGTGTAGTTGCGCGCAAAAATCTTGGTTTGGCTCACACGGTTGCACATGTTGAGGATTTTAGTGTCGCTGAAGATATTTGACTTCAGCCCTTTAGCGCAATCCTCGAGGTTTTCGCCCACACTTTGCTCTTTATGCAAGTACACTTTGCTATAGAGAGAGTAAAAATCTTTGTTTTGAAGCAAGCGTGAGGCCGCTTTCTTCGTGAAGTCGTGATCTTCCTTGATGTCATCAAAGTCAACGATCTCCATCTCTTTTTGCTCAATGAGTGACTTTAAACGGTTGAGAAGAGAAGCCATAATCTCGACATCGACACGTGAGACTTTGGTGAGAAGATCGGTATCATCTAGGATTGCATAGACAAAATGGAGGTACTCGGCAAATTCCCGCTTAGGATCGACATAGTGGTGACAATCGGACTGCACAACCTTTTTATGTTGGAGCAAACGTTGCACTTTGCGGATGTTCACAGCACTTGATAGGTCTTTTTCAAGCTCTTTAAGTTGAGCTTCAATTTGCTCAAGTGTCATTCCCCCTGTTCCATACATGTCATTAATCTGAAAAGCCATTTGCGCAACGATTGCATTTGAAGACTGCGCATCGCTGATGATCGCGCGTGGAGGCATATCGGTATTTAACGTGCTTTTGTGATGGTCAATCACGCTAATGACTTCAAGATAGGATGGGATGTTCATCTCTTCGCGGTTACAAAAATCACGCAAAGTCACTGTTCCAAGAGGCTCTTTTTGAAGATCAGCTGCTTGGACAAGTCCAATCGGAACAAGGCGTCCATCGATATCGGTGCGGTTGACTGTTAGGTAGGTATAGTTGCCAATTTTTGAGCGGATTTCTTCAACATCTGTGCGATGTGATAGATACTGTGGCACAAAACCAAACACATCGGTTTTAATTTTAAAAGCAATCTCTAACCTGTCAACAAACCGACGAATACTATGAAAGGCTTCTGCCAGCATTTTTACAAGCACTTCAAGTTGGTTGAAGATACGCGGGCGATTTTCTGTGAGTTTTCCCGAGGCATCGAAGAGATCCGACTCAATGAGTGATTTGAGCCAGGTGATGATTTCAGTAAAGTTGACAATTCCCATCTTCTCCATCGAAAGCGCAAAATCTTCAAAGGTTGCTTCCGTTCCTTTGTCAACATGAAGGACCTTAACAAGGTAGTCATGGACAAATTGAAGTTGCTTCTGTGGCAATTCTTTTGCAGGCTCGCACTCCCCAATCTTAACGTTTAAAATATCACGAATCACTTTTGAAATGTGGTTGACAGATAAATCGGTTTTTGCAAAGCACGAAATGAGATGAATGTGAAGGTTGGATTCGAGCCACATGAGGCAGTTATTGAGGGACATGACAATTTGACGAACTCCTTCAACATCGATGGAACGCCAGTCGCCAAGGTAATAGCCTTGATCATCCACCACAACTACAGCATTCCGCGTTCGCTCATGGTCAAAGTTAAGAGCCAAGTTTTGAGTTCCACGTTTGCTCAGTCCCGTTTGAGTCATCAAATCTATACTTGTCACAGTGAGTGACAGACGGGTTTTTGCGACGCAGTTGAAAACCTCACTCCCAAAAAGATCTTTGAATAAAAGGGTGATTTCGACCTGGGTATAGGGAGGCCCCCCCGGAACATTCCAAACATGCAGCCCCTCTGAGACACGTGCTGCAAACGAATCGATCCACCCCCAAAAAGAGGCAACGGTCGTATCTAAATCGGGAGACATGTGAGCCGTGACAAAATGGGTTCCACGGTACCTCTTACCCATTCCAATGGGAAAGTAAATCTGATACGTGTCGCGAGGGACCCATTTCCCAGCAATTTTTGCGCGGACTCGGTAATTTTCTTCTGCAGAAAGTCCTGAAAACTGATTGAGCCAAAGCTCAAATGAAGCAAAATTGTAACTTTCAATGACCGCTTCTTTTTTGATGCGACTGATGTAATCGACAACGGCTCCTAAGAGAAACGTCGGGCCTTCTTCTTTCTGAATCAGATTGTACAATGCTCGGTTGATCGTATCGCTTTTCTCAAGAACGTTCAATTCAAGAAAACTCTTTTCATGAAAACCCTTAATCACCTGTTCCAAATCGGGAAAGGTTTTCGATTGAAATTCAAAATCTCCAAGAAGAGCCATGCGGTTTTATGCCGAAAGTCACGTTGTTAAATGGCGGATTGAGCAGGACTCGAACCTGCGACCGTCCGCTTAGAAGGCGGATGCTCTATCCAACTGAGCTATCAATCCATGGTCAATTTTTCATGATTTTATGCATAGGAAAAATGATTTTCAAGTATATTTAGTTGTAAATGGACTACTTAACGGAGATGAATCTTGAAAATTAGAAATGTGAAGCTCTCTTCAGATGCCCCCCTCGTCGTGATTTCAGGCCCCTGTGTGATTGAAAATGAAGCGCATGCTTTGGAAACTGCAGGCCAACTTAAAGAAATGTTTGAAGAGGCTGGAGTCCAACTGATCTACAAATCGAGTTACGATAAAGCTAACCGCTCTTCAATAGATTCTTATCGCGGCCCAGGTTTGGAAGAAGGGTTACGCATTCTGCAAAAAGTGAAAGAAACATTTGATGTCCCTGTCTTCACTGACATTCATCACCCTGAAGAAGTAACTGCTGCGGCAGAAGTGTGCGATGTTCTTCAAATTCCCGCATTCCTCTGCCGCCAAACAGATCTGCTCATTGCTGCAGGAAACTCCGGAGCTGTGATCAACATCAAAAAAGGACAGTTCATGGCCCCGTGGGATATGGAACATGCTGTGAAAAAAATCCTCTCCACTGGAAACGATCAAATCCTTCTCACAGATCGAGGAACGTCATTTGGCTATAATAATTTAGTGTCTGACATGCGTGCGATTCCTATCATGAAAAAGTTTGGCTTCCCTGTGTGCTATGATGCTTCCCATTCCGTTCAACTCCCAGGAGGAATGGGGGAGCAATCAGGTGGAAACCGAGAGTTTATCATCCCACTTGCAAAAGCTGCTTTGGCAGCAGGTGCTGACCTCCTCTACATCGAGTCTCATCCAAATCCAGCGGAAGCAAAAAGCGATAAACACTCAGTTATGCCTTTCGAAGACCTCAAAAAATTTCTCCAGATCGCAAAACCACTTCATGAACTCTTAAATGCACGAGAAGTTTTATGCTGAGACGCATCACTCTCCTCTCCTTAGCAACACTTGTAGTAGTCACCGGAGTCGCCGTGACCTATGTTCTCATGCGCGGATCGTTGGAAAACAACCCGCAGGAATGGTCTACTCCCAAAGTTGCCACATGCTATCCGACAAGACAAACACGTAGTGGAGTGCAAAAGGACCTGTGGATGTCAGATGACGACGGACGTCTCCATCATCGGATGATGAGCCCCCGCTCGATTCTGACGGCTTATCCAAAAGGAGAAAACTTTGAACTCGTTGAAGAAATGCAAGGAATGAAATGCTATCTCCAAGAAAACATTGAAGACGGGATGCAACAGATCCGCTTCATCGAGTCTGAATCGGGAACCTACCGTTATTCTAACCAGTATTTTGACGCCCACCAGGTCTTTTTGGCCCTATTCCGCATTCCTGGAAAAGAACTTGAAACCAAGCTCGATTTTAATTCCGCGTTTTTAAAAGGAGTTGCGGAAGACGTTTCCCTCTCTTTTTCTGAAAATTCCCCCAATTTCCATGCTGAAAAATTTAAAGCCCACATTCGCCCCCAAAAACAACATGATTAATTTTTTCCCACTTCTCCTTTCAACTCTCTTACTTGGTGCAACGCAGTCGCCCGATCTCTCGTCTGACATTTCTTCGGATTATGCCTCTTATGATGGAGACTTTTTGCGACTCGTTGGAGAAGTGAAACTCTACCACGACTTAGGGCACATGCAGACCCATCAAGCCCTACTAAAAAAAAGGGAAAAGGACTTTCCCTTTACAAACATGCATTTAGAAGAAGATGTCTCCTTTTCATTTCAAAACGAGTCAGAGCTTTATTGTGACGAAGCCCAGCTAGACTTCTGTAAGCGTTTTGGAACAGTTCTTTCACAAGACAAACTTGTTCTCTACCGCAGTCGAAAAAAAGAGGCACTGGATCTTGTCAGCCGACAAATCGACTTCCAATTTGAAGAACAAGATGAACACATTTTAGAAATTAGCTCTCTCATGGCAAAAGAGAATGTCCATATTGATTATGCCAATAAGTATCACCTCGATGCCGATCAAGCTCACTTTGACAACGAAACGCTTTCGACGTCTCAAATCACGACTCCTTGCCACCTCACCCATATGCAAGATGAAGTCGAAGCGAGGCAAATCACAATCCATTTAGAAAATCGCAATCTTGAAATGGAATCCCCCCGAGGAAAAGTCTCTTCTTTCTTTTTTCCCGAATCCAAGAGTCGCCCTTGCAATTTTTCTTCCCGCTTTCTCTATTGGGATGATGAAAACGATGTGATGACTCTCAAGCAAAACATTCTCATTCAAGATGACTTTCTGGGTACCATTGAAGGAGAAGACACCATTCGCTTTTTTCAAAAAGAGCAGTTTGGGAAATATGTGATGCAATCGATCATTGCATCAGGTCCCACCACCCTAAGATCGTCTGACACTGCAGAAGAAAAACATGCTCTCACCACTTTTGGTACGCTGATGCTTGACCGCGATCTTCTTCTCGTCACAGCAACAAGCCCCAAGCAAAAAGGCTCCATTCCCTTTGATAAGCAACTCGTCTTTATCAAAGGCGACCTCTCGCTGCAAGCAGATGAAGCTTCACTCGAATACAGCCTCTACCAAATGGAACTCAAACCCACTTCAGTTAACTTGAAAGGACGTGTCCGTCTCTTATCGAGTGACCCCGACACCCCTTTTCGCTGCGGTCTGGCAGATGAAGTCTTACTCAATCCTCAAACAAAAGAAATGCGCCTTCTTGCAGAGCCAGGCCACCAAGTTCTTTTTTGGCATGAAGAACAAAATCTCAAACTCAGCGCACAAGAAATTGTCGTCACCCCCGACCCCGTAACTGGTAAGGATGTGATCAAAGGGATTGGGAATGTCCGCTTTTCGTTTAACGAAGAGCAACAAGAAACTCTTCACAAACTTTTCCCCCAAGGAGCCATCCGCTCATGATTCTTCAGACGCGTAACCTCACGAAAGCCTACTCAGGAAAAAAAGTCGTCAACGGCCTTTCCTTTACTGTTAAGGAAGGTGAAATTGTCGGGCTGCTTGGTCCTAATGGAGCTGGGAAAACCACAGCATTCTACATGACCATCGGTCTGGTCAAACCCGACAGTGGCGAAGTTTTCTTTCGCGATCAAGATGTGACACGTCTCCCCATCCACAGACGCGCAAAAATGGGCATGGGATACCTCGCCCAAGAACCTTCGATCTTTCGTCAGCTCACTGTCGAGCAAAACATCCTCTGCATTTTGGAGACACTGCCGATTAGCAAAGAGGAGCGGAAGCGTCGATTAGATGAGCTTCTTGAAGAACTTCACTTAGAAAATCTCGCGAAAAAAAGAGCTGTCACTCTCTCTGGAGGAGAAAGAAGACGCTTAGAAATCACCCGCGCCCTTGTAACCAACCCAAGTCTCCTCTTACTTGACGAACCTTTTGCCAACATCGACCCGATCACTATTTATGACGTGAAACAAATGATTCGTCATCTCAAACAAAAAGGGATTAGCGTCCTGATCACCGATCACAACGCGCGCGAAATTTCTTCGATCGTTGACCATAGTTATCTGATTCAAGAAGGACGTGTGACAATGGGTGGAACGGTATCAGAGCTCCTCGCTGACGAGCGAGCTAAGGCAACCTACTTTGGACAAGACTTCAAACTCTAAAACATCTTGAATTGCTTCTATGATCGACTGACTTGACAGAGTGGTTAAGCAATCACTTTTGCCACTTCCGCCACATCCCGGCTGATAACAAGGACGACAAGAAAGCTTTTGGGTCACCACACGCGAAGCCGGATGACGCCAAGGACCCCAGTTCTGTTCACAGGTTGGCCCAAATGCTACAACCGTTGGTTTTTTCAAAGCGCTTGCTAAATGCACAGGCACTGAGTCTACAGAAAAAAGCATCCGACTCATCCCTATCATTGTACCAAGTTCTTTGAGTGAAATCTGACCTGACAAATCGATGGCAAAAGGAGCTAGAGAGACGATTTCCTCGTTCATTTTTCGCTCAGCAGGATCGGGACTTGCCGTCAAAACGATTTGCTTTCCTTGATCGTGCAAAAAGTGAAGCACTTCAGCAATCGTTTTAGCCGGAAGCGTCTTAAACATCCAACGCGAAACCGGATGCACTTGGATAAATTGTCCCACCTCAACACCGTTTTCATGCAGCAGCGTCTCAACACGCAAGAGCGCTTCTTCTGGAACGTGAAAGAAAAGGTCACGTTCCTCTTCTTTTGGATGGAGTCCCAAACAGCGCAAAGCATCCAGCTGTTTTTCAACCGTGTGGCGCGGCTTGGGTGTGTGTTTGATCAAATGGGTGTAACACTTTTTCTTTTGCATCATCCCACCACCCTGGGGATCAAACCCAATCGCAAAAGGAGCCCGCGAAACCTTCGCTGCCACTGCTCCTCGATCTCCCTCGGTCAAATTGATCACAAGATCGTAACCGCCACGGCGGATCTTTTTAAGCAGTTTCCACTCTTCTAAAAACCGGCGGTGCTTAGGCAGCTTCTTCCATTTCTTATCGTACTGCACAAACTTAGAAATTGCCGGGTGCCCTTCGAGCATTGGCAACGTCTCGCTGTAGATGTACGCATCGATTTCAAGGTGAGGATGATACTTTTTTAAGACCGAAAATACAGGGGCAGAAAGAAGCACATCTCCATGATGACGAAGCTTAGCAACAAGAACACGTTGAATTTGAGAAAAATCAATCGGTTGGTTTTTCAGTGGGCAACCCCATATATTGTAAATAGAGTGGCATGATCCGATGAATCACATGTTTCGCTCTTAAATCCGTATATTGCTCTTTGGTCAAAAAACCACATTCCCAAAAATACAAGAGATAAAGGCCAACCTCAAAGAGCAATGCCACAGCGAAATTGTAAATAGAGCTCACAATAAATTTCAACGACTCATAAGAGGACCACGGTTCTGCCGCAAAAGAAGGGGCTCTAGAAAGGGAAGACTGAATCTTTTTTTCATCCCGATCTTCTGTTGTATAACCAAGCAAGTGTGAAGGGCGAATGTCTGTAAAAACATCAATTTTTTTCTTTTTCTGCGCCATTACGGCATGATTAAATAAATCATCTATATGAAGGTGATCTGCGATTTTAGTCGGGTATTCTTCTTTCCATGCGTCAAAGAGTTTTTGTACTGTAGGATCTTCTTTCCACTTAAGAAAATCAATAACTTGAAGATCTTCCCACTTGCTTTCTGTATGCTCTTTTTCCCAGGCAGCCTTAATCTCCAGGAGGTTCTGACCCAACTCCCAAGCATGCAGCTCAGCAATTTCCATTCCTCCAATCTCACTCTCAAAGTCTTCGGCTTTCTGATCTTCGCCCTTGTTTTCTTTGATATAGCGGTCGATCAACGTATTAAGTCGTACCCATGCATCATTTGTCACGATTTGCTCGATCGGAGTCTTTTCTTTACAGAGAGCGCATTCATACTCATGAGGCACTCTCAAGTCCCAATTGCCTAACCTTGATTCAAGATCAGTGTACAAGGTGCCACGGATCCCACTTCTTTGGAATGTATGAAAACATTTTTCCGAAATGACAGGATTTCGAGTTCTTTCTAGTGTAATTGGATCTTGTAAGCTAGCAATTGTTGCCATGGACTATGCCTCAATGTTGGTTGGGTGGATGGACAAGCAGTGTAAAGAATTATTCTAAAAATCTCAACAATTCCCTCGTCAGGATTTGAAAAATATTGCGCAATAGGTTATCATTTTTAACCTAAACTTATGTCAAGGATTTAAAAATGACCAAAGAAAGAACTTTATCAATTATTAAACCAGATGCAGTCGGAAAAAACTGCATTGGTGAAATTCTATCCCGCTTCGAAAAAGCAGGACTCAAAATCATCGCAGCAAAAATGCTTCACCTTTCTCAAGAGCAAGCAGAAGGTTTTTACGCGATTCACAAAGAGCGCCCTTTTTTCAAAGATCTCATTACCTTCATCACTTCAGGACCTGTTTTGATTTCAGCTCTAGAAGGCGAAAATGCGATCTTGAAAAATCGTGACTTGATGGGAGCTACAAACCCAGAAGAAGCTGCTCCAGGAACGATTCGTGCAGACTTTGCTGAAACCATTGATGCCAACGCAGTGCATGGATCAGATGGCCCAGACACAGCTAAAACTGAAGTCGCTTTCTTCTTTAAAGATAGCGAAATCTTTAGCCGCTAATCATTCATCCGCAGCATGGTTACGATCGGCTCCATCTCCAGGGTTGGGGCCAAAGTGCTCCTGACCGTGCTTTGGTTCTTTATCTTCTTTTGCACACCCAGTTGTAAAGACCAATAGAGAAAAGCAAGCAACTGGCAAGAGTAGGTTTGAAAATTTCTTCATCTTCTCACTCCTCATCCCAAAGTTTGTCCCCAGGGTTCGGACCAAATGATTCATCGTCCTGTTCGCCATTTGGTTGCGTCCCAAAATGTTCATCTTGTTTCTTTGAGCATCCGACACTGATACTCACTAGAGAAAAAATCGCTGCTACAAGTCCATAAAACGGTAATCGCATCTCATCTCCGATGTTTGATAACGGTCTCTTCTACCCGAGTAACATAGGGCGAAGATTTTTGCCTAGGTTCTTGTAAAAAAAAACTCTTTATGCCTAGACTTTCCCATCGAGACTGAAAACTGAAACTATAGAGCTGCTAGAATGGCTTCAGAAGGCGAAGCTCTCGCGCTTATACGAACTGAGCGTAGAGACCTTACAGAAGAATCGACGCTTCTCAATGACATCGTTGCAGAAGGTTCTACCAGTACAGAGTGTAGCGGTTGGAACATCCTTTTTGCAACAAGCGGCATCATCTTAACAGTTTCACTTATTGCCGTACGTACCATTTTGACATTTTCAAACCCGATCAACACTCTCATGATGGGAGCTGCTGGAGTCTGTTGCCAATTTGCTTTTCAAAACATCAAACCCATTGCCAACGTTGAATCCCATATCATTAGCGACTATGGTGCAGATATCTTTTTATCGCTCACACAAATCATTCTCAATATTCCCGAAAATCCGATTGATGAAGGGATCATCAATGGAGTCCTTTACGGTCTTTTTGGAACACACGTCGTCCGAGTGATCACAACGCTGTCTCAGCTGACACTTGATCAAGACCGAACCAGTTCATATTTTGTAGAAAGCACTCGCTTCGTCAAAGTCTTGTTTGGAAACACAGGAGTCGAAAGAATCATCGGAGACATGGCAAAGGCGATCATAGCCGGAGCTCTACTGACATGTGGCTACGTTTTTGCTCCTAACTGGTTTATTCTCGCTAAAGTCGGCTATCTCTTTTTGGGAAATGCAATTGGAGGGCTGGCCTATGAACTCGTTCACATGCTCCGATTGTACTTTGAATACAAATATCCTCTTCATGAACATGTGCTTGACGATCCAAGACCTCTTTCAGAACGCATGCATCACTCTGTCTATATCATGCGAATGACAGAGAAAGTTCTCCACGTTTTCTCCATAGCCCTCCCTGGGCTTTTGCTAGGTGTAAACAGCTCACCTACTGATTTTTTCGCAGGAGCACTGACAGGGATTCAACGTCAGATCGATATCATCCGCTTCACAACCACCCCCATCGTCAATATGTCCGAATTAGAGCGAGACCCCAATGCACCCGAAAACACTTTAGTGCGGATAAAGAATGCTTTTTATTCGTGCATCAATGGTACCTGTCCTCAAAATCTCATGATGACTTTCGTCGACATCTTCAAATACCTTTTTGGAATCGCCGGAGTCGGTGGCTTTATTATCTGGAACATGGCCATTGGAACAACAGATGATCAAATCACCTTAGCATGCTTTGGAGCGATGCTTTATGGATCTTACAGCCTCTCAAGGCTCATCAATAAGGTCACAATCGACGAAAAGACATCACGTTTGGCAGCCTCTGCATTTTTCTATACGAATTACTCCCTTCTTCCTCCACTTTTGTATGTTGCCATTGATCAATGGATGAATATTGGTGACATCGCTCTGAATACATATGGAGTAGCAAAAGTTGCTTTCGATGTCATTGCCTGGGTTTCTCTTGCCTGGGCTCTTGGAACACTAGCCTCAGAGCGTGGATCTCGGAGGAAACGTCCTTATCCCGCTCATGTTCCCGCAGTAGCCCTTCTACTTACCGGGAATTGGTGGTTCCAAAACTTTTTACCTCTTATAGGAATCCATCCAAGTGGAGACTAACCATGCTTCAAGTCGAACTTACGCAAGCTCTCAAGACACACCAATTTAACTTACGAGAGTTGCAAGAAGCTCGTCAAGCTAAGATGGAGCAAGTTGCCATGGAAGTGGCTCAGTATTTAATTCACTCTTTTGGTCTCCGCTTTGCCATCCCTATCGCGACTTACTTAAAAGAATATAAGAGTCGAGCGAAAGTGTCGCTCGCCGAGGTCTATGTCTCCTATTACAAAAAGCTAAGCAAAATTCAAAACAGCTTAAGAGAAGGACATTTACCCCCACCTTCACCTTTTGGATCGAAACGAAGTATTCTTTCTGTGGAAACTCCCGAAGCTTTAAGAAATCGAAACATTCATTTTTTGCTCTTAAATCTTCCTGCTCCTCAACTTGAGGTCCCAGAACTTCCATGCGCTGCAATTAAGCCTGCTCAATACGTTGCTCTTGAAGAACCTCACGCAGCTCTTAAAGCCTCACTATTTCATATCCTTTCACTCAAACCTGATCCCCCAGAAGCAACCAATGAACTCCTACTTTTCGTCACCCGTTGTGATGCAATGAGAGGGATTTCTTGGGCTTATCTCATCAAAGAATGGGCAGAAAAAACCAATCAACGAGAGAAAGCCTCAGCCCTTCTTGCAAAGCATGCCCTGGCTCCTCTTGTCAAAGTCATGGAGTTTACTCCTGATTATAAGCTTCCCGATCCCTTAGATTTACCCATTGGTTGCAGCTTTCAAGAGTATGTCTGTGAAAGAACCCTCAATCTCATTGAAGCCATTCTCCAACATCGACTCCCTTCCCGCTTTCGACATCAACTTCTGGTCAAGTTTATGGAAAATGAAGAACTAAGGATGCGAGTAGCTTTTGCCCTTTGCCCTCCTGACAAATTCAACATGAGGGATCTTTCAAGAGATCTCATTGAAAATTCCATTTTGAGAGACTTACGTATCGCTTTAAATCTGCTTAGCTGCTCTCCCAGCAATTCTGAAGAAATCTTAAATTGGATCTTTTTTCGCAACCGTACTATGGAGGACGTTGGGGGACTAGATCAAAGTGATTTCCGCTCTGACTCCAGAACCCTGTCAGGTGCTTTAGCCAATGTAAAGTCTTTGAAAATCTTATATCCACAAATCGGAGCAGCAAGTTGCAGTACCTCCCCTAGAACCTTCAACGGTGAAGACTTTGAGGAGCACGCTTTTTTTCTTCTCGCCAACTTCCTTCATGCTCCAAGACTTTTAGACGCAATCATATTTTTAAACGCGTGTTCTGATAGCCCACAAATGCAGGTGAGTACCAGGCAAATTCTAGCTTTTGTGAAAAAGCATCGAGACGGAAATCAATATGAAAAAGAAAGATTTCTCATCAAAGAAATTTCCCAACACTTCGAAGCCTTCCGTATGACTCCCTCTCCCCTCTTTTTCGATTTCGTTATCAACTGTCCTCTAGAAATAGAAGAAGTGCGCCTCCGTTTGAATCATTTGTTGACAGGACTGCCTTTTGATCCCAAAGTCCCTTTAGATGGAGAAGCTCCATTTGTCGCTCTCCATGCTTGCGTCCAAAACTCACAAGATGACGTTGTTTTTGCAGTAAAACTCTTAGAAAAGAGTCGAATCTACCGACTTTCTATCAATCAAGAGCTGCATCTCTTTGCTGTCATGGCTGCATCTAAAACGACACCAGAAGGAGACACAGGACTTTCAGAACGCAATTGCTTTGCAGGAATCTTAAATTTCATGAAGCGACTTGATCTGTTTTTTGGCCGCCCTGTCACATCGGAAAATGCCTTTCAACTCCTCTTCTTTCACCCCAACATGAAGCTGCACAAAAAAGTTCCAAAACATCTCACCCTCTTAGCTGGAATGCGGTCGGAACTTGAACTTGTCGATCAAATGATCCTTCCTACAGCTACGCAACAAGCCATTTCAAACATGACAGGCCAGCTGATTTTTCCAGCTCCAAACGGGTTGTTACCCTGCTCAGATGAGTATAAAACGCGACCACATATCGGATCTGTAGAAAAAAACGAGCTTTTGAAAGTCACAGTCATGCAACTTGCCTCCCAAATAAACTTTCCGCTGCTTGGAGTAGCTGTCGGCGCTGGTGATAAAGATGTCCCAGGCATTCCCTTGTTCCAATCCTTTTTTCCTAAAAAGATCGATGATAGTGGAGTGGTTGTGCAACCACCATCTGCCTTTACCTATACTTCTCTTGAAGACGCTCCTTTTGACCTTCCTCACACCTTTTTTTACGGAGAGTGGCAGTTGATCAGTGGTCGCTCTTTCTTTTTGGGAACTCTCATCTTTGAAGGCAGTGGAAAAACAGTTTCTCTAGAAGTTCCTCTTCGAGTGCCCATAGAAGTATTAGTTAGAGAAAAAGAAGACTTTTTTAAGCTACTCAGTGTTTTATATCTCGAAACCTGCAATGAATATTACTGTGGGCTACGCGCCTATAAGGATGAACCCATAGAAAAGCTTGAGGACCTTCTAGAATTCTATGCTGACGCAAAGCAAGCCTGGTCTGATTATGAACCCAAAGAAGGTTCAAAAGCAGATCTCGCCCCCGCAATTTTTGCCTTTTTAAAAAGGATGCGCATGCAAACGCGCCAAGCGATGCGCGTCCTCTCAACGCATCATATTCTCCCCTGTTCCGCAACGACCTTCACTGCAATGGCTGCAGCTTGCACCCTCTATCCCAACGAACATCTCAAATGCCTTTCACTCCTCCCTCCAAACATTCCCTTAAAATTTCATGCAGGATTTTGCATTAATAATTCTATCGATAAACCGCTTGAACATTTTGAACGTACAAGAACTCCCATTACAGACTTCACAACAGTTGGAGAGTTGCTTGTCACAGACGAAAAAGATCTCTTAAAAATCCCTCTCAAAATGATCTTTGTTCAAATTGATCACTACATGATGGTGGGATTCAAAGCTGGCGGTGCTGAAATGATCGTTCGCTTTCCAAAATTAAAGTTCGCACCCCACCATGTCGCATGGCAGCTACTCATGCTCAAAGGACGTTTTTATCGGATGGTTGCTCTAAGCTGAAGTCGAAAAGGGCCCTTGCTGCTGCACATAATACGCCACAGCTAATAGCAGAAGAAGTGCGCCTCCAAGAGCAACGTATTGCCTCATACGAGAGGTGCCACTTGTTGTCTCTTGCACCTCTTTCTCAGGAGTAGACCCCTCCACCTTCTCTGTTGGAGCATCGGCTTTCGGAGAACATTCTTTTGGAGAACACTTAAGGAGGTTGTCTAGTATCCGTTCTTGACCATTATCCTTATAAAATTCTCTGATTTTTTCTGATGTATCAAGCCAATTTGCATCGAATGTGATTTCTTTGTCGGATGGCTTTGGGTCAATAAAGAGTCCAAAAAATTCGGAAGACGAAGTAAGAGATATTATTGAAAACATATTAGCGTGTTGAACATGATGTTGAGTATAAGCTTCACCTGGCTCAGAAATTGCCGAAAAACGCTCACAATTCTTGGATTCTTTAGTTATTTTGAATCCCTTGAGGGTAGGACTGTCATATGTATTTTTTGAAGGTTTGTAGATACTAAAAATTAAACCGTCAATTTTTTGATCAGTTCCATAACTCCAACCAACATGAACTCTCGTGTCAACATCTGCTATACCGCTTACACTCATACCAGCAGGACTTGCCATCTTTTCCAGATGAGGTTCTATTTTCTTAAAATTTTCATCAAAATTATCTCCAAGAATTTTGGGAAGACAAGTTAGATTTCGAACGTTATCAGCTGTAATAGGTAAGTTAGTAGACATTTGATTCTCCAGATTTTTTTCGCTAAATTTTAGATTTTTATTAAGTAAAAGACAAGCAAAAAATATTACTGGTAATATAATTAAATTTTTCTTTCTTATAATATTTAAGCTTGCTCGAGGAGGAATGTAATCGGTCCGTCATTGATGAGCTTGACTTGCATTTCGGCTCCAAACTGACCTGTTTGAACTTTTGCTTCCCCCATTTTTCTCCGCAGCTCTACAACAAGTTGATTGTAGAGAGGCTCTGCCTTATCTGGCGGAAGGGTGTGAATAAATGAAGGACGACGACCTGTCCGGCAGTCGCCATAAAGAGTGAATTGTGACACAACGAGGATTCCCCCGTCGACATCTTGAACAGAGCGGTTCATTTTTCCCACGTCGTCTTCAAAAATGCGCAAGTGGATCAGCTTTTCAACAAACCATGAAAGTTGCCCTGCATGGTCCTCTTTGTGCATGCCAAATAACACAAGCAAGCCTTGCTCAATTTGACCCATGACGTTTCCGTCAACTGTCACTGATGCTGATTTAACGCGTTGAATGAGTGCTCTCATGAAAGAGAAGAATACAGTTATTCTAATCGCTTTTCAAGAGCATTTAACTCGTCTGTAATTCCTTGAGGGAGATGTGACCCGAACATGGTATAATATTCGCGTAATCCTTCGACTTCACTTTTCCACGCTTCCCGATCAATTTCAAAGAGTTTGTCTTCATCTTCTAAATCTAAACCAGAAAAATCTAAAGCCCCTTTCTTGGGAAGATAGCCAACAGGAGTTTCTTCAGCATTTTCCATCCCTTCGCACCGCTCAAACATCCACTTTAATACGCGCATGTTTTCTCCAAACCCTAGCCAAAGGAATTTGCCCTCTTCAGACTTTAAAAACCAATTCACTTGGAAAATTTTAGGGCGGTACTTTGATTTGATGAGTTTGCCCATCTCAAGCCAATGACCAAAGTAATCACCCATGTTATAACCACAAAACGGAAGCATCGCAAACGGGTCATGCCTCAGCTTTCCAACTGTTCCTGCTGCTGCCGCTGTCATCTCTGAAGAAAGCGCTGTCCCAAAAAAGGTCCCATGCTCCCAAGACAAACTCTCAGTCACAAGAGGAACAACACTACCGCGACGTCCACCAAAAATGATGCCTGAAATCGGCACACCTTTGGGATCATCAAAGACAGGGTCCATCACCGGACACTGACGCACGGGCGCAGTAAAACGTGAGTTCGGATGCGCCGCCTTTTCCTTAGAATCAGGAGTCCAAGAATTCCCTTTCCAATCCGTCAAGTGCGTCGGTGTCTCATCAGTCATTCCTTCCCACCAAACGTCGCCATCATCTGTGAGAGCCACATTTGTGAAAATCGAATTTTTCTCAATAGAAGCCATTGCATTGGGGTTTGAATGCATCGACGTTCCTGGAGCTACGCCAAAAAAACCATATTCAGGATTGATAGCATAGAGACGTCCATCATCACCTAGACGCATCCAAGCAATGTCGTCTCCAACACACTCGACCTTCCAGCCCGAAAGCTCAGACTTAAGCATCGCCAAGTTCGTCTTTCCACACGCACTTGGAAATGCCGCGACAAAATACCGTTTTTTCCCTTCAGGATTCGTGATTCCCACAATGAGCATGTGCTCAGACATCCAGTTTTCATCCCGGGCCTTCACTGAGGCAATACGCAAGGCAAAACACTTTTTCCCAAGAAGCGCATTCCCTCCATAGCCACTTCCAAACGACCAAATCGCACGCTCTTCTGGAAAGTGAACAATGTACTTCGCATCAGGGCGGCAAGGCCAAGCCACATCTTTTTGACCCTTCTCCAAAGGAACTCCTACCGAGTGCAGGCAAGGAATGAACTCCCCTGAGTCTCCCAAAACCTCAAGAGCTTTTTTTCCCATGCGCGTCATGATGTACATATTTACTACAACGTAAGGAGAATCTGTCACTTGGATTCCAATTTCAGCAAGAGAAGATCCAAAAGGACCCATACTAAATGGGATCACATACATTTTACGCCCTTTCATGCACCCTGTAAACAGAGTCTTCAAGGTCGTCTTCATCTTTTCAGGTTCTTCCCAGTTATTTGTTGGCCCCGCACCTTCTTCTTTTTTCGAGCAAATGAACGTACGATCCTCAACACGAGCCACATCCGAGGGGTCGGAGCGACAGTAATAAGAACCGGGGCGTTTTTCTGGGTTGAGCCGAGTGAAGATGCCACTGTCGACAAGCATCTGACACGCAGCTTCATATTCCTCTTGACTGCCATCACAAAAATGGACGTCATCGGGTTGGCACATCTGGATCATCTGTATGACCCACTCTTGGACACCTTTGTGCTTAGTCCACTCTGATATATTCATGAGACATTCCTCCCTTAATTCACCAATATCTGATCCCAGCTTTCCTCAAAAGATGAAAAATACTGAAATACCTTAAATAATATACTCTCAAAACCTTATTAAAACCAGTAAAGAGTTTGGGGTCATTCCCTTCAAAACAGACATCGCAACCATTTGTATATAAATCTAACATCTACTATACAAAAAGAAAGTACATAAAAGGAGAGTTATGATGCCTAGCAGGTTTATGACTGCAATCAGAATTGGATTTTTCACATGTACTTTTTTATTATTTGGATCGCTCAGCGCTGGTCAGTTCATCCTTATCGGAGGGGATAGTGGGGAACCAGGCTATGCAGCGCAAGTATCTCCGAAAGGAGTGGCCAAAAGCATTACTGGAAGCGCCCTTACAGGTGATGGATTAATCTATAGCGTCGCCTTGAATAACTCTGGTATCGGGATTATTGGAGGATATACCGAAGCTAATGTTCCCTATGTGGCACTCGTCTCCCCATCTGGCGTCGCTTCAAAAATCTCAGGGGCTGACGCTCCTACTGGGAATGGAGAAATATTGGGTGTAGCCATCAATCACTCTGGTGTGGGGATTGTCGGAGGTTCCGATTCTAATGGTCCCTACGCGGCACTTGTCTCCTCTTCTGGCGTCGCTTCAAAAGTTTCAGGAGCTGACGCTCCTACTGGAATAGGATTGATAAAAAGTGTCAGCATCAATGACGCTGGCTTGGGGATTATTGGGGGACGCGAAAATGATAATAATACTCCCTACGCAGCGCTTGTCTCCCCATCTGGCATCGCTACAAAAGTCTCAGGAGCTGACGCTCCTACTGGAAAAGGAAGCATACTAAGTGTCAGCATCAATGACGCTGGCTTGGGGATTATTGGAGGAAATACCGAAACTACTGCTCCCTACGCAGCGCTCGTCTCCCCATCTGGCATCGCTACAAAAGTCTCAGGAGCTGACGCTCCTTCCGGATTGGGAGTGATATTCGGTACAGACATCAATGACACTGGCATGGGGATTATTGGAGGAGCTGATTTTACAAATAATTCTGGCTATGCAGCACTTGTTTCCCCCTCAGGAGTTGCAACAAAACTTTCTGGAGAGTTCTCTCAACCTGGTGGATCTGGATTGATCCAAACCGTTGCCATCAGTGATGCAGGAATTGGGGTGATCGGGGGAAATGATGACAATAATAGAGATTATGCAGCACTTGTCTCTCCTACTGGAGTCGTGACAACAATTACCGGAATTGACGCTCAAGGCTTTATCAATAGTGTTGCGATTATTGATTCAGCGACTCCCAAAAGCTGGGGACCAGGAAACACCTATCCCAACGCTCTTTTTGCTCTATCAACGCAACTTGTGCCCAGTCATTCTGAGATGCCACGAAAACGCGAGTCTGGAACGCCTAAAAGCATGGCCCAAGAAGTGGGCTTACTCGTAGATGCTACAGATGATATCAGAGGGAACTTCCCCTGCCAAGACGACACCAATTACGCTCTTTGGTTTGCTCCTTTTGGAGCCTATGCCCATAACAAGAAGGAACAAAAGTTCCCGTCCATGACCAATTGGATCGGTGGAGGCATGTTGGGATTTGATTATCGCGGTCTCCAAAATACCATTATTGGTGTTGGGGCTGCGTACGCTTTCAATCGAGTCAACTACTCAGATAGCGTCGGTCATGCGCGATTCCATCAAGAGTTTTTGACGCTTTATGGTTCGTGGGGACAAGGCAATATCTTGATTGATGCGGCTCTTTGGGGCGGGTTTTATCAGATGCATAACAAGCGAAAAACCCTCAACCAGATTCATTCAAGAGCGCATGTCAATGGATGGCTACTCTCCCCTCACCTAGGAATTAGCACTCCTTTTTATGCAATCCGAGATTGGTTTGTCATTGCGCCATTTGTCATGTTCGACTGGGCAAGTAATTGGCAAGGCAAAGTACGTGAAACAGGCGCTTCGGGATTAAATCTCCGCATAGCTCGTGACTACACTTCTATGTTACGTAGTGAGGGAGGACTCCGTTTCTATGAAACTCTGACTTATAACTGGGGAAATCTGACCTTTGAAGAAAAGGTCAGCTACGTTAACAAAAAGCCGTTTAACACAGGCTCTGAATCGGCCTATTTTGCGGGCTCGCCTTCTACGTTTGGCGTCGAGGTTTTTCCGGGCAAAACTCAAAACTTAGGTGTTGTACGTCTCAGCTCTCAGTTTATGCCTTGCAAGTCTAAGTATCCCTTTGGATCGATCAGTTATCAAGGAGAGTTTGGCTCGATGTTCCAATCTCATGTTTTAATCTTTGAGATCGGCGGACGGTTTTAGAGACTCGGGGTTAAAAAATAAATGAAGATCTAAGCCTTCACCTTCTTGAACTTTTCGAGATACTCGAGGGCTTTACCTGTTCCCATGCAGACAGCTAGAAGTGGGTTCGGTGCCACGACAACAGGCAACCCTGTTTCTTTGATCAAGGCTTTATCTAGCCCCTTGATCAAAGCGCCACCGCCACCGAGGACCATGCCCCGTTCGACTAGATCGGCTGCAAGTTCAGGAGGGCACTTCTCAAGTGTCCCTTTTGTGCTCTCGATAATTTGTTGAATCGGTTCGGCCAAACATTCACGAATTTCAACCGAGTTGATCCGCTTTGTGACAGGAAGGCCGGCGACTTGGTCGCGTCCGCGCACTTCCATTTCCAGCTCGTGATCTCCAAGAGGATAGGCAGAGCCAATGGTCATCTTGATTTCTTCAGCTGTACGAGGACCGATCATCAAGTTATAGGTGCGGCGCATGTAATTCATGATGCACTCGTCGAACTCATCTCCGGCAATACGAAGCGAGCGCGACTCGACAATCCCTCCAAGGGAAATGATAGCAATTTCAGTTGTACCCCCACCCACATCGATAATCATGTTAGCAGAAGGTTCGTGAACAGGAAGATCGACTCCAATTGCCGCAGCCATGGGCTCTTCAATCAAAATGACTTCTTGAGCTCCAGCACGCAAAGCTGAGTCTTCAACAGCTCGTTTTTCAACTCCAGTGATCCCTGAAGGAACGGCAATTAAAATCTTAGGACGGAATAGGCTACGAGAAGGAGTCACACGGGAAATAAGCGCTTTGAGCATCCCTTCGGCAATTTCAAAGTCGGCAATGACACCATCTTTCATTGGGCGCACCGCGTGGATTTTACGAGGTGTTTTACCAAGCATCGCCTTCGCTTTGTGCCCCACCGCAAGCACTTCATTGGTGATAGAATCTACAGCTACAACCGAAGGTTCAGCTAGAACAATCCCCTTCCCTCGAACGTAAACGAGCGTATTGGCAGTTCCTAAATCAATTCCGATATCACTAGAGAAAATCCCAGTTAAGTGGCCGAGTTTTCCCATGATTCCTTGCTTAAACTTTTTGAGGAGGCTTCCTTTGCCTGCTGCACTCACTTTCATGTTTTCACTACCTTAAATCCTATTCATAAGGGCACATCTTAACCGACGGAGGATAAAAAATCCATCATGTTTGCAGGAGTTCAAGCACATCTTCCCAAGTGAGCTTGGTAATCGCTTCATCATCACAACTGACGATCTTTTTCACAATTCCCCTCTTACGGTTCTGCATTTCGACGATCTTCTCTTCGATTGTCCCTAGAGTCACGAGCTTATAAACTGATACATTTTCCTTCTGCCCAATACGATGGACTCGGTCTGTCGCTTGATTTTCGACCGCCGGATTCCACCACATGTCATAGTGAATGACCGTATCCGCACCCACAAGGTTCAAGCCCGTTCCACCTGCTTTAAGGGAAACGAGGAACACAGGAATGTCAGGATCTTCATTAAATTCTTTGACGATCTCGAGACGATTTTTACTCGATCCATCTAAGTATTGGAACCGGATCCCACGCTGTTCAAAGTCATTGCGCATGATTTGAAGCATACGGGTGTACTGAGAGAAAATAACAGTTTTGTGCTTCCCTTCAATCAGTGTTTGCAGGAGTTCAAGAAGCATATCGTACTTTGCAGAATCCCCCACTTCGGCCTTTTCCTTCGCAAAAATTGCAGGGTGGCAGCAAATCTGCTTGAGGCGAGTTAAGGTCGCCAAGACATGAATCTGGACCTTATCAAACCCATCTCGTTCCACAAGTTTAACGAGTTCGTCACGAGCCGACTCAGCGTAAGAGCGGTAAAGATCACGCTGCATATCGGTAAGTTGCGTGTGGTACACGTTTTCTGAAACTGGTGGCAAGTCGTCGAGAACATCGCTCTTCATGCGGCGTAAGATGAAAGGAGACACTTTTTTGCGGAGGTACTGCAAATTTTTCGCCTGCTCATCCCCAGAAATTCGAACATACTTCTCGACAAAACGGTCGTAACTGCCCAAAAATCCTGGCATGAGAAAATCGAAGAGACTCCACAATTCATCAAGAGAGTTTTCGATCGGTGTACCTGAAAGGATCAAACGATGCTCCGCTTTGACCATTTTCACCGACTTGGCATTGCGTGTGCCACGGTTTTTGATGTGTTGAGCTTCATCGAGAATCATATAAGAGAAAGTGGTCGGATCGTAGGACTCGATGTCTTTTTGAAGGAGGCTATAGGACGTGATGATCACATCATAATTTTCAATGGTTGCAATCAGCTTTTTCCGTTGATTGGGCATCCCATCAATAATTAAGGTCTTTAACTTTGGATTAAACTTGTGACACTCCTCTTGCCAGTTGTAGAGGAGAGACGTCGGACAAACGACAAGTGCTGGCAGCTTGGCCCCGTTTAGATGTTGCGTCAAGGCAACAATCGCTTGAAGGGTTTTACCAAGACCCATGTCATCGGCCAAGATTCCATTGAGGTACATGAGACGTAGACGTTCAAGCCAGTGAACCCCTTCCGTTTGGTAATTACGCAGCTCCGCTTTGATGCCAGCTGGCACAGGAGTAAACTTGAGATGTTTTTCTCCAAGCATTTGCTTGCGAATCTCTTTCAAGCGAGGAGTCATTTTGAAAGAAACTGGAAGTCCTTTGAAATTCGTCTCATCGATATTTGCTAAGCTCCATAGTGGGCGCTTGATTGTCGTATTGTCGAGTTTTTCAATCCCCAGTTCATCAAACAGTTGCACCACATTCCCCACTTCGTCGAGATCGAGCACGAGAATTTTTGGAAGTTTGCTTGATTTGTCTTTTCCTTTTCCTGTCTGTTTCCGCCCATTATCAAGCTCTAAGTAAGCTCTTCGAGAAACGATGCAATCCCAAATACGATCGAGTTTCACACCTTTAAGAGCCCCTTTGACTTCAAGCTTGATTTCGTACGTATCCATCCGATCAGTATCGGACAGATCCAACTTAAACTTCGTTTGATCGTAAATGAATTGGTCGAGCAAGTTTTGAGGGCAATTGAACTTCACACGGTGTTGGTTCCGTGGAATCGTATCGGTCATGAACTCAATAATCTTTTTATCGGTTTTGGCCATGTACGTTTGATGTTCGTGATCAAAGATAAAGTCGCGGAAAAGATCTTGGATAATTTTTTGTTCTTCAACTAGATTGCGTGCCATCACCCCTTCTTGCGTCACAAACTCATGAATGTTGTCGAACTTCAGTGATTTGGATGACGCGGGAACGATCGTGTCTTCATAACGGAAAGAAAGCGAGGCTTCCAGTTCCCCATTGAGAAAAGAGATATCACAAATTGCTTCAAGACTTCCGACAAATGGCAGCGTTGTAAAATGCTCGGTCACATCTTGGTGATCCACTTCGGCAAAACGGGAGAGCTCAGGTAGTGCGTTTTCAACAAACGTTCCAAAAAGCGGCTCGGGAATCGTCATATCCCGAATCGGCAAGAAGCTACGCAGATGCTGACGAGTGATTTGCTGATCAAACCGGTAGTAAATGTGGTTGTAAATGATTCCTGGTTTTGCGCACTCAAAAAACTTCGCATCTTCGAGCATGATCGACTCTCCATCTACAAGGATCGTTGGATTGAGCAAGATCTTTGTCGTGGGAGGATGAATGAACTCAAGGGTCATCTTGATATGCGCCGGCATTTTTGAAAAGCGGATCGGAGATTCTAAGTTTTCTTCATAAAGGCAAGGAAGCGACGGCAGCTCTTCTTCTCCAGAAGTCCATCCTCTCTGCTTTAGCATTTCAGAGGCAATTTCTTGTGCCTTTGCTAAAACCATTCCAAACATTTTTGAGCTGAGGAAAGCAGATTTCTGAGCCCGTTCACTTGCCGTTTTTTCTTGAAGTTTCAAATGGTCCATCACAAGGCGAGCAATTTCTTGTTCTTCAGCAGCAAATGACTCGATAGCAAACAAATATCCTTTTCCACCTATAAAGATGTCTTCTTGGTAGCGCATGGCTTCAAAGAATTCGCCAATGTTTGGGATATGCAGTGGTTTCGAACGTGCAGGAAGTCGAAGCGCAATTTGAAACTCTACCTCACCTTGGCGTTCTTTTTTAGGAACACTGTAAATGACTGCAAGCTCTGCTTTTTCGATAATTCTTTCTTGAACAGGTAGGAAAAATGGAGACTTCGCTAAGACACCCGCTGCGTCAACATATTCGGTTAAAACTTCTTTTTGATACTCTTCGTCTCGCCTTAGCTCTTCTTTTGAAGCTGCCTCTTTGACAGCCTCCATAAGCTTTTCTTTTTCCTCATCATCAAAACCTTCTTCTGTTAACTCATCTAGATCCGTTTCTTTTGAGTAGTTCACGAGAATTTCATCAAGATTGGCCTCTAAGAAATAAAGGACAGCAGCGAGATGTTGACAGTCATAATGATAAGGGCAATCACAGTTTGAATCGATCGTTTCACTTTCTTGCCGATCGATTTCAAACTCACTTTCATAAGCGTTGTTATATTGGCCCATGACTTGAGCACTGATCCTAAGAGTCGTTGCATCAAGGTGCAAGATTTTTGCGGAAAGAACCTTTTGTGTATCATAGAGCTGCTTCCCATCCTTCAACACGTTCGAAGAAAAATCCTGCTTCAGCTTTCTTAAGTTCAGCATCCCTTATATTCACCTCATCTTATAGTGGACCATTACAAAAGTGTTCCCCCTTTTACATCTTTTTCAAAACGACTGCAACGATTTTTTTTTCGTCTATTCAACATTTTTTTTGAGCATCCAAGAAGAGTGATAAAACTTTGAAAAAAAACTCTGACTAAGTATACTGAAGCACTTTCGACTTTGCGGGTGTAGCTCAGTGGTAGAGCATCACGTTGCCAACGTGAGGGTCGTGAGTTCAAATCTCATCACCCGCTTTTTTTGAAGTAGATTCCCGTTTTTGAGATCAAGGCATAACTAATGGAAGAAAAGAAAGAATTTAAATCAGACACCGTCACTTTCACTATGGAGCGCAAGCCCGATTGTATCGTAGAATATAAGGTGAAAGTTAGTCCCGAAATCGTTCAAAAAGCTCGACGTGAAGCCATCCGCTCAATTGCAAAAGAAGTTTCCCTTCCTGGATTTCGCAAAGGAAAAGCTCCAGACGCTCTCATCGTCAAAAAGTTTCCTGACGCTTTAAAAGAAAGGTGGCAGAAGTCCATTGCCGACACCGCTTTCCGTGAATGTCAAGAAGTGGCAAAAATCCCGATCTTAAGTCAAGATGCTCAAATCACATTTAACGTCGACAAACAATCGATTGAAGAGGGCGCTGAACTCACCTATTCGTTTGAAACAGAGCCCGAAGTTCCTGAGATTGACATCGAAAAACTCGAACTTGCCAAAGAAGATCGAAATACCATCGACGACAAAAAAGTGGATGAAACAATCGATCAAATCAGACACTACTTTGCCGAGTGGGAAAAAATTTCCGATCGAGCTGCTCAGGAAGAAGACTATGTCGTCGTTGATGTTGACGTGATCGAAGAAGATCCGCCACGTAAAGCTTTAACCAATACTCGCTTCCAAGTGAATCGAGAAAAAATGGCCAAGTGGATGTATGATCTCGTTCTTGGAATGAAAATTGGAGATGCTAAAGAAGGTGTCAGTGTTCCAGACGAAGATGCACCTGAAGAGCATAAAGAAGAAAACCCCCCGAAAAAAGTACGTCTTACCCTACGCACTATTGAAAAAGCTGTTCTCCCAGAAATTGATGATGAGCTAGCAAAAAAAGTGGGCGTTGCAACTGCAACAGAAATGCGAGAAAACTTAGAAAAACTTCTCAACAAGCAAGCAGATGATCTCGTGCAAAAAGCTTATCGTGAGCAAGTCAACGATTACCTCATCGAAAACTGCCAGTTTGATCTGCCCAAATCTCTCCTTCAAAAAGAGACGCAGTACCGCATCAAGCAACTTGTTTCTGATCCAGAGTTCCAACGCAAGCTCATGGGAATGGGTGAAGAGGAGCGTAAAGAAGCGATCCAAGATATTGAGAAACAAGGTGAGCGCGCAGTCCGTCTTTTCTACATTGCAAGAAAAGTCATTCAAGATCAAAACATCCAAATTTCTCCAACCGAAGTGCACCAAGGGGTCAACACACCACTTGAAGCGATGTTTAGCGATCAATCTGATCTCTACACTGCACAAGAACAGTCACAAGAGCAGCGAGCCATCGCGATGTCTCGACTTGTTCTCGTCAAAGCAGAAGACTACTTGATTTCTCAAGCCAAAATCGGAGCGCCGAAGCCAAAGAAAAAAGCTGCTCCGAAAAAAAAGGCAGCACCAAAGAAAAAAACGGATAAATCTTAAAGATTTTCTTCCTTAAAAACCATCTGATCCCCTAATTTCATTAGAAAAGGGCGAAAAGTGCCTTTGGGGTATTAATTAGAAAAATAACGAAAGGAAAATCATGGCTCTCATTCCCTACGTCATTGAAGATACTGGGCGTGGCGAACGCTCGATGGACATCTATTCACATCTCTTAAAAGACAGAATCGTCTTCATCGGAACTGAAATTAACGACCAAGTCGCAAATGCAGTTGTTGCGCAGCTTATTTTCCTTCGTGCTGAAGATCCTAAAAAAGACATCAGCATCTACATTAACTCCCCAGGCGGAATCATTTCAGCAGGTCTTGCGATTTACGACACAATGCGCTTCCTCGGTGTTGACATCAATACTTACTGCATTGGTCAAGCAGCCTCGCTTGGAGCCCTTCTCCTCTGTGCTGGAACAAAAGGCAAGCGGTATGCTCTTCCTCATAGCCGCATGATGATCCACCAACCTATTGGAGGTATCACAGGGAGTTCTGCAGATATTCACATCCAAGCGCAAGAAATCCTCTATATGAAAAACGCTCTTGCAAAAATCATTGCAGAGCATACAGGGCAGCCCTTGGAAAAAATTATCGAAGATTCAGAACGGGATTTTTACATGGGTCCCGAAGATGCAGTCAAATACGGATTGATTGACAAAGTCGTCGAGCCAACAAAAAAGAAGGAAGAAAAGTAGGTAAACGTGGGTAAACAATCTTCAAATGAAATGGCCGCTTGTTCTTTTTGTGGCCGCACAGAAGACGCTGTCGAAAAGCTCGTTTCAGGACCAAACGCTTTTATTTGTGACAAGTGTGTCCGCCTTTGCATGGACATTGTCGAAAAAAAAGCCGTCAAACACGAGCTGAAGCTTCTCAAACCAAAAGAAATTAAATTGCGCCTCGATGATTATATCATCGGCCAAGAAAAAGCGAAAAAAACCATTTCAGTTGCTGTTTACAACCACTACAAACGTATTCGTTCTCTTTCTCGCGAAACCACAGAGATGGAGTACAGTAAATCGAACGTTCTCCTTCTTGGTCCAACAGGTTCAGGAAAAACACTGATTGCTCGCACCCTTGCTCAAGTTCTAGACGTCCCCTTTGCCATTGCCGATGCGACAACACTCACCGAAGCTGGTTATGTTGGAGAAGATGTTGAAAACATCCTCCTCCGTCTCGTGCAAAACGCCGATTACGACATCGCTCGCGCCGAGCAAGGAATCATTTACGTTGATGAAATCGATAAAATTCGTAAAACAACTGGCAACGTCTCGATCACACGTGATGTTTCTGGAGAAGGAGTGCAACAAGCCCTCTTAAAAATCGTCGAAGGAACCGTTGCCAACGTGCCACCAAAAGGAGGAAGAAAACACCCCAACCAAGAGTACATCAAAGTCAACACCCAAAACATCCTCTTCATCGTCGGTGGTGCCTTTGTCAATCTCGACAAAGTCATCGCTAAACGTCTTGGAAAAGGAGTCATTGGATTTGACACCTCGCACAAACAAGCCTTTGACGCAACCGAAACCAACTTCCTCCTGTCCAAGGTTGAAACAGAAGACCTCGTTCAATTTGGACTCATTCCTGAATTCGTCGGCCGCTTTAACAGCATCGCCAACTGCAACGAGCTCATGCTAGAAGACCTGGTTGAAATCCTCGTTCAGCCTAAAGGCGCCGTGATTCAACAGTATGTGAGTCTCTTTGCAGAAGATGGTGTTGAACTTGTCTTCACAGAAGACACCCTAAAAGCCATTGCAGCCAAGGCAAAAAAGTCAGACACAGGCGCTCGTGCCCTTCGTATGATTGTTGAAAATCTATTGATGGATTTAATGTACGAAGTCCCTTCAGACCCCACGATCAAGCAAGTGATCATTGAGGAAGGATGTGTGAATGATGAAAAGCCTCCAACGATGAAGCACTCTAAAGAAAAAACAGGTTAATTGCCGAACCCGTGGTCCCACCACCGTCTTCCAAACCAACGGCCTTCGTACACCACCCCATTATCGCGCATGATATTTAGAGCATTCTGAGGAGTTTTTACATTTACAGTAGATCCAGACTCAAATAGCCTAGCCGCAGCCATTGTTTTTGCAACAACTTCTTGAATTTTCTGCTGATCACCTGCATCGTCTGGATTGAAAACTTTCGGATCAAAATAATCTTGAAGCGCTTTCACAGCTCTTTCTGGAGCGTCAGCCCCTCGTTCTTGCGCCTCTTGAATATCTACAAAATGATTTGCTAGAGAGACGAAGTCGCCAATTGGAACATCTTTGCACAGAGTATAGTGCTGTAATCCATCATGCCTGAGTTGGTTTTGAATCCGGAAAGACGGATCTGGATCACCACCTGACATGCTTGGATAGAAGAACATGGCTCCTAGCTCGAATCCACCCATTTTTTCCTTTGTCTCAAGTGATTTTTGTCGGAAACGTTTTTTGACGAAACCAGTTGAATGGGGATCCGATTCGAATCTTCCTTTTGTTTTCTTTAAGACATTTTCACTGAACTCTTCTGATGCTCTTGTCTGCAACTTTTGACGCATTGTCAATGGAGAAACTTCTTCCCCACCAGAGGCAAAACCCTCTCCTTCAACAGTAAACTTATCATCTTTGATAGTTAACGCCTTTCGAACGTTCATCTTCTCTCTTGTATCATCAGAGTATGTGACCTGTATAGGAGTATTCAATTGCACAATCATCCAAGAAACAGAAAACTCTGAAATCTCACCTAGTTCACTTTCTCTATTTGATAGAACTTTGATTTGTTCTCTTAGCGCTTCTATGTCCTTGTAAGCTTGAGATCCAGTATCCAATAGATTAAGGTCGGTGTCTTTTTCCAAACCAGCAAGTTTAATCCGAGCTGCTGAAAGCTTTCGTGAGATAGCGCCCGCTTCTTCTTTACGAAGCGTAAGGGCAGCGGCTACTTCTTTATAGGCTCTGACTCCATGCTTATTCAGCTTTCCCTCAGCATTGGTTAATCCGTGCGTTTTAAACAGCGGGAGAAGCGTTTTCTCAAAGTAATCTTTGTCCATTATCGTTTTTCCAACACGAGGTCCAACTTGTGCAAAAGGACTTAAACCAGTTGTATTATTGACCGAACCGCTCTCGTATGTTGCAGTTGATGAACGATTGCTTCTTGGCGAGATTTCTTCCATGACTTCGTCGAGTTCTTTTCCAATTTCATTAAGTTGCGTACGTAAAGCTGCAACTTCTTCGTCTGTTTTTTCTATACCAGGGGACCCAACTGAAGCGGTATTATCTCTGATTAAACGTTTGATTTCACTGTCGTGATTGAGATCGTAATAAACCGGACGAGTTTTTCCTGAAGAGTCTGTTCGGTGCACCGTGATGGTGTGAATCGAGCCACCACTACTGATGTGAGCATCCATCGGATCATCTGTTTGAATTAACATGGCAAGATCTCTAAAACCTAGATTTAGGCGCTCTTGAAGACCTTCTTTATCGACTTTGATACTTCTAGAAGGCCCTTTTAAACCAAGCTGACGACTGAAGTTGACTTCTTTAACCTCACTTCCCACTGGAACCTCTACAACAGATGCTCCAGATGCGGTACGTGTTTTCATGTGTTCAGGTGCTTCAGGGGTATGCGGAACAGAGACCTTAGCGCGAGCCTCAAGTTCTCCGACTCTCTTTTCATAGGCGTTCGATAAGGTTCTAACATCTGATTCATCAGAAAGATGAGGAATGATCCCTTTGACGTATGCGTCTAACTCTTCAAGGTCTTCAGCGGAAGTAATATCCCTTAACTCCCTAACTTCCAACGGTCTATCTGGAACTGTTTTCTTAGGTATCGTCGTTCTACCAAGCATATCAATCCGCTCAGCTGCCAGTTCAAGTACAGCCACTTTCCCTTTGTGTCCAACTGACGACATAGGGGTTACGTGGTGTGCGCTAGTAGAAGATGAGTGTAGGGGGGCAGACTTTGTTGCCATAGAAATTATTCCCTTCTATCTTTATCCTAAATTAATTATAACAAACAAATAATTTAATTACAATAGCTTGCAATAAAAAAATAAAGCTTAAGCGACTAATCGTAAGACGCTTAAATGTTTTTTATCTTATTGTAAATAAGAGGTTTGCACTAACCTCTAGTAATAAAGAGCTTAAAAAGTCGAAGAACTGAAAATAAAAAGGGAAAGAAAGGAATTCAGCGCTCTGAACGGCAAGACCACAACCTATTTATAAACAGTTGGTTAAAGCTTTGAGCGTTAGGAACGCTATGTAAGGGTGGAAGAAGATTCCTAATGCCCGAGTGTTACTTTAAAAATGGAGGCGTTAGGTTAGAAAAAGAATGAGGGAAAAGAAAACTTCCCAACGCCTCTGCTGTAATTTGTATAACTCCTTAAGCACCCAACTCCTCTAACCTATTTATTATCAGCCACTCACTCTCAATCTTTTGGACCAGAAGCCCCTAAACCTTGACCCCAGGAGTTGGTGATGGGAGATGTTTTCGTTTAGAGTCCTGAGATTCTGGATGAGATCTCAGATTTTTTAGTGAAGCTTAAGTAGCCTTAGCTATTTCCGAGCTCAAAAATTTGGGAGATCGCCAGAAGATCGGGAAGATAAACGAAACAAATTCCCCATCTCCAACCCCACAAAAAAAAGCCGTTATGCCGGGGGAGGGTATAGCATAACGACCACTTTAGACTAAATTGGTCTAAAAAGATGGAAAAAAGGTTATTTTATTCTTTCAATTCACTCCATTTTTAAGCTGAAGGTTGAAATTTATTCGCTTGCTCAAGTGCTTCGATTGTCTTCAATACGTTAAGCGCATCTTGCTGGAAGCCATCCATTGACTTGTAAGCTTCGCTCGGATTGACCATACCAAGTGTCGATTGAGAAACTTTCGATGCCGCTTCGTATTGTGCTTGTTCTCTCTTCTGCTCAGCATTAACCGTGTTTGTAGTTCCTTGGCTAACACCTTGAGTGATCGCATTACCAGCCTGAACGTAAGAGCTGATTGTATTTTTATTGTTCGAAATGATATTTCTTTCTTGGTTATTCGTATCGATTTTCTTCTGTGCGTTATCACGGATGACCTTCGCATCTGCGTCATTTGACATTTTTGCTGCATCAGCGTCAACTTTCGTATCGAATTTCTTCTGGAAGGTTCCTTCCTTCAACTCTTTAATACGTGTTTTAATTTGCGTATCTTCTGGTGTATCTTCAGCAGTAGGTTTGGTCGACAATTTACGCGGAGCCTGGTCACGATCTTCAGAAAACTGCGTTTTATACTCTTCAAGAGACTCGTTCTCTGTAGAAAGTTTCGACATTTGAGAATCCATTTTGTAGTTCTTATACATCTGGAATCCTGCAAGTCCAAGAGCCGCTCCACCCATGACAAATTGTCCAATGGCTTGTGCTTGCAACTGATCTGCTTCTGAATCCATCGACTCTGTTGTCACAGTTCCTAGGAACTGCGAAATCTCTTGTGTCAATGTATACTGCTGCTGAGTCACTTCACTTGAAAGTTGCTGAAGCTCTGTATAGTTATCTTGTAGCTTGTAAAGCGCGAGCTTTGCTGCAACCAAGAAACCATATCCAATTGCCTGCCCAGGGTTCTTAGGAGTAAGCGGTGGAGGGTTAATATCTCCATCGGCTGAAAATCCTAACGACTTAGCTGTAAAATTAGTATCTTGAGTTTGTAAATTTGACATAATTAATCCCTAATATCTTATTAAAACTTATTATTTATACAGCTGTACTTTCTAGTGCATTAGCATAAGCTTGTGCAGCTTGATTTAAACTGTTATCCGTTTTAAGCGTATTTTGAATTTCGTCTCTAAGCTCAGTCCCTTGGTGTTGCGACTGATCTTTTACAAGTTGGTTCATTTCTTCAAGAAGCTGGTTCATGATTAAGATCGCATCTTTATCCTGTCCAAGATTTCGAGTGATGTCTGCTTCTTTATTTGTGATTCCACCCTGGATCATTTGGGTGATACCCATTGCGCCTTCTCCAAGTGCAGCTGCTGCCGAAGCACCTTTTTGGAGATTATCCATTTTCCCGAGTTTCGCAAGGATGCCATCTTCACTAGAAGAGTTCATGAAGTCGCCACCAAACTTAGCCATCATTGCAACTGCAAGAATGTCTTGGATGACTTGAACGATACTCATTACGATTTGGTACCACTCTTTCTTCTTCACGTCTTTTCCGTAGATAGACTGGAGAATTGCTCCAAGCGAGTCAGAAAGTAAGTTCGTTCCGATGATACCAGTACCAAGTCCGTTCACTGCTGCTTTACCCCAGCTAACAGAATCTTTAGCATTACTCATAACTCTGCTAAATGCGCTGTCAGACTCATCTGTAGCTGATTCAGCAGCCGATTCTGCAATGCTATCTGTTGTCGACTCAATAGCAGAAGCAGGCAATTCAGCAATTGTTTTAGCCGCAGCATCAAATGCAGCATCTGTCATAGATTCTGTAGCATCAGTGACTGCGCTTTCAACAGCTTCTCTTACAGTTGACTGAACGGTTTCTGATAAGGCTTCTCGTCCACTTGTGGTCACCACTTGTCTAATTGTAGATACTAAAGACTGTCTAAGAACGTTACGGATCGCACTTCTAAGAGCCGCTTTTCCTGCAGTTGTTCCAACTTCACGAGCCACTGTTTTAGCTGCGTTTGTTGCTGCATCTTCGACGCCCTGCGTCGCATCTTCTCCAACTGTTTCCATCACATCTTCTACAACTTCATCAGTTACAGACGACGCAACATCATCAGCTACAGACGAAACAACATCTTCTAGTACGCTTGAAATCACTTCTGTTGCCACGCCTTCCGCAATTGCAGAAAGTGCTCCGACTCCAAGTGTACCAACAACCATAATCGCTGTGACGATGACGTCAGACAAGACTTTCGCAAGTCCACTAGAGACACCATCTTCTTTCAATTTTTTCGCAATCGCTTCAGTTAGCTTATCAGTTGCTCCAGACATGACAAGAGCTGCGATGACTACTGCGACGAAGACTGCACAAGCTCCACCAGTTGCCGCTGCAATCGCAATCGCTGCAACACAAACAACTGCCTTCACAACATCACTGACAATCTTTAAGATTGAAGCGGTGTGAAGCGCTGAAATGTACTCATTAAGCTGGGTTCTCGTATTGTCATTCGCGAGCGAGTACTGCATCACGTTGACTTTACTAATGCGTGTTTCCTGATTCCCTTTATTGTTATCAGTTTGTGAAAGAATCATTTGTACAAGCGCCATGACTTCAGTCATCACTTGCATCACGTCCTCAAGAAGCTTTTGTGTAATTCCACCAGAGCTAGAGACTTCTTTAAATAGCTTTTGAACTTGCAGGTTAAGCATTTCAATTGGCTTCGCAAATTGAGCTTCCATTGCGTCATTAATTTTCTTTTCTGGAGTCGCCAATTTTCCTTGGAGAGTCTTCAATTCTGCTTTGTCTGCAGCTTCTGCTGATTTATGATCGTGAATTGCATCTGTAAACCAACTTGCGACTTTGTCATACCAGTGGTCGTGGTCTTTAATCCATTGCTCTTGCTTGTATTCGTCTTTCTCTACATTCTCGATTTGTTTAAGTAAAGCTTGCTCTCGCTGTAGGTATTTTTCGTTATTTTTTTCTGCCGCTTCAATTTCTGCTACCATTTTGTTGTAATCGTTTTGGCTAATTGTTCCATCTCCAGAGCCGCTAGAAACTTGTTTTGAGCTTGACATATTTATTACTCCAATTAAGTAAAAACCTTTCTTATTTCTTATTTATTTTATTACGCCATTGTTTGTTGCATTAGGTTCGCCGCGTAAGTTGCAGAACCATTTCCTGTTGATGCAAGTGTAATGAGTCCTTGTAATGCTGAGTTATCTTGTTGCGTTTGTTGTGATTCAGCTTGAGTACTGTTGTTAAGAACGTTCACATTTTCTTGCATCGAAGTATTTGTCAAAGAATAAGTCTGTTGAACAAACGACATTTCAAAACTGAGCTTTTGATCTGTCTTTGAGCTCGCTTGTCCCGCTAAATATTGCATCTCGTCTACATACCACGTTAGAGTATGACCAGCGATACTTCCACTTGTAGGATCCTTATCTGGTGTGAAAGGCGCATTCGGATCTCCAACGTAGGCATTACTCAGAGCATCCATAAGCGTAGACAAGGCGTTAGCAATCAGGGCATTTGAGTTTAATACTTGCCCTGTTGAAAGCTGAGCTTTCATCGTTGTGTCACAAAGCGCCCACATGTAGTTTTTGTGAGGCTTCACGTTATCGACATTTTGTGCAGTAGTTTCTGTCATATTACTTCCTTTATTATCTATTAGTATTAAGCTTTCCCGTAACTTGATCTTCTTTGGACCAAATTAGCTGAAGTTGACATAATCCCATTGACCGAGTTATCTAACTGTACAATGTTTTTCTGTGCCTCAACATCTGAGGTCACCTGTTGCTTTGATGTATCAAATAGTGTTCGGTATTCCGCAGTCGATGAATCCATCTTTGCGTTATCGAGTTTGTACTGCAACTCGTCTGCCTGAATCAGTGCAGAACGCTTAGAAGGATCGTTAGGATCTTTCGTTGAATCTTGTGTAATTTTAGATACATCGCCCTCCAAAATCTTGTTAAACGCATTTTGCAGTTCCATCATTGCCATACCAATTGGAATCGTTGTCATCATATTGGCAACTTGTAATTGGTAGTCAGCGATATTACCTTTATCAATAGCGTCTACAACACGTATCATTCCCATATTAAAGCCCTCTATTGATTAACTAGTTTTTTCATTCTGAACAATTGCTGAATTAAACTTCGCACGGTTTTGCAGAACGTTGTTGTCCAAACCAAGCTGCTGCTGGAAAGCACTCGATTGGTACTGGACATCTGTTTGTTTCGCCTGACTGAACGTACTACTACCTGTGTTCACAGTGTTGAACTGTTCTGTAATTGTTTTAATGACCTCAGCAGCCCCAGGAATTGACGGAGTACTACCCAAAGCACCTAAAGATAAAGCATCCGAGCTAGAACTCCCGCCATTGTTAGGTTCTTTTGACTGTGTCCAAAGAGCATTTAAGAAGTCTGCTCCGCTGCTAAACCCTTGCGTACTCCAGCTATTAAGCGCTCCTGTTGTTCCCTTAGATGGATCTCCGATAAGAGCATTGACAGCCGCTTGAATCTGAGAACTGGTAGAGGAGTCTAAGACCGTATCGTTTCCTTTATCGAGCTTCAAGGCATTAAGAATCTGCGTCAAAGAGCTAATCAAGCTATTATAATCCGTATCCCCTTGAGATCCTGTATCATTCCCTTCACTGAACTTGTTGAAGTCTGACTGAGCCTGAGCAATCAAGCTTCGATAGTCAGAAAGAACGTTTAGCTGGTCACCAACAATTGTCAGTGTATCTTCGGTTTTTCCGAGAATTTTCGGCATTAAAATGTAGAAGAAATAGTTGATCAGCAAGTCAGGACTGATCTTCCCAGATTTCATTTCAGCAAACATCTGCGTAAACACACCCCAATCTTGCTTGTATTCACTGTAAAGCGTGTCACGTGCGCCGACGTCAGCTCCAACCTGATCATAGTCATGTTGAATTTGTGAAACATCTCCAGACATAAATCTTACCCCTTTATTATTTTATTAAAATATTACTTCATGAACACCAATTAGATATTCACAACCATTTTCTTTCTTCTTCTTTTCTTTTTCTTAGGTATTTTCCGTGGGGTGTTATCGATACCAAACTTTCTGTTAAAGTTTTGTAATTCTTCCCAAGCTCCTGTTGTAAAATTTTTGGGATCAGAAAAATACTCTTTCATCGCTTCTGGAGACTTTCCTGATTTGTCGCAAAAATCGCTGTATTTTGTCTGGAGCTGATCCAAATTCTCTGTCATCTTAGAAACAAGAGTCTTCAGAGTATCCATGGACGGCTTTTCGTTTTGATTCATTAAGTTGTTGTGCTCAAGTTGGAGTTCTAATAGTTCTTTAAACCCTTTAAATAATTGGCCTAACCTTTCATCTTTTTGACCGCTTTCTAAAGCTTGTAGAACTCTCAATAATTCTTGATAATCCATAAATTATTACCACCTATTTATCTTTTAGGAAAAAATCTAACTAGGCCTAGATCTACTATAATCAATGCCTCAATCGTTCCTTTCTCTACCCCCGGCAACATTTTCCCCCAAATAACCGGTTATTTATTTGAGATTTTCCAAACTTTTCAGACCCAATCCCCGAAAAATTTGCTACTTTTTGGCACAAAAACTCCCTACTTCTCCTCGATCCTAGCTGAGATCGAGAACAAACTCTTCTCATAGATGGTTTTATGAGTCTTTTCCTAGAGCGCGAGCCGACCTTCGCTGTTTAAATTCTCTATACCCCTCAGCGAGAATACCTGGGACTCCCTTAGAATGCCTCTCTTCTATAGCCCCACTTGGCTCTGGATCTTAGGTCTCTCTTCCTGCTTTTTGACAAAGCCCCCTCTGAAAACCTAAAATCTGCTCCTGACCTCCAGTGCCATGGTACCCCTACTCTCAGCTCCTGGAAGTGCCAAAACTGTCTTAGAATCTAATGATTCCTCTCCTGCAATTCCCTATCGATTCACCGTGCATCTAAACTCGCACAGCTATACTTAATCTTTCTCAACCCTTTAAAGGGCAAGCAAATAAAAATAAAAAAGTGCTAAAGTTCCGCTCAGCCATAAGTGACTGATTTGTAACTTTAATTTATGATAGCGCCTGAATCAACTGCATCTGCTGTTTAAAGCATTATATAATATTGCAGATACATCGATTTCACACACTAAGGTGATATAAAACAGATATGGTAAACTTATTATACTTATAACAATTCTTATTATCTATATACGTAGAGAACTTTATTAAATATACCTTCCCTACAATCTTTATTTTATCAAATCCTAATATATAATCAACTAAAAATTTAAATTATCCTACAAATCTCTAATTTATAGATATTTATAATGAATAAAATCTCTCTTTCAGCACCCTGAAATTTCCAATAGACTCATTATAAATAACTTAAGATTGCCTCCCCCTCCAGTCCCCTATATATATAGGTACCTTCTCCTTCAAAAATCAAAAATGAACCACCCCCTCCTAACTCATTTATAATTTGACTCTTAGAGCAAAACTTCTCTAATACATTGATTCCCAATAGAATACAAAAAAGCCAAGGTTTTTTCCCTTGGCCATGATTCTGATCACCACTCGTGAACACGGATCGATACAAGCTTCAGTTTCTCAAGGCATTACATCTCTCTTCTTCGTCATATCGCTTCATATGAGCCTGTACCTCTTTCTCTGAATAAGTTGGGGTTCCATCTTCATTTTTAAGACCTCTCCAATACTCTTCTGTCCGTTGCCTCTCTTGTTCTGGAGTCGATTTAATCTTCATCCCTTTTTTTCGTCTTGGGACTGGATGGATTTTCTCTAAAGATCCTCCGCCATTTTCTACACTTGCAAACCGCACCTTTTTCTTGGAACGCTTTTTGGGCCCCATATTTCTCAAGGCTGGTTGTACTTGAGCGGCTTCTACTTTTCCCTTCACTTTCACTTGAGTATTTTCTTCTGGTCGAACAACCCGATTTCCACCATACATGTGTCCAAAGTTTAATGTAGCCACATTGTCCATCATAAACTTAAAGTAGCTATAGACTTGATCATCGCTTGTTAGCTCGTCATAAAACAGCTCCTTCATAGCATTGACCGTTTTGCTATCTAGCCCATTTTTCCTAGCATCCATTACGGTATTTACTAAGATATATTTCAAACCTTCTGGCTGCTGATCGATAAAACCTTGGATTCTCTGAGTATTAGGATCTTCGACTGAAAGGCTAGATCCAAAGAGCCCACTCAAGTCATCTAGTACTAACTGCAAACCATGATGTACTTCGTCTTGACTGGCTCCTGAATCAAAAAACATCTCTCTTAAAGTTGGATGATGCGCATTTAAGGCTTGCCCATCTCGTCCCTTGTTCTTTGAGCTTAGCAAAACCGATGCGACATCTTTTTTCACATTTCCTGGCAGTTGATTAATTTTAGCTTGAACTCTTTCTTTTACCGAGTTAGCAGCTGGAGCGCTCTCAACCTCTGAATTAAACTTTAAGTCTGGGTAACACTTTAGCATCATGTTTAAATCGCTTTTGATCTGATCGTCACTTATTCCTTCGGGGAATAAGTCTCTCGCATCTCGCACATTCCTTAAGATAAAATCTGCATCACCATGCTTTTCTTTCGTTATTTCTAAGAGGTGCTTTAAGCATGTTCGTTCAACGTCTAATAGCTGATTAATTTTCTCTTGAACACTTTCATATGTAGAGTTCACTGCCATAGGCTCAGAATTTGGCTTTTCCAATGAAACCTCTCGAATGGAGTCGCTAGAGTTTGTGCCTTCTTCCAATTGACCTGTCAGATCTTCAACAGAAAACATCCAAGGATTTCCAAACGCAGCTTTGCCAATCACGCAAAAAGCATCTATTGAATATTCGATCACTGTGTTTGCTGTTCCTCTCCAATCAATACCTGTTTTTGATTCACTTGCTCGTGTTGGAGGAGTTGAATTCACTTTTTGTTCTGACTGCTGATATAAAGTAACGCTCATTTAAGAGCTCCCTTCTTTTTCCTTTACATGTACTTACTTGCTCTAATAAAAAGGCCACTATACCTTCTTTCTTTATTTTGGGAGGGGGAAAGGAAGGTTGGCATAGCGGCCAGAGAACTAGAGAAAGGAAGTAATTTTTGCTTATAAGTTAACCCTTCTTTGGTCACTTACTTGCTCTAATAAAAAGGCCGCTACACCCTCTTTCTTTATTTTGGGAGGGGGAAAGGAAGGTTGGCATAGCGGCCAGAGAACTAGAGAAAGGAAGTAATCCTTTTATTTACTTAAGTGAGTCTTAATTAAAGACATCAACTTGAGCAAGTTGTACAAGCGTCTGGATGATCTGGCTTGCCATCTCAGCGTACTTATCGGCCGTTTTACTAGCTTGTTGTACGCCTGATTGCAGCATGCTCACTGAAGTTTGATCGAGAGAGCTATCCGCTTCAGCTAGACCTGCTTTAGTCGTTTGGTTTGCAGCAAACATGCCACCTACACCATTTGCAATTCCTCCAAAAGCTCGAGCATATAATGAAACAAGGTCATGATTGTTATTCGACATCATCTGCTTTTTCTTCTCTACCGATAGATCGTCTAAGTGTTTATCCAGCGTTTCAAGGTCTCCTGTTTGAGCTTTAGAGATCGTTTCTGAATCCTTTTTAAACTGATCAGACTCACTATCTAAGCCCTTAAAGTCATCGCGTCTTGACAACTTCCTCATATCTGACTTCACATCTAGAGCATCTTTCAATTCGTCCTCATTCTTCATAGTCGAGAGAACATCATCACGAGCTCCCTTTAGAGAAACGTCAACTTCATCTTTGTATTTGCCAATGTTTGTGAGTTCGCCTTCTAGACTCTTGTTGTCAAAATAGGTTTTTGTCATTGATCCTGCACCACCAACGACCTCAATGGTCCCAGCCACCATGCCTGCACCTGCCTGCCATCTCGTGGCTCTCGCTTTATGCTCAGCAGCATCTTTGATGCTAGAAGCTTGGCTTTTACCCGTCGCACGTTCTGCTTTGGTATCAACAAGCTGCAATGCTGAGTGGACAACTGAAAGTTTCGAATAGATTTCAAGCAACTGCGCAATCAAACTAGAAGTCTGACCGACGATTCCAACACTGTTTTGAGTTTGTGTATTGTTTACATTCAACATAGTCTTTCTCCCCTTCGATTTACCGAGCTAATAGTTGTGATAAATAATTGCGAGCATCAACCATGCTTTGCGCAAATTTTTCTTCTGTTAAAAATGCTGAAACAAAATTTTTCAGATCCTGTGTTTCTTGATCAATTCCTGCTTCATTAATCGACTCTGCTGAACTTAAGATCGCAAGATCAGATTGAATGCTTCCCAATGCTGCTTCCGTATTTGCATAGCTCATTTGGCCAGCTGAAAGTGTGATATTCGCAAGACCAGTCATAATCATTAGAGCTGACGTGATGATTTTAGAGTTTTTTGCAACAAAATCAACGACGTTTCCAACTTTATTGATGATGTTACCTGCATCCTCTCCGAGAACCTTTGAGGCCTGTTCTGACAGTTTTGAGAAAGCAGATGTTCCTTCCGATTCAGCAGCAGTGGCATCTGATAAACCGCTATAGCCAACACCCATTGAAGCCACCATAATGATCAATTCAGAGATGACGAAAACCATTCTTCTTGCTAACTTATCGTCTTCAGGAACTAAGCTCGCGATAGCCTTTGAAAATGTTGTACTCTGACTTGCAAGGCTCATAGAAAACCCAAGCTTTGCACCTGTTTTTCCTTTTTTTACAGCCTTTTCCGTGTTAAAATTGAGATGTGTCCCTTGCTCTTCCGCTGTCGTTGAAAGCTCCCCTGCAGCTGCATCTCCAAGTTCAGTTGCGCCTTCTTCTGCAACCATCTCAAGACCGCCAACTCCGAAACTCACACCACCTGTCACAACAGTAATGGCAAGCACAGTGATTGCAGAAGCAATGACGTGTGCGAGTTCTGGACGGTTTTTAAGTCCAGGGCACTCTTGTAGCTTTGATGCAAGCGCATCTGTCATTCCAGAAACGACTTGTGTTTTCATTAACAACGACATGCTACCAGCTACGATAAACTCAGGCTGTTCAGTGACAACTCCTACAACTATCATCGCGTAGGGAACACTCTTCTTTGCAACCGCTGCAACTTTGTGCCACCAGTGGTGCTTCTTGCTCATGTCTTTGATGTCTTGTTTATAGTCACTCGCCTGCGCCTTTGCATTCGCTAGAGATGTAGCACTATGCGCCTCTTGAACAACATTTGAAGCTTGAGACTCTTTTGATTGAGACTTTTGCAAAGCTGCAATGAGCTGAAGCATCACGTTCTTTCCAGAAGAAAGTTCGTAAGTTTGTTCATCACCTTGGTCGAGAATCTTATTGACTGTATCAATCAAATCATCGATTTGCTCATCTGATGGTCCTTGAGTCTTAGATTCAAAGTCAGAACCATCAGCCATTGCTGCAACTGTTTGATCGACGATTTGTTCGTTAATTGCATCTGTTGCCGCCGCGGCATCTTGAGAACCAACTAAATTATAATTTTCTTTAGTAACTGTTGACATTTTAAACCTTTTTTTTCCGTTTTATTCGTTTTTTTATTATCCAAGTGGTGTTTGAAGCAAGCTTGCTGTATAGTCTTGCGTACCGACAACCTTTGACATAAAGCTTTCGACTGCCTGAATACGTTGCTGCATCATTTGCACATGTCCTGTTAGGCCACTTTCAGTCGCTTGTGCTGTCGAAGTTTGTGCTCCATACACCGATTGTGCTTCACTAGTTAATGCGGTTGTGACGCTGATATAATCCGAGTCAGTGGTAACGTTGCCATTTTCGTCATAAAGACCTGGATCAGATCCATCCTGGTCCATCCAACCGTCATAATTTCCATGAATCATATCGTTGACATCTGTCATTTCACATTCCGAAATGTTTTCCAACTCGTTTGACACTGTGATCGCAAGTTGAATCACAGCATTGTTCAATACCGAGTCCGCTGAAATTTTATTATCCGATGCTTCCATCACATAGAGCTGAGCATTCTCGGGAACTGTAAAAACTGCATCCGGTGAATCTGCCATCTTCTCCTCCTTAATTTCCTGCTTTTTGGTTCCAGTAGCTTTGGTTCTTCACAAAGTCACTCAGTGCGTCTTTGAGCGTCCCAAGTAGTGACTTCTGATTACTTTGCGCCTGGCTAAATTCTGCTTGAGCCATTTGATCTACCTCTCCACAGCTGTCATCAACGGTGGTTAAGTCATTCGACCACTGCTGTTGCTTTGATACATACAGTTGGTATCCTTGGTCAGTCGGATTGATATTGGGATTGCTTGAACCTCCAGCAGGGGGAGGTGATTCACCATTACCCACTGCATACTCAGAACCATCCCACTGATCTAAAATAGCCTGCGAATTATAAGACGTAATTTGAGGTACCATCACCTCAGTGGCCGTGGCCGATCCGTCGTAATAGACATCACATTCCTGCTTTTGAACAGTGTAATTATCTGTGTCTTTAGGAGGACCTCCCAGTAGATCTTCACCTGAGTTCTGCGTTTGTTTGATCGTATCCTCATTTGAAAGCGCAGGGTCTGTATACATTTCAACAAGTATATCATTCATATTTTTCACTGCGTCGTCGACATCGTCTGTTGTCCCGTTTCCATTTTCACACGTGTTGACATCAAGCATGATATTACTCAATTGTGTTTCAACCTGGGATGAAGCATTCATGTCATATCCTGCCCAAGCTTGCTCACCATTCTGATAATCAATCATAAATTCAGCCATTTTCATAAAAATATACTCAAGCGCTGCTTGTGCTGGCAACGTGTCCAGCTTATTCATCATCTTGGTCCACTGCGTTTCCTGTTGGGCTTCCCAACCTCCTTGAGTGGTTATATATTGATCCTGTACCATCTATTAACTCCCCGTAATTTCTTTTCTAATTTGATAAGCAACGCCCTTAGCCTTTTGCTGGATCATGTCATTCCATGATCCATTCAATTGCTCTTGCATTGAGGTGTTTTGTTGCATCATAGCTTGGTCTTGAGCGCTAATGGTATCGACATTATCTGACATCATCGTGATGTCTTGGTTCCAATCAGACTGCTGCCCAAGATAACCCTGATATCCTTGTGTACTCGGACCTCCTTCTGCATCCCAATATTCTCCATCCCAATTATATGATGTAAATGTATCGTTATTCCAACCATCTGGATTCTGATCTCCGTCAGCTTCAAACTTTGGAACTGACACTGTTTCAGTCCTCTCGTTAGGAGTATTCTCATCGTAAGTAATCGTTTGATCGGTATACACTGGGTCGACGCAAAAGAGGTCTGATAGAGAATTCACAAGCGTAGTTTGCAGATCAGTATTTTCACTGAATGGTGGACACGTGAAGGCATACCAAAGCATTTGATTCGCAGCGTCCATTGCGGTATCGACATCCTGTTCGTTTTGTGAATAATCACCATTAGCCGAGTTACTTATAACATCGTTATAGCTATTGCTTATGGTATTGATATCTGAGTCAAAAATTTGCGAAATGATGTTCATATTATGTGCTCGCCAAGCGAGACAATCAGAGGCAGACTCCCCTAGGTCCGGTGCAAGTACTGTCATGATAAACATCAACTGCTGTGTTGCGTTATCAAATGAATCGAGCGTGTCCATATCTTTAGACAACTCTTCACTTTGCTGCACCTTCCATGCGCTTTCTGTGTTATACATCGTAGGAAATGTCATATCCTTCTCCCTCTGTTTATCTCTACAGAGGCAAGGGCCTATATGAACAAGATCTTTTTGTGATATTTGCTGTTAAGAGAATGGTTTAGGACGCGAGAAATCCAAATAGACGCGACCACGCAACCTCAAAATATAGCACTCCTCGACACATTCCCTTCCGTACACGGGCATGTGACAGATGCGATATTTTTCTCAAGGTGCGAAGCGCTCTAGACGACACGTTATTATATAACGCTTCAGCTAACCTCAGCAAATCAAAAGATTTGCTCAGACCTTAGCCTCACGAATGCATGATTCTGCGTAGTAAATTTTACGAGAATAGTAGGATTCTACAAATTGTCTTGGATGACAGGTTTAGAACCTATGGCCTCTTATTAAAATTTACTAAGAGAATTATGCACCCTAATAAACAGTTTATTATATTAGATTATATTTTATTAGGTTCTATTCGTTACTCAAATCTATATTAATATTAACATATACTTATTTTTTAAACATTTTTTTAATATTAGTTCCTCAATCCCAGGCACCTAAAAAAAAGGGCCGTTATGCGATTTGAAGAGGGGGAGATAGGGGGTGCATAACGGCCCGGGGAAAAATATGTAACTTTAGCATTCTGCTAAAAAGGGGGTTGTTATCCATTTGTAGAAGGGGAGATTGGGAGGCATAACAACCCGGAAAAAATGTAACTTTAGCGTCCTTTGAATAAAGGGGCTGTTATGCAATTGAAGAGGGGAGATAGGGTTGCATAACAGCCCAAATTCTAAAGGCTTATGTCTGACTTGAGTCAGCTTGCTGGAGGCCAGTTAAAATCTCAACTAGCTGCAGACTTAGATCCAAGTACTTAGAGGCATTTTGCGCCGATTGCTGATAGAGCTGATCCATCATCTTGCCGCCTGATTCGGACATGACCTTCTGGGATTTGTATTTACCAGCTTCCTCTTGATGGTTCGCTGCGACCATTTGAGCAGAAGCCCGTCCAATCTGTCCAACTGCACCTGCGACATGATCAATGCGATCAGATTTTTTGCTAATCTCTTTTCTTGCATCATTCAGCTTCTGCTCTAGATCACTCGTTCGACTATTCAAGTGCTTCGAAACCTTCTTAAGCTCGTTTTCATCAGCTAGATCGATTGCCGCTTTATCTTCCGTAAAGATCCGTTTAGAGAAGTTCGACGCATGGCTCAATTCGTCAATTTTTGCTTTATTTTGTTGAGTTTCAAGATCTTCCTCACCAGCAAAGTTTGACAAGCGACTTCCTGGGTCGTTTTTGAGAGCTTCTTCTGTCGCTGATTGATACTTCTTCATCGATTTAAGCTCATTTGACTCATCTGTAAGGTCTCTTTCAGCATATGTCGAATAAGTCATTGCAAGTCCCACTCCTCCAAGAGTGATTCCTCCAAGAGCAATTTCACCAAAGGCCTGATCTCGAGTTTGCGATGCTTGCTGATCGGCCGCTTTTTCTGTGTTTTTCGCGGTCGACTCTGAACTTTTGTAGGAGCTAACAGTATCGAGTATCATCAATTTGTCGTACTGTGACGACATTGTCGAATAAAGCGCCATGATCTGATAAACAGCATTTTGAGCTGTCGCTGCTGTTCCATTAAAAACCAGACTGGACATTGAAACTGAGTTTGTCATCCTTTCCTCCTTAAATATTACTTGCAACTGCTCGTGCTTCAGCACTCGCAACAAAACCGAAATGAGAAACAGCATTCATCATCTGTGTCAGAGCTTGAGTCATGCTTTTATTAAATTGTAAACTCGACTTCATCGAGCTTTCACCAATTTTAGCTCCTGCCATCTCCATGGATAGGTCAGCTGAGCTTTCGCCGATGTTTTCAGTCACATTTGCTTGCTCAAGGTCGTATAAACCATTCGTGATGCTAGCACTTCCATTGACAGCCACAGCTCCCATTTTTGTGTAGCGCGCAAGTTTTTCCGCTTCTGGAAGTTTATCTGCTAGCTTTTCCATCACTTTGACAAATTCCTCTGGAACTTTATCAGCAAGACTTGAAGCAGATTCTGAGACAAAATCAACCAATTCAGGCATATTGTTCGAGACGAGCTCACTCACACCCTGGGTTAATTTCTCAATGCCTTTTGAAATAGCAGAAGAAGATCCTGCATCACTGGCAACTGACATGCCACCAGAAACCACAAGCCCGACAACTGCAGTCAGCTCAAGTAGAACAGTTGTTAAAGCTTGGAGAATCTTTTTCACTTCAGGATTGGAAATCGGAAGACTATCAAAAATTCCTGCTGAAATCGTCGAAGCTTCTTGGCTCATTGCCATAGAGCCTCCCATGTACGCCGCTTTCTTGACTTTCTTGCCATTGAAAGAGATTTTCGATTCTTTTTTGCCGTCAGTATCACTTAATGACTTTGTCACATCGTCAACTGTTTCGCTAAGATCACTTGTCGCATCTTCTGCCACATCAGTCAGAGCTTTTTCGCCCACATCTGCAACAACATCGACCGCTTCATCAACACCAACTTCAACAGCTGCAACACAGCCAACTCCGGCAGTTGTGATCGCAACAGTGGCAACCGTTAAGATTCCTGCAATCCACTCAGCATCACTTTCGGAAACTCCCATATCTGTTAACAGGTCTTCAAAGCCTTGAGTAAGATCTTGCATGAGAGGTGTATCGGCCATGACAGCAACAAGCGCTCCAGCTAAAACAAGTTCAGGCTGAGCTGTTAAAACACCAACTGCAATCAAGACAACTGGTACAACGACTTTCACAATGATATTTAATGCTTTTTTCCACCATGGTTCATTTTCTTGTTCGTGAACTTCATCAATCACTTGCTTATATTGCTCTGCTGCGTTTTGAGTTGCTGCTTCAGAGCCCTTCGATTCAATTTCTGAATTCACGAGTGTTGTTTCAGATTGCACTTCTTGAACTTGTTGCACAGCTAGAAGTAACTCTAAAAGCAATTGTTTTCCTAAAGCTGGAGGTGCACTCGACTGCTGAGCCAGATTCTCCACAGAGTTCATTAAATTTCCCAGGTGCTGACTGAGCTGCTCATGTTGAGGTGATTGCGTATCTTGAGAAGCTCCTGAATGAGCGAGTTTTTGGAGCAAGTTGTTTAAAATCGAGATCGCTGAACTCGCATCTGCAGTGCGGTGATTCCCTTTCTCTCCTTCTGGAACTAAATTAAAATGGATAGAATTTGTTTGTTGAACATTTGACATGAATTTTTTCTCCTTTCTTCTGTTTTAGGCCGTCATTGGGTTGCTTGTAAGTTGGCTTGTAAACGATTGCAATTCCAATACCTGTTGTGGGAACTGAAATGTTTGTGAAATCGTTTGCTGAGCACTTTGTATTTGTTGTGTCATTGCCGACATGACACTTGTTAAGGACGAAATCCAACCTTGGAATCCAGATTGAGCCGCGCTCAAACAAGCTTGTGTCAAAGGGACAGCATTGTCATTGCTGCTATCTTGAAATCCAGGATCATTATTTGAGTCGTAACCATCAAAAATTCCTGAACCATAGTTACCTTGCATGATGGCACTCTCTGTTTCCTGCTGCTGCTGCATCAACTTACTTAATCCTGATGAAATGGTAATCGCAATGTTAGCTGTATAGAGCAAATCGTTTTGCTCTGAGTTTGCAAGCTGGACCGACGCTTCCATTGTTGCTAAGATCACGTTACCCATGGGTTGAAATCCACTCATTTTCCCTCCTTTCTTAAGAAGTAATTTCGTTATTAATTGCTTGTTGCTCTCCTTTAGAAATGTCTTGAAGACAATTATCTAAAATCGAAAGCATTTGCTTTTCTTCTCCCATAAAAAATTGGAAGACAGATGTCGCCGTTTTTGAAAAATCAGTAAAATCTGTTGAAATTTCGTTTAGGTCAGCTGTCCACTGTTGCAGCTCACTTTCATAAGCGCTGAGATGATCTGGGTCGGGATCTGAAGAGGACACACCCACAGTTGATCCTGTCCAATAGGACTCAACTTCTATTCCACCGCCAGTACCATCTCCATATGGGGTAGACCAGGAATAGGGAACCAATTGGACTCCTTGAACTGTTTCCCATTGATCATCAATGACAATTTCATAAGTGACAGGCTCGAGTTGGATGCTCTCATCTTGTCCCACTGTTCCATAAGCAAACAACCCCTCTAATGCACTTGTCACACCATCCACTAGTTGCGCATTCGAAGATAAATTAGGATTTGTGTAGAGGATGTACAGAATTTCTTGTGCTGCTGCAAGCGCATTTGCACCAGCAACCTCATTGGCTGCCGTATTACTAGGATCACTTGTGATTGTATTGAAATCGTTTTTGATATCATCTAGGAGAGGCACCAATTCTTGAGACACCTGATCCATCAGGTAGTCCTGGTATTCCATTTCTCCACCGATAGACTTCTCTTTCGACGGCATCATCACAAACATGATGTAGATAAGCTGAGAAAAAGCATTAGGCAAAGTATCAAGTGTGTTGAGTTCACTTTCCCACATTTGGTTCGCCTGCTCCTTAAAATAATCAGGACTATAATAGCTAGTTTGTACCGAACTCATAATCCTCCTCCTTTTCTACGAAGTAATCTCATTATTAATGGCTTGCTGCTCTCCTTTAGAAATGTCTTGGAGACAATTATCTAAAATCGAAAGCATTTGCTTTTCTTCTCCCATAAAAAACTGGAAGACAGATGTTGCTGTTTTTGAAAAATCTGTAAAATTTGTGGAGAGTTCGTTCAGATCTGCTGTCTTTTGCTGAAGCATGTTTTCATACGAGCTCAGCCCTTGACCTGTTCCTTGTTGATCACCACTACCAAAGTGAGTGTAAGCAAAAGTTCCACTCCAATACGCTTCGAGTGCCCATCCAGTCCCATCAACGCTCATAGGCTGCCAATCAGAGTCACTACTGTTGGCGCGCCACTGCCCTTGGATCTGAGGGACATCTACCGTCTCCTCTTTACCGTTCACAGTGACGTTCATGGGGACTGTAACCATCACAATTTGAACGAAATTATTGTTATTCCCGTTATACATCTCACCTACCGTCATTAAATCTGAGATCGCACTGGTCACATTCGCTTGAAGTTGAGAGTTAGATGCTAGGTTTGGGTTCGTATAAACCAACTGTAAAATCGCGTTCGCCTCTGTAACAGCATCAGATCCCGGACAAGGCCCGGGGTCTACACCCATCTGAAAGCCTTTTAGTTGACTTTCAACCCATTCGGGGCTAAGCCCTGTAATGCTGTCAAAATCGTCCTTGATTTTATCCAGACGAGGCATCAACTGGTCGGTGACTTGGTCCATCAGGTAATCCTGATACTCCATCTCTCCTCCAATATATTTCTCCTTCGTCGGCATCATCACAAACATGATGTAGATGAGCTGAGCAAAAGCATTAGGCAAAGTATCAAGCGTACTTAACTCATTGTCCCATACCTCTCCTGCATCAGCTTTATATTGGCCTCCCGTCGTATAGCTTGTCGGCACTGCTGGAATTGTGCTCATATCCTTCCTATCCTTCCTTTCCTAGTTTCCCTGGCAGGCAGCCATCAGCTTGCTTTCCCCACAAGCTGATGGCTAGTCCCTCCTTTAATGGCCTAGAGACGCCTTCTCAAACCCACTTAGGTTTAAGGAGTTCTCCAGGGTCATTGCAGACTTCTCTGGCGCTGAGCGAAGCTTGGGGGTGTTGCCAATTAAAACCAGTTGGAAAAGGTCTTCCAATGAGAAAAGTTCAAGGCGTCCGATGCAGACAACCCCTCTTGGGTTGTCGAAGCAGGACAACGATGAAATTTTCCATAGGAAGGCCTAAGACAACGCCGTGTAATTGACGACACTCCCTAAGTAACTGTTAGTCAATGAAGCAAAAAAAGAAACTTCATCACCTTCACACAAACAAAACCGACCATAGACAAACGCAGTGCCTATCTAAAGCGGCCTTTATCTGAGTGAGGTAAGAAGCGTTTGAAACGACGTATTATAGTTACGCCAAGTACCTCCTCAGCAAACCAGAAAAGATCTGCCAAGATCTAATCATCTTATCATCGATGCATACAAATACTTAAAAGACTGTTTGATTCTGTGGACATCTTCTTGGGTGATAGAGTCCGGAACCTCACAACCTCTTATTAAATTAAGATTGTACACAACACTAATAAATGATCTATTAAATTAGATTATACTTTACTAGATTTTAAACTACCCAAAATCTATCTTAATAATAGCATATCTAAATTTTTTTAAACAAATTTTTTAAATTAATCCCTTAAACTCTTATCCCTCAATAACTTAAAATATAAATATTTCGCAACCTTTTCTCTATCAAAAAGTTATGCGCCAACTCAAAGCTCCTAAAGTTGAGGAGCTTTGAGGTAGTGGTTATTGAATATTGAAGTTCTAGATTCTCAGTGACTTCCGCTTGGGAAAGGGGTGTAAGAGCACCCTCCGCACCCTCCTGGCGTGAACCAAGCATAATCGATTTCATCAAGAGCAATAGTGGGGACCTGCTCAAGGGGTGGAGAAACTGTGACCTGGACATTTTGGATCTCAAGCTCAGCCTTTCCATTTCCAAACCCTCGGCTATTCCAATTGGGATTTTCTAAAGCGATTTTAATGTACATGGGGCTAAAGGGTCCTGTTCCAAGATCTTGAGTGCTAAAGGGAGCCTCTCCATCTAGTATCCTTGTTAGGATGAGACGGTTATTGCCATCATACTTTCCTTCGACTTTGAGAGTGTGGACTTTACCATCCCAAAAGCTTGGCACAACTTTCCAAAGGGGTGTTCCATCAGCATTCGTATCAATGTACTCCCCATGTCCGCCAACAGCATGGCCGATGTAACTCCCATCACGTACACACACAGACCCTTGTGGAGGAGGCTCCTTAGGAGAAACATCTGAGCCCATTTCACAGTCAAACTCTGTAATCGGATCTGCACCCGGTGCATGGGTATGGTAGATAGGATTATTGGGACCACGCTGCGACTCACCATAGGTCCATAAAGCGACAGTCGGCTCATAGCCAGATCCATCATTTGTGGCAACAAAGGTCATTTCAATCGTGAAGTCCCGTCCGCTTGGGATAAATTGTGTCGATTGAATGCCTCCATTGGCATAAGGAGGAGAAGATGCATTGTCACGGCTACTGATTAACTGAACGCCATTACTTGTGGGTTTTGTGAAATCACTTGCTGGAGAGCCTGGCGCAAACATGGTATTTCCAGTCAAAGCAACGGCCCAATCAGAGCTAACTGTTCCTTTTGTGAAGTCGTATGTTTGTGTACTTCCGGCTTGTTGATACCAACTACGGTCAGGGTTATAAGGGTTGATGGCATTGATTTGATCGTAAAGGTCAGAACTATCGGGAATCAAACTCACATCAAAGAGAAATACAGTATCTTCTAGGCTTGTTAAAATGACTGCCGGCCTAAAAAAAGTTCCAGCCTGCATGCTTTGAAACTCATCTGCCGAGACTTTAATTTGAATGGCAGTTACATGACCAGGTGCAAATGAAGAAAAAGTCTGAGAGATTTTGGGCAGAGAATTGTTATCAATCAGTGAAGTCCCTGTGAATTGGAAGTTCACACTTCCTCTCCCTCCTTGAGGAACAAAAACTTTTGCATGGAGAGTGTAATCGCTAATAGGACAGGGCACAGGACCGTTCGAAGTGACCGAAGCATTTTTAGGCATGTATAACGCATGCGCTCCATTCAGAGCATTTGTGAGTTTAATTTCGTGATTCGCAGGAATGCTTCCATCGATATACCAATAAGGGTGCCCTGCATTTTTCAAAGGAGATTGATCAATATTTTTCTGAATCGAAATGGAACCATCTAAGAGATTATCCCCCTCATTTAATTTTGACTCAACTTGTGGATAGTGTCCTACATCAGGATCTCCTAAAGTGCTCACTTGTGGAAAAACAGAAGCTGCGTATTGCATCAGCTCAGGTTCACCTGTGACATCGATTGCAACAATGTTTTTAAAGACAGTCTTTTCTCCCCCGCTTAAGCTTACCTGCATCGAATTACCGGAAGCAGTAAACCAATAAAACCGGTGATGAAAACCTGCTTGATCGATTTCATTTGAACTTTGAGGAAACTCAGTTGTTTTTTTTGTGATCGAACTCGTTAGAGACACAGCACCTGCAACGTCTATTCCACCAGAGTAAGCGCCATCGTCACCGCTAGGAGGTGTTCCCAAAACGTACCCTCCTACTAAATAAAGATGACCAGGAATCGTTGTGACCTCTTGACTCACACTGATGTAACCCGGATGAGAAGGAATGCCCGAAAAAGAAAGACTGTTTTTATTTTCAACAGGGCTTGTAGTGTCATAAGAATCGGGAGAATTGACAACAAGAGTGCCTGAACCACCTGAAATCTGCCATCCAGTCGTCCCCTCATTGAAATCACCATTCGCAATCAGGTTTTTGTAAGAGTTTATAGGAGGAAGGAGACATTCATAAGCGGGAATATCCAGCTCATTTTGCACAATTCCAATCAGCTCGCGCAGGTGATCTGCATACTCTGAAGTGTGGTCGCTATCATAATCATTTTGAATCGGAGAAATCGTTCCCGTCGTATCTTCTGCAATGAGAGATTGCACATGACTCAAAAGCTCTGAGAACGTTGAAGAGTACTGAGTTTGAAGCGACTCATAAGAAAGAGTGCCTTGGCGATAAAGACAAAGTTCTTTCTCGTAATCCTGACTCGATTGAACGACTGCTTCTTTAACTTGAGTGTCATTGGATAATTTTTCTGCCTCTTCCGCGGTTGTCATCAATGATCCATATTCGACACCATGCGCTTGAGCGGCAAATAGAATGGAGATTCCCCAAATAGTTAGCTTCATGCTCTACCCTTTCGTTAAAAATAAAGAATGAGCCATCTTATGTATGTGAAAAAAAATTTACAACACTGAAAACTTAATTTCCTCGGGATTTGTGAGTGAGGAATGTTTTCATTTAGATCTTACCCCTGCCCTCAGTATTGGGATTGTAGAAAGCTTTTGTTTAGATTTCACTCTTACTAGAGTCGAGGTTGAGGAATTTTTGGGTATGCTCCGATCCCCAGTATTGGGATTGTGGAACGCTTTTGTTTAGATTCCTTAGATTCTGGATGAGATCTCGTGTTTTTGAGCGAAGCGGAATAGCCCTAGCTATTTCCAAGCTCAAAAACAGGAGAGATCGTCAGAAGATAAGGGAAATAAACAAAATAAGTTCCTCAATCCCAATACAAAAAAAAGCCTCCGGCCCGGGGAGACGGACGCGGAGGCAGGGAGTACGGAAAGAAAAGGAATTTGTTATGTTTAGCCGTTTTGGAGGTTATCTCCTCGAGCCAGTTCAACATTAATTTCAGAAGCCTGGGCCGCAGCTCTAAAGGCTTCAACAGCTTGAGACATCATCTCATTCATTGCTGGTTGGATCGTCGCAAGTGCCGATTGTCCAACAGAACGTGCTGAATCATCTTCACCAGCTTTCTGCATGTAGTAAGCACTTCCACCTTGGAGAGCCGAGTCAATCACAACTCCAGCAGATCGAACCACCATATTCAAGTTGTCGCCATCTCGGTTGTTCTTATTACGTTCTGCATTGAGAGCATCTCGTTTCTTACCAATCTCGGTGCGAAGATGACCGGCAAGTGCTTCAGCTTCATCCTTGTCAGATAGCTGGATGATCCGTTTATCTGTTTTATTCGGACCATAAATGTCGATTTGATCATCTAGACCATGCTGCGTGAAATTGGTTTCTCGAGTTAATTTTGCCATGCGCGCTTTCTGAGCTTCCGCCATCTTTTCAGTATCAAAACCTGTGGATTCAGATGTAGAGAGAACGTGTGAAGTTTCTGAGCCAGCTTTTTCAGCTTCTTCAAGATAGCTTCCCATCGTTTCAATTTCTTTTTGGTCTCCAGCAAGCAGTTGATTCGATTGATATTCTTTGTATGCCCCTAAACCAGCGCCAACAACTGTTAGTAATCCCCCGGCAGCTCCTCCAACTGACTTCATAATCAATTGATTTGCTTGGTCGTTGTAAAAGTTAACTGTATCTGTAGCAACAAAATTTGTCGTCTTATAATTGAAGAGGTTTTCCATCACGTAAAGTAATGATAAAACGGCACCTTGCTTAATACTTGAAGTCATAAAAGCTCCAATCGCACTTGATGCAACTGCTTGGTTTCCAGTATCTACTTTGTCCGTTTGTTGTAGTCCTAATGCCATAGGTATCCCCCTTTATGTTTATTGTGCCAAGTAATCAGCTGCAACGTTATTAATTTGATATAACGATCCAACGTTTTGAATCATGACGTCAAAGATTTGCATCATTTGCTCTGCATCTTGAATGATCTGCTTTGTTGAGGTTTGTGTCATCTTTTCAGAAGACATAATCTCATTAAGAGATGCTTTAACATGCCCAAGGTCTTTTTCAGCAACTGCTTGTTTCGCTGTATACCCGGCAATTCCAATTTGAGCTGTACCACCAGCTGCAAAAGAGAAATATTTTGAAAAGCGTGCAGTTGATCTGATTGTGTCACCATTTGTCTCTAGAAAATTAAAGAATTTTGGCATCAGTTCCGAGAAAAATTTTCCCGCTTTACCAGCGACTTCATCCATCCCACTTTGCAGAACATTTGCAGTCGCGGCATCAGAAGTTGTTGCAGAATAACCACCATAGATCATTCCAACAACCGCAATAAGCTCTAAGAGAACAAGAATCACCTTGCCAAGAGTCTTCTTCACATCTTCACTCACAGGAAGCAAGTCGACAAACCCTTCAGCGATTTGAGGCGCTTCTTGAGCAAGTGTTGCAGAGCCACCCATGAATCCAATCGAAAGCATGCGCTTTAAGTTGAGTTGGTACTTGTCAGTGATTCCAATTTTTACATTCGAACTCGCAGACTCGCTAACTTCTGAAGCACTTTCGGCAACTTCAAAACCTTCTGAAGTTTCCTCTACAGCAGAGTCACCAATTTCAACTCCAATCGTTTCAACGGAAGCCACTGCTCCAAGTCCTAAAGTTGCTGTGAAGTTAATTGCAACTGTCAAAATGCCACCTAAAACTTGAGCAACATCTTTTGGCATGATTTTCTTCAATCCAGACGTGATATCATCTGACATTTTCTTTGTTCCACCTGTGGCAGACATTGTCGCCATAAAAACAGTTGCCATCAGCATTCCAGGATCAGCTGTCACAAGTGCAGTGACTGGAAGGACAACATAAGTCACAATCTTCACAATAAAATGAAGCGCTTTCTGCCACCAAGTACGGTGCGTTGCTTTATAGTAATCTTTTGCTGCTTTGACAAACTGTTGCTCGGCATCTTTTGATTCTTGAATTCCAAATGCATTGTTTGCTTGACCAAGAAAAGCTTCAAGGTCGGAATTGACAACTGTTGCATTATTTAGTTCAGCAAGCAAATAGAAAAAGATCTTGATCCCTTCACTCGGAATTATATGAGTTGTCTTTTGAATCTCTTTGATACGATCACCAATTGAATTCAAATGTTTCAGCACCGCTGCCTTTGTATCTGGAGCGTCTTGTTGATCTTGAGTAGATAAAAGCGTCTGTAGAGCTTCATGTAAATCTAATAATAAGCCGTTCGAAGTATCGCTTTCACTGTGTGTTGCAGCGAAAGAAACTTCTACTTTTGACGCATCAATTTGTTGAATATTTGACATTTTTTAACCTTTTTTTTGTTATACCAGTGAGCTTCCAAGTAAAGAAGAAACGTAATCTTGTTGCTGATTTGCACCGTTCATGAAAGTGAAAAGCTGCATCTGGTTTTGTTGTATTTGTTTGAACGAATTGGTGAAGCTACTAATAATCGCCTGCACAATCGAAAGAATCACTTTATAATACGACGTACAGTTGTTCACATCTGTTTGCACCATGTTAACGTCATTCGAGTCTGTGTTAGGGTCTTTGCTACTATTTCCCCAAATACGTGGATCGTTATCTGAATCATTTCCATCGAACGCATTAGCTTGACCACCTTCCATCAAAAGCTTAACATTGTCCTGCTCTGCTTGAGCAAGGGTTGTATTCTCATTGATAAAGGTCAAACCGATGTTTGACATTTGGATCATGTTACCAGTAATGGCATCTGACATACTATTTGCAGAATCTAACAACATGAGCGAGGTATTGCTCGACCAATTATTATCTTCTGCAGGAGGAGTATAAGTATATGTTGGTGTGCTCATATTCTTCCCTTCTAGTGGATTAATCTTCTATTTTGATTCTAGAGTTCTTCGCCCCTGCAAGAACATTCCAGTTAAACTTATGTTCCATTGTATTACCTTGCTAACTCATTACGAACCCAGGTCTGTAACATCGAAGCAACCGCTTTCAATAAACTATGCCAAGAACCTAAGTACTCTTTTTGTTCACTCATATCGAAATTCACTTCTGATTGTGAAGTCGAACTCATGTCAGTGAAAAAAGAGATAATTTGTTGGATCTTCTGTGACACCACTTGCATCTGATCCATCCATTTCGTAAAGTTCGGATCTCCTGGTGCATCGTTTACACCTGATTCCCAGAAGTTATATGTTTTTCCAACAAGTGAATCTTCGGGATCGTTCTTATCGTATCCCGCATAAAAATACGGAACTTTTTTTTGCTCTGGTTTTCCATCTATTGTGACCGTTACATTCTTGGGTAATACCTCTTTTGGACTCAATCCAAAGATTGTGACTAAGTCGTTTAAGACTTCCTGAGGGATCTTTGTCCCATCAAACATTGGATTTGTGTAGAGGTCCTCAAGCATATTATTTGCAGCATAGTACGCCTGCTGCGTGAGTTTCATCATTCCAGCTGGATTATCTCCTCCAAGGCCGTTATTCACCACCTGATCAAAAGGATATTCAATCGCCTGAGTATCATAGAGTTCGACATTTGAAAGGTGTTTTATCACATGCGCTTGCCAGCTCGCTTGTCCCCCAAAAAACTGGCTCATAAATCCAAAGACAAAAACTTCACAAAACTCATATCTCTGGCCTGCTGACTTAAAAGACTCCATTTGCTGCATCAACGCTTGAAATTCAGCATTTTCTTGTGCTTCCCACCCACCTTCTGTGTGATATGCTAATGTTGTCATAAGTTCCCCCGTAGGCCTTTTTGTTGATATTCTCTTCGGGATTTTATTAATTCAATCCCTTATTTATTAATTTGTTAACTCATTATGAACCCAGGTCTGAAACATCGTCGCTACCGCTTTTAACAAACTATGCCAAGATCCCAAGTACTCTTTTTGTTCACTCATATCGAAATTCACTTCTGATTGTGATGTGGAGCTCATATCTGTGAAAAAAGAGATCGTTTGTTGGATCTTCTGTGACACCACTTGCATCTGATCCATCCATTTCGTAAAGTCTGGATCCCCAGCTGCATAATGCGCTCCTTGATACCAAAAGTTCGTTGTTTTACCTACAGGCGAATTTGTTTTATCGTTCGGATCATCTGGGTCGTAATTCGCGTTAAAAGAAGGCACCTCTATGTTTTCCTGTGTTCCATCTACAGTGACCGTTTCTAAGTTCCACTCAATATCACCTTGGCTTAACCCAAAGATTGAGACTAAGTTATTTAACACCTCTTGAGGGATCTTTGTCCCATCAAATATCGGATTTGTATACAAATCCTGAAGTAGATTGTTAGCAGCTAAATAAGCCTGGTGTGTGAGCTCATAATCACTCTCAGATGGCTCATTTTGTCCATCAGCTCCAGTATTGTTTAACCCACTATTCACCACCTGATCAAATGGGTATTCAATCGCCTGAGTGTCATATAATTCGTTATTCGAAAGGTGCTTTATTACATTTGCTTGCCAACTTGCTTGTCCCCCAAAAAACTGGCTCATAAACCCAAACACAACAAGCTCACAAAACTCATATTTCTGTCCTGCGCTTTTAAAAGACTCCATTTGCTGCATCAATGCTTGAAATTCTGAGTTCTCTTGCGCTTCCCAGCCACTTTCAGTGTGATAGACTAGCTCTGTCATAATTTCCCCCATAAGCCTCTTCGGCTTACATTCTACAAAATAGGCCTTCTAAGCCTCGTCCAAGCTGCTATGGCAGCCCAGAGAAAAAGTCTTCACGGCTGATCACAACCATAGAAGAGTAAATCCTGCTGTAGAAGCAAGTTGACGCAAACTGTGATAAATTAGAGATAAATGCGACAACGCTTAACTACCTATAAATCAAAAACACACGTGTACGCAAACGCCTACGAGTGCATGTTCTATCTTTAAGGTAATCAGCGTCTTAATGACTTAATTAGTGTAGATAACGCTAGATTAGCCTCCGGCTCAGTGTGAAACACTTCGCCTGGATCTTAGGGTATTTTATCTGCCGCTCCTTAGAAGCTTTTGGTGGAATTGCCTAAAAGGTATTTATTAAAAGACCTTTCCCCCTTACTAGCTCTCTGGCTTAGCTACCCGGATAAAGTGATTAGTTATTATGAATCTCATCGATCCTGTAACTTAATAATACCACATCTTAATTTAATTTAAACAATTTTTTTAAAATTAAAACTCAAACTACTTAATTTATATGACTTGTAATCAAAATCTCTAAAATTGGTGATGGAGGATGTTTTCGTTTAGATCTCATGCCAACTCAGAGTCGAGGTAGAGGAATTTTTGGACGGTTGATTCGCTGGCTTCTGGCAACCTTCCCCCAATTTTGAGCGAAGCGTAATAGCCTCAGCTATTTCCGAGCGAAAAAAGGGGGGAAGGTTGCCAGAAGCCAGCGAATCAACCGTCCAAAAATTCCTCTACCTCGACTCAAAAAAAAGCCTCCGCCCCGGGGAGACGGGGCGGAGGCAGGGAGTACGGAAAGAAAAGGAATAGGATAAGGATATTGTTCTTTTCGCCTGGAATATAACTTCCTAGGCATTAACACTTTATAATGGACCTTCAGGCCCGATCCAAGTTTCAATGAAACTCAGAGAAAAAGCAAATAACTCTTACAAGCTAGTTGACGCAATGTACTGGTAATGAAAATGATGCGACAACGCTTAACTACCTCAAATCAAAGTTACACGCAGATGCAAATACATCGAGTGTGTACTTTATATTTCTAAGGTAATCAGCGTCTTAATGACTTATATTAGTGTAGATAACGCTAGATTAGCCTCCGGCAAAGTGAGTAACACTTTCGCCTGGGATCTAGGGCAAATGCTGTTTTAAGTTTGGAAGCTTTTGGTGGAACTACCTAAGGTAATTATTATGGTGGTACTCCCCCCGTGGCCTCGCCTTTCCAGCTTACCCGCTTTAACTATTACATTATGATCTCTTCGATCCTGTATCTTAATAATAGCATATCCTCATAAAATTTAAACAATTTTTTTAAAATTAATTAATATAACTTCACACGTTACTTATAATTAAATATTTGTGTTAAATATTTTTTACATCCCTCCTCCACATCCGGAGAAGGGCGGCAACCCTCCTTATATATAGTAAGCCTCCTCCTACGCAAAAGTTAAGCGAAATAGCCTGAGCGATTTCCACTTCTCCTCCCGTATCTGGGGTTGTGGAATGTTTTCGTTTCAGAGGCCCAGATTCTGAGGAAGACCTGAAAGATCTGAGTGAAGCGGAATAGCCTCAGCTATTTCCGAGCGAAGAGATTTTAGAGATTTCCAGAAGATGGGTATATGAAACGAAACAAATTCCACAACCCCAGATACTAAAAAAGGCCGCTACGAGGGGAGAGGAAGTCGTAGCGGCCAGCGTTGGGACCTTTCGGCCAACGAAAAAAGTGGGGAACCTTGAAAGGGTGAGAAAAAAAGAGTGTTTTTATCCTCCGTTCTTATTGTTAGCGATAAGCTGCTCAAGGATCTGGTTTTGTTGTGCCCCTTGAGAGAATTCAGCATCAGCTTTACTTAAGATATTGGAGAACAGAGTGTTTGCTTGCGAGTTCAAGTTCTGCAGGATGGTTGCATTTGCTTGCGCCTCTGCTACTGCTTGCTTGTAAGTTGCAGAGCTAAAGCTGAACGTTCCTTGCATCAAGTAACCTCCAGCTTGCGAGATGAGACGAATCCGCTCTGAATTTTCTGCAACGCCTTTCATGTAATCGTCTATCTTGCTTTGAACTTGAGTTTTAATTGCTTCGAGTGTTTCTGGATCATCTGAGCTAAGTAATGTCAGAAGATCTTTATCAGTGATTTCTTTTCCGTTACTGAGCTTTGTCACTTGATTTAGCGTGTCTTTTTCGAGATCGAAATTCGTCTTGAGCTTTGTGATGCGCGCTTTTGCATTCGGATCAGATAGATCATCTTCGGCTACTGCATTTGAAAGAACGTCGTCTACCCCTTCTGGCTTAAAGTTTGTGTAATCAGTTCCCTTGCCTGCCACTGACTGAGCTGATTTTGACATTCCTAGATCCGCTCCCATACCTCCAAACGTCACTGCAGCTTCACCGATAGAACCCGAAGCTTGCATGATCGTATCCATTTTTTGTTCTTCACCTTGCTCTTGTTGGAAAGTACTCGTTAACGTCGCTTCATATGAAGAAGTTTTCGCATTCATGTAGGTAAGTTCATTGTCGAGTTTTCCAATTTCCATATAAAGCGTATTAAGCTTAAGAAGAAGACTTGTCTCAGCTCCAGCAGCACTCACTTGGAAGTTTGCAAAGCCACTTGGATCGGATGTTTGTGTTGCGTCGAAATATGTTTTACACATCATGTCTTCCTCCTCAATTAAAATGCCGATAAGACGTTTGCGATTGCTGCGAATTCACTTGTCGATTGACTGACAAGCTGCACGTCCCCTCCAAAAGTTTTAAGCGTTGATTGCGCTTGTTTTTGAAGCCCACTTGTTGAGTCTTGATTAATCTCTAAAACATTACTTAACTTCGTCAATTCTGCAGTCAAAGTGCTTAAAGTCGCTTCAAGATCACCTTGCTTGATTTGAATAACGCCTGTTCCCACCTCTGGACCTGCAGGAAGAAGTTGACTTGCAGATTTGATCCGTGTTGTCCAAAGAAGGATATCAGCTTTATTGACTTCAGAAAGGTTCTCTGTCAAAGAACTTGCGAAGCCTTTCAACTTATTCATCGCTTGTGTCAATTTTTCACTTTGGTTTGTCACCTTTTCAAGGAGAGACTCTGCATTTTCTGCTGACTCACCAGCAGAACTTGCGCCACCACCAAGTGTAGCTAAGATCGCCATGATCGCTTGAATCACTTCACCAATGATTTGCATGGCTTCTTGCACTTTTGAACTTCCATTTGACGCTGCAGTTGCAAAGATATTTTCGATCAAGTTGGTGCCAACACCTGCTTGAACCCCAGCGAAAAGAGCAGTCTTTTTCATGTTCTTCACGCCGTCAAGGATCTTGCCCGTAGTAGATGAGGTTTCATCTGCAGCTTCTTCTGCAATTTCTTCACCTGCTTCTGTTGCTGCATCGATTGCTCCACCGATCGCGCCAACACCTAATGTGGCAATAATCGTCACTGCTGTCACAATGACCGAAGCAATGAGGTTTCCGAGTTTTTCAGCTGTCTTACTGTTGACTCCATCTTCTTCTAGCTTTTTCGTGATGCCTTTACCGATCGCATCAGTCAGTTTACCCATCGCTCCCGACACAGTTAAGATCGTAAGAACGATCATGGCTACTGCAAGTTCTGGGTTACCAGAAATCACCCCTGCAATCGAAACAACCACGGCTGCGATCACTTCAAAAGCTGTCAAAAATGCATGGAGAATGCGATTTCTTTTCCCATCTTTGATGTTTTTCTGCTCGTCAGCCACTTTGTTTTCATAGTCAGTTTGCATGGCATCTGCAACGACATCTCCGATTTGGAGCTGTCCGTTTTCTACTTCGGATTCCATTTGGGAATAAGCTCCCTCAAGTTCTGATAAGACCATTTGAATCTCTGCAATGGCTGCCATGAGGTTGCCAATTCCAGGTTTTTTCGCATTGTTTGCCGTAACGAATTGCGAAGAAGAAACATCATTTGTTTCAGTAGAGTAAGTTTGATAAACCGTTGACATAGTATTTTTTCCTTTTTTTCGATTAAACCATTGAGGCGAGTAAGCTCGAGGTGAACCCGAGAGCTTGCGCTAAATTATTCCCAATTGAAAGGAGGTTCGAAGCCGCTTGAGACGTGCTTTGGAATCCAGATGCAACATCACTTTCTGTAGCTTGTGATTCTTGAATCGCATTATTCGAAGTTGTGTTAGCTCCTTGCTGCGCATCTTGAATTTCACTGATCGCATTGGAAAGGTCGCTTGTATCTGATCCCGAAATCGTTTGCTGAGTTCCGTCTAAAGTAAAAGTGATTTGCCAATCGCTTCCTGAATCGTATTTACTTTTCAGTGAGCTACTAAAATCTGGGCTGCTAGTATCTTCAATCGTGATGCCGTATTGGCTAAACTCATTCATAAAATCGTTATAAAAATCTTGCGCCCCATCTTGCGTTGAATCTGCTCCATCGTAATTTTCAAGATATGAATGAAGATCGCTCTGCCCCATCACACTCGAAAACTTGTTTAGCGCTTGAAGTAACTGTAAATATTCTTGCTGCGACGTCTCTTGCGACTTGTAAATTTCTTGCAGCTGACTCGACATTAAAGATGCCGAGTCTGATTGACTGATTTGTAATCCTGTAATTGAATCACTTTGATGACTCAAAGCTTCTAACATGGTTTGTTCCCAAGACATATTTCCTCCTAATTTTTAACTGAACGACTTGCTTGTTTGACTGACAATTCCCTGAATCAATTGGGAAACTTGAGATAAAATATCTTTCAGGGTTGCTTCATAAGAATTAAAATTTTGTTGGTCGGCAGAAAGTGTTGTCGATGCGGTACTGCTTTCTTGGTTTAAGGGAGTTTCAACGTTTGTTGTGATGTCGACAATCTGCTTTTCACTATCGCCGTTTGCGTTGTTGTAAGCGTTCATGAAAAGGCCTGAATCATAGTTCCCATTGGTATCAAACCCTCCGCTGAAATAATCCCCGATCTGTTGCGCATCAAGAGGGAGCCCAGCTGAATTTGTTGTGCCATAGTTATAGATATCCGAAAAGAAATCATATAAATCGCCATCAGAAGCTGGGTCTGTGTAAGGAATCTCAGTGCCAAATCCATCAAGAGCATTTTGCATTGTATGTTGTAATTCAGAATTATCCAATGGGGATGTGAGACCTTGAGGGTTGTCAGTCATTCCAAACTCGCTCGAAAAGTCAGAGTAAAATTGATATCCATCATCTAAAAACTGTTGTACAGCCTTATCAATTTGCTCTTCGTTCGATGGTTCAGAGGTTCCATCGCTTCCGCTTTCTTGAATCAGCTGAAAAATGTTGTTCACATCTGAGTTGAGTTTTGTGAGGTCTCCATTGAGCTGAGCTACAACGTTCATGATCGAAGATTGCACGTTCATTTCAGCTCCTTGAACTTCTAAAAGCTGATTTGACATTGTAAACATGAAGTACTGAATGGCCATCCAAGGATTTTTCTTTGCCATCAGCAAAAAGTTTTGAAACTCATCGTTATACGTGTCGATAAGTTGGTTCTCATGCGAAATTGCATCTGTAGGATCCAATCCATTGACTGCTTGTGCCCCACCAGACGGTAACTTATACGTGTAAGGATCTGTGGACATATTCACCTTCTAATTTTTTTGGCAAGGAGGGAGCATGAGCGTCAAAAAACACCTCTTAGACACATGAACTGCTAATCAAAGCTGAAAAAGATCTGTCTTATGAAGGATTAATTCCCTTCCCTTACCATATTTTTTTAACTTCTATTTATTTTGAGGAAGAAATTCCTCAGGTCCCTTGCGGGAGATTCAGACCTAGAGAAGATCTCTGAACGAGATGCAATGACTCATGGCCTATACAATAATATTAACATAATCTTTATTTTTAACAACAGAATTTATGAAAAAAAAGACCGTCATACAAAGTATGACGGCCACCCGAGCTATTAGCTCAGGAAAAAGAAGGGGAGACCCTTTAGCATCATATACAATGCTACCTAATTCTTTGTATGTGAATAGAAAAATAACGCTAGAATGCTGAGCGTTGAAGGTGAAATATTTAAAGAGCCGATAGGCTCTGATCTTCCTTTCCCTTAAACACAGAATTGGCAATGGCCACTCTGCGTCTACCCATCATGGTACCGGCACTAGAGGCTCGGTTGACAAATCAAGGCGAATTCTGATCGTTAAAGATCAGACACCAGCTTGGTTTTTCAATAAGCAAATCTAAATCATTGCTTAGTAAATTTTAAAAGTAAACTCAAATGTCTTCCCATGTCCACTTGAGCGATATTTGGTGGGTCTTTCCGGCCCCTTCTCTAGCCCTTTACAAGGCTCTTGGCAAGCTGTCGAAAAATGTGAAATTTTGTACAGATCGCCCTCTTCATATCTATTATTATAATATATACATTATTTTATAATAAACAAAAAAACTAATTAATTGATATTCAGGTTGATAGGTAGAGTTATATTAATCAAAAAGATTGAATATAAGAAGCTTAAGACTGGATCCAGTTTTTGGGCTTTTTCCGCTTTTTCTTGGGCTTGCCTTCAGTCGCCCCTCCAGCGGTTTTTTGAGACTTCTCGGCCTTAGAAGCGCCACCGCTTTTTTCAGCGGCTGCTTTCTTGATATCCCCTACCCCTTTATCGAGCTTTTTCTTCGCGCTTTCAATGGCTTCCCATTGACCGGGGGAGAAATTTTTCGGATCGTTAGAGAACTGAGCAAGTTGCTCTTCCGTCATTCCAGTCTTTTCGCAGATTTTTTTCGTCTCTTCTTCGATGCGTTTTTTCATATTCATAACACGCTCAACGGCTTGCTTCTTCTCTTCAGGAGATCCATTGATCATAATGTGCTTAAATCGCTCAAAGTACTCGACCGAATCCTCAAACACTTCCTGTAGCCGCTCTTCTTTTTCTTCAGGGCTCAGGTTGAAAAACTCCATGATGCGTTCATATTCGCCAGCCATATTCAAAACTCCTCAACTGTCTGCGAAAGGGCCTCCCAACAAGGTGACGCCCACTAGCCTTATTATAACGGAAGAAACCCGTCGGTCAAAAGAAAAAACGATTCTTTTTGAAGAAAATCCGAGAAAACTTTAAATCAATAGGATGAGTGATAGAAATGTGTGAGCAGATAGCATGCAAGTCGAACGTCTTTTAGAAAATCTGACCGAAAACCTCCATTTAGAAGCCATTCCTCAAAAAGACAAGGAAGGAATCTATAGATTAAAGCTCCCACCTAACTTCCAAGTTGGGATTTCTGAGCTCGATCCCGGGATCTTCTTATCCTCGTTGATTCTCCCAATCCCAAAAGAAGGAAGTAAAGAAGCTTTGTTCATTCATCTCATGAAGGCTAATCTCATGGGGCAAGGAACAGGTGGCGGTGCAATCGGAATTGATACCACTGAAAAGTTTTTCACTTTTTCGCAATCACTCCCGTTTGAAATGAGCTACCAAGTTTTCAAAGAATCACTCGAAGACTTCTTAAACTATATTTCGTATTGGCAAGAAGAGATCGTGCGCTTCAACCAAACATTAATTTAGATCGTGTCGCCACTACCTATTGAAAATTCACTCTTTATCTGAGTGCAATTGATGATTTCCTAGAAAAAAAACAAGTATCTGTGTATCTTCCAAAAAGATAGGAATATTTAGGTATGGAACAGTTGTATGGCAGGTTTTCTTATCGCCGAAGAAGGTCCTTTGGCAGGCCTTGTCGTCCGAATGGAAGAAGGCGATGAATGGATTATTGGGCGTGATCCCGATGTCTGTTTTCAAGTGATCGAAGATCCGATGGTTTCTCGAAAGCATGTGATTTTTCATTTGAGCGATGAAGGTTATCAAATTGAAAACCTAAGTGCAGTCAATCCCGCAACTGTGAACGGAAAAACAGTTGATACGCCTACCCTTCTTCAAGAAGGTGACACAGTTCAAATTGGGAGTGTCTTTTTCCGTTATACTGAAAAAGATCCTGCTGAAGCTCCTTCACAGCAGCAAGTCGAAGCTGTGCAAGATGAAACCCCGACAATTTATGAAGAGTCAGACGATTTAGATGCCTTAGCTTTTACTGGTGGCGCCGATGCACGATGGATCATTAAAATTATTTCTGGACCAAACGCTGGTGCCGAGTTTGGATTGCATGAAGAAACCACATATGTGATCGGTAAAGACCCCAACACCTGCGACATCATCTTTCAAGATTTAAGTGTCTCGAGACAGCATGCCGAGATTTCGGTCACTGGTGATGGAAAGGTCATGATTCGAGACTTAGGAAGCCGAAACAAGGTCCTCGTTAACGGTCTCGAAATTCAAGAGCCCACTGAACTGAGCACTCAAGATTTAATCGCTCTCGGAACCACTTCGTTTTTAGTTATCGATCGCGAGCAAACACGTGAAACCATCGTTTCTCCATCTGCAGGATTTGAATACGTTTCTCCTTCTAAAGAAGAGAAGGAAGAAGAGATCGCTAAGGCTGCAGAAGCTGAGGTTGTTAAAAAAGACTGGAAGAAAATGATTATTCCAACGCGCCATTTGGTTCTTGCTGGAATCTTCGCACTTCTTCTCATCATTGCCCTTGGTGGCGTGTTTAGCCTATTTAAAAGTGAAACTGTCACAGTTTCTGTTGCGGATGAATCACAAGAAGTTAGTAAAGCGCTCAAAAGTTTTCCCGAAGTTGAGTTTTCTTATAACCCTTCCTCAGGAAAGCTTTTCTTGCTCGGTCATGTCATGACTGAAGTAGATCATCAAGAAATGATGTACATGCTCCGTTCTCTTCATTTCGTTCATTCGGTTGATGACAATGTGATTATCGATGAACTTGTTTGGGAAGGAACAAACGCACTCATTTCAAAAAATCCCAACTGGCGTGGTGTGAACCTCACATCCATTGTACCAGGACACTTTGTCCTGCGCGGTTATGTACAGACTCTTGATGAAGCGACAAAACTTGCCGAATACATTAATTTGAACTTTCCTTATTTAGATAAGCTCGACAACCAAGTCGTTGTCGAAAACACGTTAGAAGCACAAATCCAAAGTCTCCTTCTTGAAAAACGTCTGTTAAATGTCACATTTCAATTTTCAAATGGTGAATTGATTTTAGCAGGACGTGTCGGATCAAATCACGAAACTGATTTTAATGAAGCCGTGAAGATGTTGAAAAAGGTAAAAGGGGTGCGAATGGTGAAAAACTTTGTCGTCATCACTTCACCAACAAGTGATGTGATTAACATTACATCAAAGTATAAAGTCACCGGAAGTTCAAAACTCGGAAACGTGAGTCAATACGTTGTCATCAATGGAAAAATTCTTTCATCGGGTGACACTTTAGAAGGAATGAAAATTACAAGTATCGAAGAAAATTCAATTTTTCTCGAAAAAGATGGCATTAAATATCAGATTAACTACAATCAGCAATAAAGGTAACAACTAACTCTTGAGGTTATTTGTCCAATGTTTGGATTAGAAAAGAAAAAGAACAAGCCTTTTGAATTTGATCTTGAAAAAGAACTCAAAAGCACGAAAAGAAAAAAAGAAGTTCTTACAATTTGTGAAGAACGCACAAAACAATTGAAAGAAGCGCTTAGGGAAGGAACAGCATCTGAAAATTTTGACCAATGCGGAATCATCATGCAAGGTTATGCCGCATTAGAAAAAGTCGTAAAGAAAGCATCAGCTTAAGATTTTTTGTGAAAGTAGAGAGGTAAAGACTAATGAGTGGTGACTATCCCTGGACCAAGGAAGCATTGGATACAAGGTTAACATTTATAACCTTGATTAAAAAATATTCGGCTCTGCAAGCCGCTGTTGTCTGTCAGGTCCGTAACGTTGCAAGTTCGATCAGTGCCGCAACACCAGGTAAATTCCTGCTCTTGCAGTTTTCAATGTCGCAAGTAACACAGGTTGGTGATTCGATTTCAAACCTGATTTCGCAGGTCAATACAATGATCAACAACTCAGTGCGAAACCAGAAAACAAGTTAATAAGCTTGTATTTTCGCTTTTGCTTTTTGCCTTCGTTTGGCATAAGGCGAGAAAGAAAGATTTAGCAAAAAGGAATGAAAAATCATGGAAGATCTAAAAAAATACGAAGAAGACTTCTTCTTGTTTTTAGAAGCGGGTTTCATTGCCATTAACCAAGCAGATGAAGACTCTGCTGTTAAGCTCTTAAAAACTTGTGAGCTGATGCAGCCAGAAAATCCCCTCATCAAAATTGGATTTGGTTACTTGCACCTGCACAAACTCGAACTCAAGCAAGCTTGTGAGTACTTTGAAGAAGTCTTGCGCATCGATCCAGGTAATGAAATGGCAACGACATTTCTCGGAATTGCGCTTTCTTTGACTCCAGACAAAGTCTCAAAAGGCGAACAGATGCTGGAAAAATCAGCAAAGGATTCTTCGGATTCTCAAGTAAAGAAGGTGGCGAATACAACACTCGACTTTGTCGAGCAGTTTGTGAAGAAGACACCTGGACCTGCAGATGTAAAACGAAAGTAGACTTATGTCCGACCAAGCTCCAGAACGCATAACTTCAAATATCGAATCAACGAAATCGATCCAGCCTGGTGAAGAGCAACAGTCTCAACCAGGCGAGTCTTTTAAGTCTTACATGGAAGGTGGTGAGCAAGCTGGCCAGGCTCCAGGTAAGTCAGGAGGGATCACCCCTTTTGATTTAGCCGGCCAGGGAGGCATGGCTGCGTCTGCAGCACCTTCAATGGATACACTTGTTGGGCAAATGAATAGCGCATCGTCTGTTCTCGGCGATTTGCAAAATCAATTGCACACAAAAAATCTCAATCTCAAGCAGTCGCAAAAATATCTGCTGCGCAACAAACTATCTAGCGCAAACCAAGATATTCGCTCAGCTGCAGACAAGGCGGGAGTGGGTGTGGGAGAGCCCCCACCAACAAGTGCACGCCAAAGCCCTGTCACAAAATTTCTTGGATTGATCACTGATGGGCAAGAGCAGCTCAACAAAACCCAAGATATGATTCAAAACATGAAAATGGAAGGTGGCTCTTTAAGCCCTGCAGCGCTCTTGACGATTCAGGTCAAGCTTGCAAAAGCCCAGCAGGAGCTTGAATACTCTTCTGTGCTGCTGAGTAAAGCTGTCGACGATATTAAAACAATGTTTAATATACAATTATAAGCACCTATTTGCTTTGCAATTAATCCCATATCTCCTCATAATTTTTCAAAACTTTATGAGGTTGTTATGGGAAAATTACAAAGCATTATTTCTAAAGAAAACCTTTACTATACAGCTGCTTCGTTAGGAGCAGGATTCATTGCTGCACGGTATTTAACGCTTCCTTCTAAAGCTGTCGCAACAGTGAGTTTAATCACAGGAAGCGCAACAGCTGTGGGGCGAAGTTTGATCGATGACAAATCGACAAAAACCAAAATGGGAATCGTCGCAACTTGCGCGATTGCAACGTCGTTTTTTGCCACAGCATTATTTCTCAATACTTACTACGCTGAACTCCTTTCCCTTGAAACAGTCTCCATCCTTTTAAGCAGTCACTTTGTTGGGCAAGCAATCATGACTGTGTTACTCAAAACGGTACTTTTTAATCCTTTCAGCTCGGTGAAAACTTTTCTAAAACTGTCTGATAGCCAACTCCTATCTCTCCATGAAAAATACGAAAATGATCATGAAGCCTATCAAAAGTTAACTCCCTTGATGCAACTTCTTTTGTACAATCAAGTTGTCTTAGTCGGAAAAAAGCTTTCAATTCTTCCTGCTCCTCCTACAGAAGATGAAATCTCAGCTTTGGCCGATGCAGAAGTCAAAGAACTCTACTTATGTGACGGCTTTATCTTCACAGAGGACTGCCCCGCCGCAAAACAGCTTCTCCTCCGCTTTTATCAGCTTGGGCTTTCCTACGATTCTTCTTTTGATTTGTTTATGGAAGATGTCCCTCTCCCTATTCCTTCCACTCCCTCCGAAGTCAAAAAGTTATCCCACAAAGCAGAAAAATGGTTAAAAGTTTTCTTTAAAAAAACCCTGAAGCCGAAAAAAAGGTAGATGTTAACCTGCGCTGGGCAATGACTAGTCATATCCTCTCAGCATGCTCCTGGAACTCAGCTGACATTCCCGATGCCAACCACCATCTCATCCAAGCCATTCATAAGTCTGCTTCTAAAATTGAAAAGTGGGTTTCGTACCATTACAGTAGTCAGCAAGCCCTTAAGCTCCGCTTTCAAGAGCTCAAACTTGAACATACATTCCCCTGCCACCCTCAGACTCCCAAAGAAGTCAAAGCTCTTGATGAGGCTTGGATACGTCATTACCACAAGAACTATGATTCCTCTCTTTTCTCAAAAGATGTCCAAAAAGCATTCTTGGGTAGGTTTTTTCAGCTCGATTTAGAGCCACCAGGAATAGCCAGCTACAAGACTTGGACCAAAGCCCAACTAGACGCTTACTCTTTACTTGAAGTTTCTTTGCCCACTAACAAATATGAGCTGTCAGCCCTAGGAAAAAATCAAAAGCAATGGATCTTTCCTCTAGCTCTAAAAAGTTCCGATTGGAAAAGCCTTTCTTTTCCAGTCCAATCATTAATCTGTCACGAATGTTTCAATGATCACACCTCATACGCACTTGACTTCACCATTCCAACTTTTCAAGTACTTGATAAAACCATTGTTTGGAAAGAAGTCGGACAGCAACTTCATCGACAACTGAAAGAAGATCAAGAAGCTTGGAAAAAACTTCCTCTTCTCGTTCAATGGAAGCTGAACAAAAAAGCTTTCTCAGACAATTCTCTTCCTAAGATTCCTTACACTTTAGACCCAACAAGTTTTGAAATAACTCCAGCAGAAAATATTCGCGAATACCACGAAATATTTAAGAAGAAAACTAGCTTATGGGATCAGCTTAGTTATGAGCAGCAGGTCGGATTTAACGTCGCATTTAAACTTAAATACAAAGACGAACTCCCCTTAAAAGCCAAGCCTGTTGTTGAACCGCCACCCCGCAAAAAGTACTTTTACTTCTTTTAGCCTAGCTTCTCTAGCCCTTTAGCTTGGGGTTAATTCCCTCATAGGATACAATGAGGGTAGAGAGGAGTATTGTCTATGGCTGAAGGCCCTGATTTCGATAAGCTTATCGGACAACTAGAAGACATTGAACTGACCACAGTTCACGGACGCATCACCGAAATTGTCGGGATGCTCATCAAAGCAGTTGTTCCCAACGTCAAAATGGGTGAGGTTTGCCTCATCAAGCGTGAGGGAGAGCCTCTCATTGCTGAAGTTGTTGGATTTACGAAAGAAGAAGTCTACCTTTCTCCCTTAGGAGAAATGACAGGCGTCGGCCCGTCATCTGAAGTCATTCCCATGCGCCTGCCTCTTCATATCAAGGTTGGCCCCAATCTTTTAGGACGTGTCCTTGATGGACTCGGCCATCCTCTTGATACCGCGGAAAGAGGCCCTCTCGAAGTTGATGAAACCTATTCGGTTCTCAATCCCCCTCCAGATCCGCTGAAACGGGAAATGATCGATAAGCCCATTTCGACTGGGATTCGCGCCATCGATGGTGTTTTGACTGCTGGTCGAGGGCAAAGGATTGGTATTTTTGCGGCTGCCGGCGGTGGTAAGTCGACAACTCTCGGGATGATTGCCCGCTATGCTCAAGCTGATGTCAACGTCATCACCCTGATTGGTGAGCGGGGTCGTGAGGTGCGTGAATTCATCGAACATGACCTCGGGCCCGAAGGGGTGGCTCGTTCCGTTATCATTGTTTCGACATCAGACCAAGCAGCGCAACTCCGTTTGAATGCCGCCTATGTGGGAACAGCCATTGCCGAATACTTCCGCGACCAAGGAAAGACTGTCATCTTGATGATGGACTCCGTCACCCGTTTTGCGCGGGCCCTGCGGGAAATTGGACTGGCCGCAGGAGAACCTCCCGCACGTGCCGGTTACACTCCTTCGGTATTCGCGACATTGCCGAAGCTTCTCGAGCGCTCTGGAAACTCAGACAAAGGTTCGATCACAGCTTTCTATACGATTCTCGTCGCTGGGGATGACATGAACGAGCCGGTTGCCGATGAAGTCCGCTCGATCTTAGATGGACACATCATCTTATCGAGTGAACTCGCTCGTCAATATCACTATCCCGCGATCGACATTCTCAGTTCAGCAAGCCGTATTCTTCCGAATGTCACGAGCGAAGAACACCGCAAACTCATTGGACAGATTCGAGAAGTTCTTGCGAACTACAAAAAGAACGAACTGCTCATCCGGATTGGGGAATACAAGCCTGGGTCAGACAAGCAAGCCGATTTTGCCATCAAATATGTAGACAAGGTGAATCGCTTCCTCAAACAAAAAGTCGATGAAAAGTGTACCTTTGACGAATCGCTCGAGCAACTTCAAGCCTTATTTAGGTAAACGCTATGCCAGCTCCAAAGTACCCACTTGAACAACTCGTCCGCATCAAGAAAAGACGACTCGAAGAAGCCGAAAAAGTTTTAAAGCAAAAAAAAGAAGAGCTCGAGCAAGAAAAGAAAAAGCAAGAGGAACTTGAAGAACAACGGAACGAAACCTTTCGTCACAAAGAAGACAAAATGACGCAACTTCGAGAGGAAATGGACAAAGGAACTACCTCAGATAAAATCGAAATTGCCCGCGAATACATTAAAGTTGTAGACGAAGAGCTCAAACAAAAAGAAAAGAAAGTTCAAGACCAAATTAAACAGGTCGAAGAAGCCCGTAAAAAGGTGGAAGAGGCACGCAAAGATCTCTTGAAAAAACAGCAAGACATCGAAAAACTCAAGATGCATCGCAAAGAATGGGATAAAGAGATGAAAGCTCTCGAAGAGCACGAGATGGCAATCGAAACAGATGAGATTGGTAGTGCGATGCACAATATACGAAAAATTAAGGGCGGATAGAAATGGTTGATCCAACACAACAACGCGGGGATACCGGGCGCCCTATGAGACCCGAACCAGAAAAAGAAGAACAAGTCGACCCCGAAAAGTTTAAGAAAGTGCTCAAAGTTGAGGAAGTCGATCCTTCGGAAAAACGGCAACAACGACGTCTTAAAAAAGGCGAAGAGGAAGGTGATGAAGATGAGGACGTCGAAGCGAAAGCTCCTCCCCCTCCCTCCAGTTCTTTTGCTGAGTTTATGGAAGACAAAAGCGAACTCGATGGCCTCTTCGATTCAGAAGGTGGTGTTCGTAAACGGGCCGCTCCTCAAACCTCCAAAGCGGCGCCAGAACCTGGATCGATCTCAACCGAAGGAGTGGAAGTTGGGGAAGAGCAGTCCTCAGCAGCACCCCAAGCGCAACCTGCTCCATCACCTTATGAACCTCAAACTCCTTCTGCAGGAGAGCCTCCGGCTGAGCAACCTCCTCCATCTGCACCTCCCTCTGAGCAAGCTCCATCTTATGGCCAAGGCGAAGAAGAATTTCCACAATATGCCGCTCCAAGTGCGCAATATCCTCAAGGGGAACAACAACCAACCGATCAAACAGCCTACACAACCGAGCAACCCCAGACGCAACCTCCAACTGAAGCCAGTCAGGAGGGTAAAGACGAAGGCTCGCCCAAAAAGAAAGAAGAAGATGCTTCTCTTTTAGCGTCACAGCCTGCCAAAGATGCTCTCAAATCTAAAAAGAAAGCTCCAGCAAAACCGGCTCCTCGCATTGAAACTGTCGCACCTGAAGAAAAGCCTCAGACTCCCACAGCGGAAGATGCGGCTCCAGAGCAACCTGTTGTTAAAGGAGAAGAGCCGCAACAACCCTTCCCTCAAGCTGGAGAAGAATCTGTCATGCCAACTTTTATGGGAGCACAGCCTCCTACTGGCGCAGAAAAAGGAGAAAAGCTCGCTGAACAACCGCTTCAAGCTCCCATGGAAGGGGAAGCGAAACCACCTCTTGAAAAACCTAGAGTTCCAACCCCAACAGAAGAAGAAACTGGTGAAGTCTCTCCTGAAGGGATCAAGAAAAAAGAAACAGTGGTTCCAACTGAAATTCCTGCTCAGGCACCGCCAAGAACAAGACCCCAGACTGCTGTTACATTCGAACGCTACACTCCCGAGCAAATTCGCAATAAGAAGATGGGCAAACCCGCTACTCTTCCTGGAGCTGCGGCGACAGAAGAAGGTCTTGTAGCTCCACCCATCCCCGAAGAGGAGATGGGAATGATGGGAGATCAGAAAAAGAAAGACGATTTCCCGTTTATCGATGCCGAACAACTCACCGCAAACCTTCCGCCAGTCGAGCAGCCATTTGCTCCTGTTGTCCCTCCAACAGACGCCCCACCTTATTCCCAACTCTCCCCTCAAACTTACGAACTGTTTGAAAAAATGGTGGGAACGATTCTCGTGCAAACGCACTCGGGCGTCACCTCTACAACGGTGACTCTCAACATGCCTAATTCTGTTTTCAACGGAGCGCAGGTGATCCTCGATCAATATAGCACCGCTCCCCAAGCTTACAACTTGCAACTTGTCGGAACTCCACAAGCAGTCGAGGCGTTCAATGCGAACATGGCCGACTTAGTTGCAGCGTTTAAACAAAGCGAACATGCGTTTGAAGTCAACTTGCTTAAACCTGTCCTTGAAGGGAAAAAACCCCTCATCCGTCGTAAAGGTGCTGCTGGCGGTGGTGGTGGCAAAAGCAAAAAATAATCCCCTTGCAATTTGCTTAGGAGTTATGCCAACATGGATGCCGATTGGTAACCTGGGAATGAGTGAAGTCAACTCAAAACCCAGGTTGGTATGGATTTGAGAGGTATTCATGGTTCTTCCAGTTTCAAAAGATGGAAATACGTCGCACCAAAAAGTGCAAGAAAATCAAAAAAAGCCCAAACGCTCGTTTAAAGAGATGATGAATCGCAAAGAGGCAAAACCTCAAGCGAGTAGGTGGTCCGTGTTTGATTTTCCCAAACACAAACAAACTCCAAACTTGCGCAAAGAGCGCCCAAAAAACAAAACATCGTCAGAGCACGTGCAAGGTCGCGCAGAAACTCGCGCAGATGTGCGAGCGGTGAGCCACGGTGCGCAAGAGACTTCAGCAATTTCCGAGCTCTCTCCTGCGATGGAAGAATTACTGAGTCAAATGGAGCACTATCTTTCAATTGAAAGTCAAAATGGAGTCTCTTCAACTGAGCTCACCTTGGAGCTTCCAGATCCTTATGGACAATTTCATGGAACAGTCATTCAAATTGACCATTATGACACCCATCCGCATAGCTTCAATGTGTTACTTATGAGTCCTGACGCCTCAGCCGTTGATGACCTCACGGCTCATCTTCCAACTCTTTTGAAAGCCTTGCAAACCAAACTTGAGCACTTTCAAATCAACCTCCTGCCACCGGCTTTTACCAAGTATGAAAAGCCCGAATCTTTGCGAAAAATCAATCAAACTGCCAGAGGAGAAAAGAAAGGGGAACAAAAAACGCAAAAAATTGAAAGAAATCCCTTCCTAAATTGATTGAAATAACGTATTTTGCAAAGGAAAGAACCATCAGGATAGGTCCATGAGCGTTGCGCCAGAAGGCTGGATCAAACAAATTGAAACATCTATTTTACAAACCAAAGAAATCCCTATGTGGGGAGCTTTTCCCGGTTTCCCGTGGAAAGAGTTTGCCAATGTTTTCGCCCAAAACTTCAATTTGAAAGAGTTCAAGATGACAGTTGGAACTTCTGAATGGAAGTCCGGGGCCTCTATTTTAACAGGTATGGGACGTTCCCCCTTGCAACTCAGTATGGAACTCACTCCTCTGCAAGGAAGTTTTTCCCTCATCGTCCCAACAGAAGATTTTACCAAACTCTCTTCCTGGGCCATTGATCCCAAAGCAGGAGAAGAAGGGTTTTCTGATCCTTTTCTGCAAAAAGGATTCTTCCGCTATATCACATTAGAAGCTCTGCACCTCGTCGATCAGATGCAAGTCTTCCAGGGACTCACTCCAAAAATTGTCGACATGCCGCTAAGCAAAGAAGATGCTTACTGTGTCGATATTGCGCTTGAAAAAGATGGTGAAACAGTTTGGGGTCGCTTGGTTTGTCCTCCTCTTTTCCACCAAGCCTTTCGTGATCATTATACCGGTGAATGGCGGCTCTCCATCCCTTCCGAAAAGTACGATCAGATCGATCTCGATCTCTCACTGACTGCAGGACGAACGACCCTTTCACAAGATCAATCGAAAGATCTCTATGAAGGCGATTTGCTTTTTTTAGATTACTGTTCCTACTCGCCTAATTTGGGAAGAGGAACCTTTCAGCTCATGTTTGACCACGTTCCCCTCTTTCAGGTGAAACTCAAAGATGAAAATGTTAAAATCCTCGATTATGCACTTTACTATGAGGAAAGTAAGATGACCGATGAAAACTTGGAAACACTCCCACCCGAACCTATGGAAGAAGCTGCTCCTCCTATGCCACCCGAACCTTCCCATCCTGAAGAAGAAATGGCCGCAGAACAACCGATGGACGCTCCGCAACCCCGCTCAGAGGAAGTGATCTCTCCTAAAAAGGTACCCATACACTTATCTGTTGAAGTGGCCCACCTTAAAATGAATCTCGATAAACTTCTCAAGCTTAAACCTGGCAATACATTAGAACTCAATGTCAAGCCCGAGCAAGGTGTCAGCCTCGTCGCCAATGGAAAGTGCATGGCCAAAGGTGATCTCGTTCAAATTGGAGATGTGATTGGCGTCAAAATCACAAAAATTGGTCAATAGGCCATCTCATGGACAACGCTGAATTCTATAAACAAAGCACACTTCCGAATCTCACCAAAGAAACGGGAGAGCCAACGATTTCAAGTGGAAAAATTGGTCCCTATAAGATCGACACGCTTCTTAGTAAAGGAGGCATGAGTTACCTCTACCTAGGAATGCATCCTGATGGGTTTCCCCTTGTCGTTAAAGTTCTTTCTCCAAAATTCATGACACATCCCGAAATGGTTCAGCAATTCCTTAAGGAATCTGAAATCATCGGTCTGACCGATCATCCCAATATCATCAAGCTCTATGGGCAGGGAAAATGGGAAGGCGGTCTCTACATCGCCATGGAGTTTGTTCAAGGGATTTCGCTGAAGCAGTTTATCATGCAACAAAATCTCTCGATCAAAAGCTCACTCGATATCATTCTCCAAGTTTCGTACGCGCTCCTCCATCTCCACACTCACGGCGTTATTCATCGTGACCTTAAACCTGAAAATATTTTGATCACCGAAGGCGGCCAAGTCAAAGTCATTGACTTTGGAATCGCCCAATTGACCCACGATCGGAAACCTCCCCTCCCTTCTTACAAAAGTCAGTTTCTAGGAACACCCAGTTACATGAGCCCCGAACAAAAAAAAGATCCGCTCAAAGTCACCGTCGCAACCGACATCTACTCTCTTGGAGTCATCACCTTTGAACTCATTGTTGGTAAGCTCAGTTACGGCAAGATCCAACTTTCCCTCCTTCCAACTGAATTACGCAAAATTGTTGAAAAAGCTCTGCAGCCAGCCGTCGAAGAGCGGTATCAAGACATCGTCGATTTCATCACCGACATTTCAAACTATCTGAAAACCCTCGCCACAAAACGAGACGCTCACCAAATGCAAGATGTTAAAGAAATTTGGGAACAACTTGAGCAAGGACATCGTAAACTGCTCCCTAAAGCCATCCCAAAATGGAACGCATTTGATCTTGGCTTTGCTCACTACGATCCGGCAGCAGACCTCGGCACCTACTACGATTTTTTCCGCTTTGCCGATCAGTCCTATATGATTCTCATTGCAGAACTCAACGAAAGCCGTCTCGAGTCGCTAGGAGAAATTGGACTATTAAAAGGAATGATTCTCAGCCTAACCCATGATGCCAAAACTTCTCAAGATCAGCCCTTCGAGCCCATTACTTTCATGACAAGCTTGAACACTATGCTTTGCGCGCAAGAGCAAAACTCTTCCTTTGCTTTCCACCTCCTTCATCTCATGCCGCAAGACAATCAATTTTCATTTATTTCCTGTGGGTTTCAACCTCTGATTCATCTCCCAGGAGGAAGCGAAACTCCCCGCTTCCTAGCCAACCAAAACCCCTTGCTTGGCACAGATCCTCATCATGGGTTTTACGAAACGACTGAGAATTGGAACGAAGGGGACATCCTCATCGTCCATTCATTCCAAACCGATCTATCGGAAGCCAAAGAAAGTCAAAAGCTCGAAGAAACCATTCGAGGATCCCTCCCCTCATTTATGCAGCTTTCCGCACAAACACAAGCCGAAGGCCTCTCAAGCGAACTGACCAAAGTGACGGCAAAACCGAATCACGAAACCCCTCACTCGGTCCTCACCATCCAACGAATCACTTAATTAAATAAACACTACAGTGACTTGAATCAAAACGAACCCCTTCAGGATAGACGTAGGGTACAGCCTCCCACTCTTCAGTTTTCCTGTAAAATTCCCCATAGATCTTTTCTTCAACAGGAATAAACGAATCAATGATGAAAAGATAAAGCCCCTCACTGGCAAGAGCTGCAAGCTGGGATAAAAGCCCTCTTGTTTTATGAATTTTCTCTGGAGATGTGAGAAATGCGTCCCCATCCATTCCTTCATAAAAAAGAGAAATTTCGGGATTTTTTAGATGCACCGAGTCAAAAGTTCTTCCTTCTAATGACTGGTAATCACCGGGAAGCGTTTCCACATTAATTTGATCATAGCCCTGCTGCTCGGCATATAATGCGAGTTGCATGGCTGCATACTCAGCATAGTCAGGGAAAAGATCATTCACATAGAAGGTCCCCTCTTCTCCATAGCGCTTGACGAGCTCGTCTAATGTCCAAAAAAGAACGGCATATTGATCTTCAGGATCATACTCAGTTCCCGTTTCCTCTAAGCGATCAATGTAGTTTTCTTTTTCGGAAACAAAGGAAAGTGCCATCAGCACTGTTTTTTGTTGGGAAGTCTGGGTGTGACCGTCCTCCCCATAATTCCCTGCACCTAGCTCTAAATGAGTCCATCCAAAAAGGGTAAACGGAAGAGTTAGAAAAAATAGGGCGAGTTTTTTCATTCGGGAAGTGTGTCCGTTTTATCGTGGTTCACGTGGACTTCTCCCCGATAGATTTGCTCAGAATCAAGTAGAAGATTGAGTTTTTCAATCCCATCGCGGAGATTGTATACCCACTCACGATAATCGAGTGTGAACTCATTTTCTTTTGATTTAATCGTCTCGATCAGAGCTTCTAGCTCATCGCTATGAGGGCAATAGAGATCGAGCTCTATTTTGACGTGATGAATCTCTTCATTTTCCTCTGCAGCAAGGGCAACTGTGCCCAAAGCTAATAACGCTGCAAAAAGCCATTTCATAGGAATCCTCCATATAGATAGTTTCTTCACATGCTGACCAAGTTAGGAGGAAAAATTTTACCATATAGATAGCTAAAGGTCAAATTTGATAGAAGTCTTTAGCATTTTGATAGAAAAGCTTTGTCTGCGTCTTTTCATCAAACTGGCTAAAAATTCTCTTGAGACTATCTAACAGTCCTGGATAGGTACAAAAGAGGCTACCAGGAGGAAAATCACTTCCAAAAAAGCATCGATCTACACCAAAGAGTTCTATCGCTGTTAAGATGTACGGTTCAATCGTTTTTTGGTCTGACGTCTTACATACAGAGCCAATGCCACTGATTTTAAAATGAACATTGGGTTCTGCAGCAAGTAGAGCTAGACGATTTTTCCACATCTCAACGCCTTCTTTTGAAAGATCCAGTGGCCAACCGAGATGTTCGAGAACAAAACGGACATCAGAGTATTCGCGCACCACTTTCGTTGCATCGGCAAGTTGATGGGCAAAAAGCGCAAGTTCAAAATGAAGTTCATACTGTGCGAGGAGTTTTAATCCTTTTTGCCAGCGAAATTCTTGAAGAAGGTTGGGTTTATCCGAATCTTCTTCACGAAACAAAATTTGTCTCGCACCTCGGACATTGGGGTATTGAAGGTGATCTTTCAATTCTTCTTCTAAATCATTTGATGCAAGATCGGTTTGAATCACAATTCCATGTGGAAAACCATATGTATCGGCTTGCTTTTGTACCCACATGGTTTCATGAAGCGCTTTTTTTGGATTGGCATTTGCTTCAACATGGATACTTTTTGTGACATGGTGTGGTTTCACCATTTTAATGTAGTCGTCAATCAGAAAATTCTCTCGTATTTTCTTATAATCTCCTACTAACACCTCAATCAAAGGACTCCGCTCTTTTAGCCACGGATAATCCCCATGATCGAGGTCCCACAAATGCATATGAGCGTCGACGATTTCACCTTTGTACATGTTAGCTCCTTTTCTACTACCCTAAAAATATCAATACTGTTTTAATGGCTTTTTAACATGCATGCGCTTTTTTGATGGGAAAAAATTTGCAGCTTTGAAGACCCTCTTTTCCTTGTGAAAAAAAGGGTGCGCACTAATAACCATCTTTGATATGAAATAAGATTTTTCGATTAATGCATAAATACATGATGACAAGTAAAGCTCTGCGACTCCTAACTCTCACATTCTTTCTATGCTTTTCTTCTTTGTCATCTCTGCACTCTGCCCCTATAAATGAACCTGAAATGCCTGAATCAACAGAGCCTGAGCGTTCTGTTATCCCTCCAGATACTGGCCCAGGTTACACCATCAATTTCAACAATGTTTCGATCATTGAGTACATCAAATTCGTTAGCAAAATCGCTAACCTCAACTTTGTCTACGACGAAAAAGATCTGAAATTCAACGTGACCATCGTGTCGGAAGAGGCAACTTCACTTGTCAATGTCATGTCAGCCCTTGTTCAAGTTCTTAAAGTGAATGGATTTGGTCTCATTGAACAAGGCAACAATATTCTCATCACTAAGTCGGGAGCCGTTAGCCAAATTGCAACAGTTGTCTCCCAAGAGTCCCCTTTAGAAGAAGGTTACATTCCTCCGATCATGACACGTGTGTTTAAAATCAAAAACACCAACCCTACAATTGTTGGGCAACTCATCTCTCCTCTTCTTTCAAGAGACGCTGTCTTAGAAGTTTCGTCACAAACTCGACATGTCATTATCACAGACATCACTCAAAACATCGAAGAGATCCAAAAACTTCTGCTCAGCATAGACGCTGCAAAAAGCCCCCTTAACATTGACACTTACATAACACGTAATAATTCTCCCGAAACGCTCATTGGTTTAGCGAACCAGATCATCATCCCGATTTCTGAAGGAAACCCAATCATTTATGTTCCTCAAGATCAAACCAACACGATCTTCATTGTTTCGACCCCCTACTTGATTGAAAAATCACTCATGATCTTCGAAGACTTGGATAATCCTCCTTCACTTACGCAACGATTTTCCGGACCGATCACTGGAAGTAATATCCTTATCTACCACATCAAAAACAAGCCTGCAGATATTTTGCAAAAGGCTGTGAGACAAGTTGAAGAAGGCCTAGCTAAACTTGGCCCAGCCTCACAATCTCTCGTACAAACCTTAAGCACCATGCGCTTTATTCGTGAAAGCCACTCGCTTGCTTTCATCGGGACACCTACAACTCTAAATGAAGTTCAAGAGCTTCTTTCCAAACTCGACGTCCCTTACACAGCAACAGAACTCGAATACCTAAAAAGTAGCTTCTTTCTCTATCCCATTAAATATGGCGATGAAGAACAAATCTCCCGTTCACTCGATAAGTTTGTTCAAACCATCAAAAAATCCGAGCATCCTCCTACTCATCTGATCGAAACTATCGAGTCGATGCAATGGATAAAAGAGAATGACTCCCTCCTGTTCTATGGAGATGAACACTCCATCAATCGTCTTAAACAAATACTTCCTACTTTCGACATTCCATCTCATAAAGGAAAAACATCTGGAAAACTCCCGCTTAGCAATGATTTTTACGTTTACACACCTAAAAATCTCTCAGGAGAAGCAATCCTCAAACAAATTAAGGATATCGATAAGAGCTTGAAAGCTGGAAATCTAGCAGATCCTGCCTTCTTACATGCACTCAGCACAGCTGAATGGGTCCCTTCTACCCACTCACTTGTTTTTACAGGTGATCCGCAGTCTCTTGATCGAGTTCATGCTCTCCTCAATACAATCGATCAGCAAAAAGGGCCTACTGAAGAAGCGTCCACTTTCTACATCTATAAAGTAGCTCACGTTCAGCCAGGATTTTTAGAGCAAGGACTCCAAAAAACTGCTAAATCCCTCCCCAAAGGAAGTCCAGTTGCTGTTGCCATTGACAATTCTAAGTACATTTCTGACACCAACTCGTTTGTATTCCGTGGAACTCCCACTACAATCAACCACATCAAAGATATTATCGGCTCAATCGATACACAGCAAAACGCTGAATCAGAAGCTTCTCACAAAGTGGAGTACTTTGTTTATCGCCTGCAAAACGCGCCAGGTTCTTTTGTCATGCAAGAGCTCGAGCAGACTGCTAAGTCTCTTAAAGGAAGTGATGCTGATGAAAAACAACTCATCGAAGCGATCAACAACATTACTTGGAACAAACAGACAAATTCACTTGTTTTAACTGGTACAGAGACTGTTCTGACTAAGCTCAAAGCGATGATCGCTAAGTACGATATCCCAACTCGTCAAGAATCCTCTGCATTCTACGTCTATCGTCCTACAACAATGTCTGCATCTGATTACTTAGCACATATCAAAGAGGTCGCAAATGAAATGCAAGCAAGTGGCCTTGCTGACAACACCCTGATCAACACACTAGAAACCGCTCGACTGGTTCCTGACAAAACCGCCGTAATGTTCACCGGCACTCCCAATGCAATTTCCAAAATTCGAGAAGTGGCGCCAACTTTTGACACCTCAACAAAAGCAAAAGCTACACAACTCTTCGTCTACAAACCGATCTCGATGGACGCCGAGCAGTTTCAGAAAAACATGGTCCAAACCGCAGCTGACTTGAAAAAGTCTGGACTCCACGATGCTCCTCTTATTAACGCCTTTAATTCTGCTCGCGTTTCATCAGATGGAAACACAGTGATTTTCACAGGAACACCTGATGCCATTGCAAAACTCCAAACAATGGTTCCGACAATCGATGAAGAAAATGAAGCCGAACAAGCAAACAAAATTTACATCTACTCTCCAACAAACCGTTCGTCAGAAGACATTCAAAAAGCAGCTATTCAAGCAGCAAATGAAATGCAAGCGACTCCCAACCCTAACATTCCGCTCATTACAGCTTTAAGATCCGGAAAAATCGTTGGGCATGGAAAATCGATCTTATTTACTGGTACACCTGAAGCCATTGCTAAACTGAAGGAAATGGTTCCGACATTTGATAGTGAAAAAGCTGCAACATCAAAGTTTTTCGTCTATAAACCTAAGTCAATTTCCGCAGCTGACCTTCAAAAACGCTCTCTTGAGGTGGCAGATAAACTCCAAGAAGCAGGCCTAAATGATCCGCAGCTTCTCGAAGCATTAGAAAGTGCAAAACTCACCCCTTCTGGAGATGCTGTGACATATGTTGGAACTCCAGACGCCATTAGCCGATTAGAAAACATGATTCCAACATACGATTCTGGAATCCAAGCTGAAAAAGCCACACAGTACTTCGTTTATCAACCTAAAAATCTCTCAGCTGAAGATTTCCAACAGCGGATGGTGGATGCAGGAACCACTCTTGAAGATTCAGGACTCTCAGACCCCAATTTGATTCGCACACTCAAAAATTCGCAAATTACCTCTGGAGGAAAAGCCGTCTTATTTACGGGAACTCCAGAATCAATCGCATCAGTCAAGGAACTTGCGGAAAAGTATGACTTGCATCAAAAAGCTCCCGAAAAAGCAACGGAGTTCTTTGTCTACACTCCTAAAAACTTGTCAGCTGATGAGCTCCGCCGTCATATCAGATTATTCGCTGAAAACATGGAATCAGCAGACTTAGCCGACCCAGCCCTTATCAAAACACTTAACACCGCAAAACTCGTCTCGAATGGAAAATCCGTCCTCTTTACAGGAACTGATGCCTCAATCAATGGTGTGAAAGCTCTCCTCCCCACTATCGATGTAGAAAAAGAAGATGCTGTCAAAACAGTCGGCAAAACCACTTTTGTAGTCTACAAAGTTAAAAACGTTTCAGGCCCTGTCCTCATGGGATACTTGCGCGACCTAGCAAATGACTTTCAACGTGCTCAATCAACTGATACAGGTCTGATCAAAACACTTCAAAACATGCGTTATGTTAAAGAGACTAACTCGATTATCTTTACAGGAACACCTAAAGACCTCAAAGAAGCCACAACACTAGCTGCTAAATTTGACATCCCCGAACTCTCAGGAGAACAACCTGTTCGTTCGCCTTCAGGCTACCTCATCTACAAACCTAAATACGTCTCTGGACAGCAATTGATTCTCATCTTACGTGATTTTGAACAAAACCTCATCTCGTCGGGAGTCAGCGATCCGCCACTTTTCGACACAATCAATAACCTGAAGTGGATGCAACAAGTTTCTTCTATCGTCGTCACAGGAAATGATGATGATACGCAAAAAGTCTATACGCTACTCGAACGTTTTGACACACCTGGTCCAGGCATTCCTGGAGATCAAACCGGCATTGAAAGTATTTCCGACATGAGCTTCCTCATTTACAAGTTGCAATATCACTCAGGTTCGGAAATTCAATCGGCCTTACAAAAAATTGGTGACGATCTATCCAAAATTAAAAGCGATAAAGTCAACCAAGGACTTGTTGATGCAATTAAGGCTGTTCAGTGGATTGAAGTGACAAACTCTCTCATCTCCACAGGTGAAAGTGAGTCTCTAGCAAAACTCAAAGAGCTCATCAAGAGTATTGATATCCCCTTGCGCCAAGTCTTTGTCGAAATCCTCGTCATTGAAACTAACATTGCAAACTCACTCAACTTTGGACTTCGTTGGGGATCTCAAGGTGTCTATCGAAACAAATTTGCTTATGGCACAGGCTCATTCCCTCAACCTCCCGGAGAAAATGCTCCTGATCCTCTAGCAGACTTTAACTCCGGGCTACAAAGTATCACCGCCACTACTACGCCAACAGGAACCATGATCCCGTTTGTGAATGGATTTGATCTTGGTGTGATTGGGGACATTATTCTCCATAAAGGGCAAACCTACTTTTCCTTGGGCTCTGTTGTCGACGCTCTCAAAGCCGACAACGATACAACCATCGCTTTAAATCAGAAAATCATCACCCAAGACAATAAAAATGCATCTATCTTTGTCGGCCAAAACCTCCCTTATACAGGATCGATCGTTCAAAATACAGGAAGCAACGCTACAGTTACCAACTCTAACCTCGAATACCGAGATGTTGGTGTAAGCCTCAGCATCACTCCACAAATCGGTGATAACGACACTGTCACTCTCAATATCAACCAAGAAATCACTGAAAATATCTCGGGTAATAGTAGTTCCTCTAGCCCCATTACTCTGAATGGTATTGCCACAAGCAAAACAACTACGCAAACATCTGTCACTGTCCCTGACAAAGCATTCCTGATCATCAGCGGACAAATCGACAATTCCATCACTCAAACTCGAACAAGCATTCCTTGCTTGGGTGGCCTCCCCCTCATCGGAGCTGCCTTCTCGCAAAATGACTCGCTCAGTAACAAACAATCAATCATCATCTTTGTTCGCCCTCACATCATTAAATCTTATGATGTCTACAAAGAAATCACCACTCACCAAGAAGACCTTCATCGCTCTCAAACCGATGATGTCGAATCCTTTGATGCAGGTCTAGAACTGGTCAAAACCCCCGACGATTATTAGGGAGTAGCGAGAGAGGATAATTTTAGTTTTCTCGATCTATCCTTTCCCGCCTGACTTCGTGCTCGCTCTCGACACCCCCCTGAGGGGTTGCCATCAAGCTCCGCAACTTGCCAGTCAGAAAAATCTTAGATCAGAAATTCCGAAATCACACCCTTTCCCCAACCTAATCATTGCCCCATTTTACGGCTTCAATCATAAGCCTGAATTTCTAAGGGCACCATTTCTGTGGATAGAGAAAGGAATGAAAATTAAAAAAAATTATTCAGGATATTTTTATTCTGATATAAAACAGAATTTAGTTGTAAATTAATAAGCGCGCTTGCTGAATGAAGAAATTAAAAAGCTTAATGTTATTTCTAGCTCTTTTTGGGTGTCATACGTTAACGGGGCTTGAACTCGATGCAACGCACACCCAAGGGAGTGGTGTTGGCTATAAAAGGCAATATTCGAAAATCGGTCTCTATCATGCCTTTGAAAACCAAGCTTGGCAGCCTTTTATTGACCTTCGTTATCTTGTTTTGAACAAAAGAAAACAAGGAGCCAACTTAGGAGCAGGGCTTGGCTATCAATTTCAACAAGAAAACCGGTTGTCTGTTTATACTTTTTTTGACCTAACGGAAAGTCGAACGGATTATATTTTCAACCAAATTACAGCAGGGCTTTCATATACACACCCTCTTGTTTTTTCAGGAAAAGATTGGGGAGAAATTGTCTCTTACTTCAATAGTTACTTCCCACTAAAAAGTCATGAAAGCAGAGTTAAAGATCCTTTCTTCGGGGGATTCAAAGGAAACCACTTGCTCATCTGCCAAACGGATCGGTATGCACTCACAGGAAGCAACCTTGAGCTTGGTTACCTTTCAAACTCTTGGCTTAATTGGAATCTCTACGTAGCAGCTAGTACGTATTACTTTAAACGCGCAGAATTGCATGCTTTTGGAGGATTAGGTAAATTGCGACTCACCTACAATGACCTAATTAGCATTGAAGGGCAAGTTTCAGGTGATCGGCTTTTTGGAACCAATGTTAACGGAACAATTGGCATTCGCATCCCTCTTGGAAAAAGAGAAATGAAAGCTGTCAAAAAACGCTACTTTACCCCCCTCAAATCACGTCCTATCGAGAGGTTTGAGCCCATTGTACTCGATAAAAACAAAAGAAAAACTGTTGCAAAAGATGGCTCTGGCGCTCCTTTAAACTTTATTTTTGTTAACAACCTAAATGGCAGTAAGGGGACATTTGAGGATCCTTTTGCAACCCTTCTGGATGCCCAAAACATCTCCAAACCATGAGATACTGTTTATGTCTTCCCTGGAGATGGGACAACAAACGGGATGGACCAAGGATTTGTCATGAAAGAAAGGCAAACCTTAGCTGGATCAGGTGTAGAACTGAATGTAAATACAAGCAAAGGGCTGATTAAGATCCCAGCCTTAACCATAAATGGTCCTAAGCTGTCTAACCTGGCAGGAAATGGGGTTGATATCAATAGAGATTGTACTGTGAGTGGCATGACTGTAATCGGAACAGGATCATATGGCTTTCTCTACAACCCTACTGATGGAACATCAAGCATTCACATTTTAAATTGCATAGCGCGCAATCTTCCTCTTGGATTTGGTATTAACCCATCTGGCTCGTCAAATGTCGCACTAAACATGACAAACTGCATAACAAATAATACCGATGATAATGGGTTTGTAATTGACGTTAGTGACAGTGCAAGTTTGAGCATGAGCATTGTAACTTGTCATCAAAACAATAACATGTTTGGCACAGGATTCTTTATTAGAAATAGCGGAAACAGTCTAACTGGGAGCCTAACAAATTGCTCAGCAAATAATAATACATTTGACGCAGGTTTTTATTTCGAATCTAACACAAATGCAAATCTAACACTAAACCTAACAAACTGCATATCAAATAATAGTGAAGATGGTTTTAATACTTATACCTATGACAATTCAAATGCACGATTCACAATGACAAGATGTTCAGCAAGCAATAATGATGTTACAGGATTTGAATTCTCAGCTTTTGGAAACTCAAATATCATATTAAATGCAGACAGCTGCTTCTCAAATGCTAACGCAGATGATGGATTTATTATGGTGTTACATAGCAATTCAAGCTCTATAGTGAACATGATCAATTCTACTGCAAACAATACAGATGTTAATGGATTTTATTTTGAAACTCGTGCCGCTTCAAATTTAACTTTGAATTTAGAAAACTGTTCTGGAAACAACGGCGATGTGGGATTTTTTATCGAAAATTCAGGGAACAGCTTAACTGGCAGTCTAGAAAATTGCTCAGCCATTGGAAACGCTTTTTATAGTTTTGATATCGATACCCCGAATGCGGGGACATTTCAGATTGCAGGAGATACGACCTTATCACAACAGTTATAGTCGATAGGTAAAATTAGAAAAGTTTACAGAGATTCTTGAGATCTAAAAAAGATGGGGGACGCGAATGGCACATGATTGATGCTACTAGCATCAGAGCTCACCAGCATCCAGCAGGATTAAATAGAGGGCAAGAGCAACAGAGATGAGGAAGAAGCAGAGTTCCGTTTATCTATAACATCGTCCACTCGAGAAAAGGGAGAATTTGGGAGGGGTTTCTCTTGCAAAAAATCGATTTCAGATTATAAAATCTTAAAGCTCAAATAGGTACTCGAGGGAAAATAATGGCATCTATTAGTGAAAAATTATCTTTTTTTACTCTTCCAATTTATAAAACAGTTTCACAAACAGATGATCGCTTTGATTTCTTAAAGCACTCTTGGATCAATTTCAGTGAGTTCCTTTGCTCGATTCCTGGGGAACCTGTGTTTGTGCATAACTATCATGCCATCCAAGAGAGCTCACCCCCCTTTGATCCACAGCAAGAAGTTTTCACTCGTCAAGCCCACCTGCAAATTGAGGCGATTAAAAAGATCGCTGCATGGATATTCATCGCGGTTGTCTCCTGGTTTAATCCCTCTTTTGGCTTACTTCTCGTTGCTGCAGCTGTTGGTCCAAAACTTGTGCACCGACTTGCAGATGTTCCTGCAGATAAGATCATCAAGTCCCCTCTTCTTTACCAAGGGGACCTCTCATCCTGTACGTACCCAGGAGGGGAAGTTGGAGTGAATATTGATGACTGGACCTACTCAAGTATGAATGGTTTCTCAATGATTTTTGACGGAGTGGGACATGGCAAGGCAACAGTAGTTGAACAAGAGCACCCCCTATATTCAGAAATGGCTCAAAGCTATGAAAAATTTGTCACAGAGTTTGACTACAGGCAAGAGAATGCGACAAGCGTTTTTAAAACAGAAGCTGACAAAATTGTAGAGACATTCGATACGAAAATGATGAAGCATCGAGAACAACAAGCGGAGCTGAGAAATCGCAGCCTATCGATACATGCCAGACTCTGCCAACAACAAACATTTTCCAATGAGGATGTTCGAGAGTTCATTGAAACATTGGATCAAATAGGTTTCAGGAAAAGATATGAAGAACTTTTAGATCGATATACCTCCTTTACAAGTGTGCATTCTTGCTATGAGCACTTAGTAGCTCTTTGCGAATCCAAATCTTCTACTCAAGACTTGAATCTATTTAAACAAAGCTATGAAACTTTACTCAGCAAAGATGACGAAAAAGGAACCGCACGGGCATTGTTTTGGGATTTCCTCCCTCATAAAAATACACAACTCTCCCTTTCAGGTCCTGCATTCGGAGTGGCGCATGTTTTTCAAGATTCTCAAGGACAAAGCCATCTTTACACAAGTCACTCTGCGGATATTGCATTTTTGATCATTAAGCCTCAGGCTGAATCAAAAACTGTTGAGGTCTCAAACATTCAAGAAAGTCAGTGCGAGTGGATTGAGGAAACAAAAGATGGGGCCGGACTTGGAGCAAGCGATAAATATACAGGTGAATCGCGCTTAGCCCCCATTCCATCAGGCTCGGTTGTGTATAGTTTCACAGATGGAATCGGTGGATTTCTTTCACGCAAAGAGATTCTCGAAGTGATTCAAACAGCACCAACAAATATGGATCAGTTAGTCAGGGAATTTGAGGCAAAGATCAGAGATCCAAGCCACCACATAGACGCAGATAAAAAAACGGAAGACCCTAGTCGCCAGAGCGCCTGTAATCCAAAAGAGTTTTGCAAGAAGTTTGACCCGATGGGAATGGACAAAGAATGCGTCGATGACATCGCAATCACTTGTCTCAGGGTGCGTTAGGGCATCTGACCTTCTTTCCCATTGAAAGGCCTGGATTCATATTCCCCTTTTCAGTATTCTCTCCTCTTTAACGGCTGTGGAATTTATGAAATCGAAACTCCTTTTGCTCTTAATGGTGGCGTTTTTATCCTCCTGCTATAAGGTCTCTGATAACCTCGAGCCTCAAGTGAACTATGCTGTCCAAGATCGGTATTTGAAACAATTGCCGCCAGCCTTTCCAGAACTTACCTATGAGGAAAAAAAAGAAGCTTGGGGCAAGGAATACCTTTTAGGACAACGATTTGCTCAAGATCTCGACTTCTATCGCGCCATCACAACATTTAAACGCTCAGAGTACCTCCTCCCTGAGAATGACAATGAAAGACTACTCGAAATCCAGTACCAAATGCTCCTCTGCTACTACCTGGGCAAACGGTACGAAGACGCCATTCAGGCTTACAATCACTCAAAGCTTTACACGACGACCATTGCCTTCCCTGCTTACCACGACATGCTTGTAATCCTCTATGAATGCTACGTCGAAACAGAGGATGAAGCCAAAGCAGAGCATACACTGCGGACAATCCGACGCTACTATCCAGAGACAGCTAAAAAATTGGAACTCGCAACGATTTTAATCGAGGGAGACCTCTATGCTCTTGAACGGGAGTCGCAGCAGAGTCCGTCCCAAACCTACCTCTCAGAAATTCTCTTTGAATACGACGCAAAAAAAAAATCTGTTAAAAAAGCCCAAACGCTCAACATGATCCTGCCTGGGGCAGGTTACCTCTACGTCGGACAAAAACAATCTGCAGTCACTGCTTTTCTCCTGAATGGGCTCTTCATCGCCGCAGCCGTCCACTTTTTTAGTAAGGGAGAAATTGCTGCCGGTGTGATCACCACAAGCTTTGAAGCCGGTTGGTATTTTGGGGGAATTTATGGTGCAGGAGAGTCAACCAAACTCTATAATGAACGGGTATACGAGGACCTGGCGTATCCAGCGCTCAACCGTAACGGACTTTTTCCAGTCCTCATGTTGCAATATGGGTTTTAAAATTAAATTTCTTATCGTGCTTTTTTCTGTTGCAACGGCAACGTTATCAGCTGAGGTCGGCTATCAGGAACCTTGGGGAAAAGATGCCGAGCTGGTGCCGCATCATAGCCGTATCCCTCAAGCGCCAGCATCAAAAGGAGTCTGGACTAAATTGGCAGAGCAAGTGATCCTCTTTCATCAAAATGTGCTTTCACCTGTTGATGGTCCACGTAGCCACTTTCGGCCAACAAGTTCCCGTTACATGCTCCTCGCCATGCGACGTCATGGTTTTATCAAAGGATTTGTGATGGGCTGTGATCGCCTCTTGCGTGAAAATAAGGAAGAGTGGGTCTACCGCACGATCACGATCGACGGAGAAACATTTAAATGGGATCCAACTTACTAGCAATTTTACTGGGGAGCCTTCTCATGCTTAGTTCCAAAATCAATTGCCGCGAAGTGGTGCCTTGTCCAAAACTACTTGAAGTAATCAATTCTAACCTTCCCCTTTCAGGTACTCTCAAACAAGAATCTGATGGATTCACTTACGTCGATCTCGATGACCGTTACATTCATGAACTCATTCAACACCTGCCCAGAGAAGGCTTTTCCGAGCCGCCCTATTTTGGACCCGGTCTCATCGGCGCCCACATCACCGTCATCATGCCAGAAGAGTGGACCTCCATTCAAAAAGTTGAAGAGTGTGGGACGAAAGTCTCTTTTTCTCTTAAGGAATGCGAAATCGTCCACCCAGAAAGAGAGGACATCTCTGAGGTTTTTCTCATCACGATACAGGCTCCTGCTCTAGGAGCTCTTCGAGCAAAATATGGTTTTTCACCCCCTGCATTTGATTTCCACATCACTCTTGGAACAAAGATGTTATAACTTAACCTGACTCTGTAAAACGCTCATACCTCTCCTTGTAATTAATCCAAAAACAGATTATAATGGATATAATTAGATGGAATGGGGCTGCTTTTCATTTTTTCACAATACTTCAATCTAAGCATCGCCAAAACCACTGTTTAAAAATAATTTTATCTATTGAGGGGGAATATGTCTTCTGTTGGCATTTCAATACAAGCCCCATTACTTGGGCTGCAATCTAATCTGAGAAACCAACTTTTAGGTCATTTAATCTTTGGAAATCTCAAAGCTCAAGAATCAACACTTTGGGCTTCTGGCATCGATACGTTCATAAATACTTTGTTTACAAACATTGTAGAAAGTGCAGGTGGGGATATTGCTCGCTTTGAAGCGATGATCGGAGCGACTGAAGCTGACGCATCTCTTGAAAAGGTTAGAAAGGCTTTTATCTTTGTCGTGGGGCAAAAAGGATTTGATACATACTCTGAAAAATTACAAGCAAAGAGCGCTTTGCATTGCGCTTCCTCTCAACCTTCTTTGATTGAACTTTGGACTGCAGAAGCTCATAAAACCAGCAGGCTCAAGTTATAGAGCGCTCTTAGCGATGAACTTTTTATCCCTATCCCAATGCTAGGCTTACCATCACCTGGCTTTAACTCTCAACAAGCATGGAACATCCCACTTCAACTGCAACACTTTGTAGATACGCCTATTTGTGGGATGAAAGTCCAAAAAGCTTTTCAAGGTTGGCTAGCTCTTCACTTAAAAGAAATTGAAGGTCTCACTGTTCTAAACCTCCGTCAAGGTGAACTAAAAAAACTCCCACCTGAAATCACTCTCTTAAAGAATCTCAAAGTTCTGAATACCGACTGAACTAAGTTTTTCATGGAAAATAGAGATATTTTTTCTAATTCATAGGGTGTCTCCAAAAAAGTTAACTTAAAGGGGCATCATTTTTCATACTTCGTTAGGGATTAGATAAAAAGACTTCGCTCTGAAGCAAAAATAAAGTAACATTTAAGCACAGTTAAAACGCAAAAAACGAGGCGATAATGAAAACTCTGCGTGTCATTTTAGGCGATCAATTAAGTGAGACACTCTCGAGTTTAAAAGACTGCGATTTCTCTAAAGATATAATATTTTTTCATGAGGGTAAGGAAGAGTTCACACACGTCAAACATCACAAGAAAAAAATAGCTTTCCTTATGGCCGCACGCAGGCACTTTGCAGCAGAACTTAAAAAAAAGGACGCGAAGGTCTGCTATCAATCATTAGAAGAAAAAGGTCATCCTTCGAACTTGACCGATGCTGTGCAAAAGGCCTGCCAGCAAAATAGAATCCAGCAAATTGTGATCACCAAGCCAAGTGAGTACTACAAGGCAGAAGAAGTAGCGAGCTGGTCAAAAATGTTCAAAGTACCAGTTAAGATTCTTGATGATAACCGGTTTTTGTGTACTGAAGAGGACTTTAAACTATGGGCAAAGGGTCGCAAGCAACTCACGATGGAGTATTTTTATCGAGAAATGCGTAAAAAATACAACATCTTAATGGAGGGAAATCAACCTCTAGGTGGCAAATGGAACTATGATGCTGAGAACAGAAAGCCACCCGATCGCCAAGTGACCATTCCTTCCCCGTACAAAAAAAAACCGGATGCCACCACTCAGTCAGTTTTGGAGATTGTCTCAGCTGAGTTTAGCACACACTTTGGAGATCTTGAGCCATTTTACATGGCAGTGACAAGAAAAGCTGCACTTCAAGCATTCGACCAATTTGTTCAAGAAAGACTGCCTCTTTTTGGAACTTACCAAGATGCTATGCTAGAAGGAGAGCCGTGGATGTTCCATTCTCATATCAGTTTTTATATCAACTGCGGCTTACTCGATCCCCATCAGTGTATTCAGCGCGTCGAACAAGCCTTTCACGATGGACATGCTCCACTTAACGCCGTCGAAGGATTCATTCGTCAAATTTTAGGGTGGCGAGAATATGTTCGGGGCATCTATTGGCTGAAAATGCCAGCGTATGCCAAGGAAAATTGCCTTCAAGCGAAGCGAAAACTACCTGAATTTTTCTGGTCTGCTAAAACAAAAATGAACTGCTTAAAACAATGCATTGAGGAAACAAAAGAACACGCTTATGCGCATCATATTCAACGCCTCATGGTGCTTGGAAACTTTGCACTACTTGCTGGGATTCATCCAGATGAAGTCAATGAGTGGTACTGGATTGTTTACGCTGATGCTTATGAATGGGTCGAATTACCTAACGTTTCAGGAATGATTCTTTATGCCGACGGAGGGTTACTTGCCAGTAAGCCTTATGCAGCTAGTGGAGCTTATATCAATAAAATGTCTAACTATTGTCGCAATTGCGCTTATAAGGTGACAGAGAAAAATGGCAAGAGCGCTTGTCCTTTCAACTATCTTTACTGGGATTTTCTTCGACGAAACGAAAGCAAACTTGGAAAGAATTTGCGGCTCGCACGTGTTTATTCCATGTTACATAAAATGACTGAGAAGAAAATAAAGGATGTTCGTAGCGATGCTGCACGTTTTTTTAAAGATCTCGAACAAAACAAAGAGGTTTAATCTTCAAAAAGGTTGAGCTGTTGCGTTTCTATTTGTACAGAACGCTTAGATCGTTTACGGCTTCCATGCTTTTGGTAAATCGCTTTTGCTGTTGATTTAAATTGTTGACTTTTGCGCAACTGGTACAGTTTTTCAACGGCTTTTTTCCGGCTTGTTTTCTCATCAACAACAGGTAGCGGATAATCGTTCAGAAGCATCGGAGCTTCCCAAGGTGTATGAATAAACTGCTCCGGCATGTCTCTTAACTCCGGTATCCATTCTTTAATGAATTGACCTTTTGAGTCATGATCTTGGCTTTGCTTGATCGGGTTGTAAATTCTTATCGCATTGATTCCCGTTGTTCCGGATTGCATTTGACACTGACTGTAATGAATACCAGGCTCATAGTCAGTAAAAAGCCGCGCTAAATGGAGCGCGGGTTTGCGCCAATGAAGCCATAGGTGGTTTGCTGCAAAGCTCATGAGCATGGCGCGCATACGAAAGTTAATCCAGCCCGTATGTTGTAATGCACGCATCAATCATGGGGAAACCAGTCTTTCCCTTTTGCCAACACTCAAACCACTCTAAGTTAAAGCTGTCTTGTTTGAGATGGCGGTAACTTTGATGGAGATCTTCGAATTCTATGGAAGGCTCGGTTTCAAGCTTTTGAATAAAATGACAATGCCAACGTAGACGTGCGCCAAAAGAGCGCTGAGAGCTTTTCCATTTGGAGCTCTTTGGCTGGTGTTTTTGAACCGTTTGAAAGGCTTGTCTGATCGATAGTGTTCCAAAAGTAAAATGTGGGGATAGTCGTGAGCAAGCGGTTCCAGCTGTAAGGGGGGAAGACATCTCTTTTGTGTAATTTTCACCTCTATCATTTAAAAAACTGTTGAGTAGCAGATGCGCCTGGGAGCTTCCACCTTGTTGAACCCCTGGGCAATCGGGAGTCAAGCCTAAGTCATCGAGATTTGGGATTTTCTCTGAAGGTACATTAACAGGACGGAGCTGCTGTGGTGGCATAAAGACCGGCTTAAACATCGCTTGATGCCATCGCTTTGCCCACTCATCGCGATTTTTCAAACCGCGCACAATTCCATGGTTTTGAATTTCAACCCAAGGGACCTGGAGCTGATTCAATAGGGCTTTTACGCTTCTATCGCGGCAGTAACTCCAATCATTACCTGTCTCTTGATGGGACCAAACCGCTTTAAAACCATACATCTGGTGAAGTTGACGCAAAACCGTGGTGGCTTCCCCAACTCTAATGACGAGAGGCTGGCCTAACTGCATGAAAGAAAGCTTTAGTTCTTGAAGACTTTGATATAGAAATGCGTAATGACGGTAGCTTGCATCTTCTTGCTGCCATAATTTTGGCTCAAAAATATAGAGCGGTAGAACAGCTCCTGCAGCTGCAGCTCGGCACAGAGGTTCATGATCTGCGAGTCTCAATCTTTTTTAAACCAAACAACTTGCATTCTTTCCTCTAAATCCGACCAAATCCAGTAACTTTGACTTTAAAGCCAGGACAATAATAGCAAGCAAACTCTTCAGCAGTGATCTGATTCTCATCAATCGAGAAACGCTTAAATAGTTGAGTCTTGTAATCGTAAGTTTTCAAATGAACAGCCTCATACGGAACATGGGTTAAACTGCCGACATAGTGACGCTTTTTTTTCACAGTGATGAAGTCGTAACGTTCAAGTAGGAAATAGGCCAAGGTATCCTTTGCAGGGCTATTCGAAAGTGTAAAACTGAAAGCATTGAGTATTTGACCGTCCTTTAGACTTTGCATTTTTCCCGATTGATTATCGATCTCATAACGTAGGTCGTAATAACAATACGGTAATTTAAAAAGAGTGCGAGCGAGTAAAACGCTGAGCCATGAATTGGCATCTAGAGAAAAAAAATAGATGGCTGGTTTTCCATTAGGGAGCTTGACATAAGTTCTAAGATTCAACTCATAAAATGAAGGGTAACAAAACCACGGGACCGGATGAAAATGAATACTTTTCATTTCAAAGCCAACTATTCCTAGATAGGCTTTTCCATCATATAGATCGAGAGCTAGCTGGTCAGGCAGGAGGGACTTAACTACTAAGGGATCAAGACTAAAATGGAGAAAAAATAAGTTTTTCCAAGATTGAATCATCCATTAATCATAAAACACAGACTTTGAGAAACGCTAGAATTTTTTAGTTTTACCACGACTATCAAGGATAATTCCTACAGTTCCCAAAATAGCAACACAAAATAAGTTTATTTTTTGGGTCATATCTTTTATTAAAAAAAATAATATAAGATTGGTTTAGTTGATGTATTTTATGTTGATACGGGCAATTCTAATTCTATTGTTGTTTCCGTGCTTTCTTTTTGGGAAACCGCGTGCCAATATTGCCCTCATTTATGACGGGCCGATGCATCATGAAGAAACGTTTTCCATCGAAACAAAAGCTGAGCTCATCGATCTGTTGGGGGCGGAGTACAAGTTAAATCTGATTACAATTGAAGATGCGTGGAATATGGAAGGGATCCGTCGCAATGTCAATGGCGCACTGAATGATCCCAACATTGACTTGGTCATCACGATGGGAGTACTGAGTAGTTATGAACTGCTCAGCAAATCGTATTTACCTAAACGGGCTGTCATTGGAAGAAATATCAATTTGTTTTCAACAGCGGATAGGACGTTTTCAATTCAAGAAAGTCCTGTAGTGGGTTATTACACGAGTCCCCTAACTGTTTTGAGTGAGATCGACACGTTTGCAAAAATTACGAACGCTGATGTGTTGGCATTTATTGGGGATGCTTCTTTGCTTGGAGATCCAGCGTTTCCGGTGATTCGGGAGCTGATCAAAGAAAAGATGCAGGAAGCGAGTATCATTCCTTATTTTATTCCCGTGGTCGATGAAGCAAAGCCTGCTCTTAAAGCACTTGACGAAACGACCATGAGCGGAGTGGTGTTTTTGCCAACATGGCGGATGAGTGATGAGCAATTTCAAAAGCTCATCAATGGAGTGAACGACCGCTACTTGCCGAGCTTTTCTCTTTATGGGGAGCTAGAGGTCCAGGCAGGGGTGCTAATGACGATGACGCCGAAGGAGGAAATTCTCCGTGCAGCGCGGCGCATTGCACTGGATGCGCAAGAGCTCCTTCTTTCGGGAAACAACCAAGAAATGGTCTTTCAATTTTTTCGGGCAAAAGAACTCATTATCAATGATCGGACGGCGAAAGCAATTGGGATTGAGTTTCCGTGGAATGTGATGCGGGAAGCAGTATATGTCGATCGGGTGAAACCGCCAAAGTATGAAATGCTGCAACTCTCGCAAGCCACGACAATTGCAGTAGAAAACAATTTGGACTTTTTAACCGATTACTACTTTGTTAAAGCAGGTTGGCAAGATGTCTTGCGCAACTTTTCTCGTTTGATGCCGCAAATTGATACGCGATTAGAAGGAAGGCGGATTGATCGCAACACTGCCAGTGCTGGGGCTGGGCTACAGCCAGAGCGGTTGATTCGAAGTACGATTTCTGTGAGTCAGATGCTTTATGATGAGCGCAAGGTGGCCGATTATTCGATTGAGAAAAAATTGCAACGCGCTCGCGAGTACAATCGAGATGCGTTTGAGCTCGACATCATTTTAGATACGGCGATTGCTTATTTGACGATTCTGCGGCTCAAGGCCGATTACAAGATTGCAGAAGAAAATGTCGCATTGTCGAAAGCGAATTTGAAACGAGCGCATGAACTGGTGGATTCTGGGCAAGCTAGACTTTCTGAGGTGTACCGGTGGGAAAGTGAAATTGCTACAAACCGTGATGCTTTGGTCGAGTTGGAAGCGGTGATTGAAAACTTGAAGACCGAATTCAATCGATTGCTCAACAGGCCGTTGCACTACCCTGTTGTTTTAGAAGATATCAATCCGTTTGACACGAACCTCACCCTTGATTATGGCCACCTGCTTCCCCATCTCAATACGCCATCGAGGCTGCAGGACTTTAAGGAAGTAATGACTGCTTTTGCGCACGATCAATCGCCAACATTGAAGCAGCTCAGTTCTGAAATTGCAGCAAGTCAACGTCAACTGACTGCGACGAAGCGGGCTTTTTATTTGCCGGAGTTTTCTCTTTTCGGAGAGTTTTCCAACAACCTTTATCGGGGTGGTGCTGGAACTGCCACGGCTCCGGGGATTTCGGGTTCGGCGATGGAATCAGCTGTTGGTGTGGTGGCGAAATATCCGTTCTTTACTGGAGGGAGAAGAAATAGCGAAAAGAATAAGGCTTACTTTGAAATGAAACGGCTGAAAACGGAGCGCGATGCAACGGAAGAAAAGATCGATGAGGCCGTCATCCAATCCGTTGACAACATGAAGGCAAGCTATGAGACGATTTTCCTGGCGAAGGAAGCAGCTGATGCGGCTGAAAAAAATCTCGTCATCGTGACGAACTCTTATGCACGTGGGGTGGTCTCGATCGTCGATTTGCTCGATGCGCAAAACAAAATGATTGTCTCGAAACAAAATTATTACAACTCACTTTACGACTACCTGATCAACTATATGGAGTTTCAACGGGCGACAAGCCTGTTTGATTTTTACCTCGATGCTGAGCAGCGTCAGGAATATAAAATTTTTCTAATTGATGCATTAAAGGATAAGAAATGAGATACGCTTGGCTTTTTTTGACGGCTGTTTTCTTGATAGGATGCGAGAAAAAAGAGATTCAAGAAGAGGTCCGCCCTGTTTTAACTGAAAAAGTGGAGCTGTTTGAAGGAAATCCCCCACTGATTTTCTCTGGTTTTGCAAAATCTCAAAAGTTCATCAATGTCAGTTTTCGTGTTGGTGGACTCATTGAAAAGTTGCCGATCAATGTGGGTGATCGTTTGAAGCAAGGTGAAATGATTGCAAGCTTGGACGAAGATGACTTTCTGCTGCGCTTACAAAAAGCAGGAGCGACTTTGGATAAAGCCACGGCGCAACTTAGGCAGTCATCCGCGCATTACAAACGGATTAAAACACTTTATGAAAGTGAAAGTGCGAGCCGAGACGAGCTAGATACAGCGCGGGCTTCTTATGAGTCGGCGCGGGCAGCGGTTGAGCAATCAGAGTCGGAATATGATCTCTCACAAAAGGAACTAAGCTACACATTTCTCCGTGCAGAAAACAATGGCTGCGAAGTTGCGGAAAAACACGTAGAGGTGAATGAAAACATTGAACCAGGACAACAGATTGCAACCTTAACATGTGGAACGACATTGGAGGTTGAAATCGCCATTCCCGAGTCATCGATTGCTGACATCCAACAAGGTGATCCGGTTGATGTTTACTTCAACACTTTGCCTGATGAACCGTTTAAGGGGTTCGTGAGTGAAGTGGGAGTTTCTGCGACAGAAGGGGCTACGTTTCCAGTGACCATTGCACTTGAAAATCAAGATCCCCGTCTCCGCTCTGGAATGGCCGTGAAGGCTTTCATCCCCCGTCCCTACCTAGGCGAAAAAGATATCATCATTGCACCACTTGAAGCCGTGGGTGAAGATCAGAAGGGGCACTTTGTTTACATCTTTCAAGATGAAGGAAAAGGGGTAGGTGTGGCGAAGAAAATCTACGTCAAAATTGGAGAACTTTTACCTCAAGGTATTGTGATCAAGTCGGGCTTAAAGCCAGACCAAGAACTCATCATTGCGGGCCTTCGCTACCTTGCAGATGGCCGCAGGGTGAAACGCCTGAAAGATACACGAATGTTTGAAAAGAAAAGGACGTAAACGATTACAAAGCTTGCCTGCAGTAAAAAACTTTTCACCCTTTGCGTGATCCTGCTCTTGTGCGTGACAGGCGTGTTCGTCTACTTTTCGATGTCACGAGCAGAAGATCCTCTTTATACTGTCCGGACGGCTGAGGTGACAACGCATTGGCCAGGCGCCAGCCCTGAGCGGGTAGAGATGCTTGTGACTGATAAAATTGAAAAGCAGCTGCAGCAGATTTCAGAGGTCGACTACATCGAAAGTGAGTCGAAAACAGGTGTTTCGGTCATCAAAGTGCACATCCTCGATCAATACAAAAATATGCGTCCTATTTGGGACGAAGTGCGGCGCAAAGTCGAAGATGCGGAGCGGGAACTCCCCTTAAGTGCCAAAAAGCCGTATGTCAATGATGACTATGGGGACATTTATGGAATTGTGGTGGGAATTGTTTGGGATGGGTTCCGTTATGCAGAGATCGAAAACATCGCTGAGGATTTACGCAATGAACTTTTAGAAGTGCACGATGTGGCCAAAGTCGAGTTTTATTGAGCCAACGGGAAATTACGTTGATGTCACTGACATTAAACAGACGTTGATTCCCATTCCTAACACCAATCAAATGGTGATGCTCTCAGATATTGCCGAGGTGTACCGAGGCTATATCCACCCTCCTCTCTCCATCATGCATAGCAATGGAAAACCGAGTATTGGACTGGCCATTTCACTACGGGACAATGGGGATGTCCTGAAGATGGGCGAGGAAGTCACAGCTGTTCTAAAACGGTACCGTCTCTACTACCCCATTGGAATCGAATTTGAAACGCTGGCTTATCAACCCGAGCGGGTGGTGAAAAAAATCGACGATTTCGTAATGAATTTGATTCAGGCAATCATCATTGTCTGTGCGGTGATGTTTCTCTTTTTAGGCATGCGAGTCGGATTCATTGTCGCGAGTTTGATTCCAACGGTGATTCTCATCACATTTGTCACGATGTCGTTTATAGGGATTGGACTGAACCAAATCACATTGGCTTCACTGATCATTGCATTGGGGATGCTGGTCGACAATGCGATTGTGATGGCAGAAAGCATCATTGTTCAAATCACAACTCAAAATAAAAAGCCTCTCGATGCCGCGATTCAATCGGCGAAGGAGCTGCGCCTTTCTTTACTCATTTCTTCGCTCACAACTTGCGCGGCTTTTCTCCCCTTCTACTTAGCAGAATCGGGAACGGGAGAGTATGTTGGTTCGCTCTTTCTCGTAGTGACAATGACACTTCTTTTTTCTTGGTGCATTGCACTGACGATGATTCCGACTTTATGCATTGCCTTTATCAAGAAAAATGGAAAAAAGAAGTCGTCATCTAGTCAAGTTGCCGAGAAGATCTATGGAACCTATCGTCGGATTCTCTTTTTCATGCTTAAGCAACGGTATCTGATGCTAGGGCTCATCGTTGGAGGGTTTGTTTTAGCGATCATTGGTGACGACTTTGTTCCTAAAATCTTTTACCCTCCAAGCAGCACGCCCATGTTCACTGCTGAGATTGAACTTCCCGTAGGGTCGTCAATCTGGCGCACGGAAGACACAATCCAAAGAGTCGAGAAGTTTGTGGAAGAAAAGATGTTGGCCAAAGAAGAACAAGGTAGGGTGGTTTCTTGGGCAACATTTATTGGAAATGGAGGGCCTCGTTTCCGTCTGCAACACGATCCTGAACCACCTAATCCTCACTATGCTTTTATGCTCTTTACAGTGAGCAATCGCAAAGAAATTTCCAGGCTTGTTCAGGAACTCGACACGTTTTTGTTTGAAAACTTCCCTGATGTGAAGCCGCGCGTGCGCGCTTTGCAAGAAGGAACACCTGTGACAAACCCGATTGAGGTGCGCATTACGGGAAAAAATCTCGAGGACTTGTACGAATTAGAAGATAAAGTGAAGCTGAAACTTGGGACCATTGCAGGAACCAAAAATATCGATGACGATTGGGGGCTTAAAGGGAAAAAAGTTGTCGTGATTGTCGATGATGCCCGGGCACAGCGGGCAAACATTTCCAATGCAGACATTGCGTATTCATTAGAATCGGCTATCAATGGGGTAGTTCTCACCGAGTTTCGGGAAGATGACGATTTGATTCCGATGGTGTTTCGCTCGGTTGTGGCACGTGATCTTGATCTGATCGGGACAGAAGCTTTCAATGTCTTTTCTCAAAGCACAGGAAAGTCTGTTCCCCTGCTTCAAGTTGCTGATGTTTACATTGAATGGCAACCTTCGATCATTTTTCGCCGCAATCGGCTCAAGACGATCACTGTGATGTCGAGCTTGCACGATGGTTTCACCGCAAATGAAGTTGAAACACAGCTCATTCCTTGGCTCCAAAAGGAAAGTGAGTCGTGGCCTGTTGGCTACAAGTGGGAGCTTGGAGGAGAAAACGAAGAATCGGGAAAAGCGCAAAAGTCTATTTTTGAAAAGCTTCCATTTGCAGCTGTGATGATTGTCATTTTACTTTTAGCGCAGTTCAACTCCCTGCGCAAAACAGGCATCATTTTGCTCACCATTCCTCTATCGTTTATTGGTGTGGTATTTGGACTGCTGGTGACACAGTCTTATTTTGGAATCATGACGATTTTGGGGATGATTTCTCTTGCGGGGATTGTGATTAATAATGCTGTTGTGTTGATTGATCGCATACGGATTGAGCAAGAAGAAGAAAACCGCACGCCTCAGCAGGCGATTGTCGCAGCAGCGGTCAAACGGTTCCGTCCCATTTTGCTGACCACAATTACGACAACGGCCAGCTTGATTCCGCTTTGGATTGGCGGAGGACCTCTATGGGAACCGATGGCAATTACCATCATTTTCGGATTAATGATTGGAACGGTGCTCACTTTAGGTGTTGTGCCGATGCTCTATTCCCTCTTTTTCAAAGTTAGCTACAGAAAGGTGCAGTATGGAGATCTTCAAGAATAGACATTTTGGGAAAAAGTACGGCTACATCTTTTTGCTTGCATCGCTGCTACTCATCTTGGGCTTATTTCCTTTCTTTAACCAAGAACCGATGGCGCAAGTTGTCTTCAATGTCCTTTTTTCGCTGGTCTTTCTCACTTCCTTGTACACAGTCAGCGTCTCAAAGAGGGAATTTTATGTTGGGCTTATCTTTTGTATTCCGGCGCTCGTCACCCGTTGGCTGACTTATTATTTCACGGATACTGCAAGCATCATGCTGAACTATGTGTTAACGTTTTTCTTTTTGAGTTTCATGATTTTTGCCATTTTCTATGCGATCTTTAAGGTCAAAAAAGTGAGCATGAACACGGTTTATGGAGCGACCTGTGTCTACATGCTGCTTGGAATTGCTTGAGCTCTGATCTTTGCTGTGATTGACTACGCGATCTCCACAGCATTTCAAGGAGTCGAAGCAGGGCCTTTCCAGCAAGGCTACTTAGATGTGCTGACATTCCGTTTTGAAAACTTGCTCTACTATAGCTTTGTCACTTTGACAACGCTGGGATATGGGGACATCATCCCCCTCTTCCCTGGGGCTAAGTTTCTCTCTATTATTGAAGCCATCACGGGGCAGCTGTATATCGCAACAGTGATCGCTCGTCTACTAGGACTCTACCTTTCTCACAAAACGAGAGCAGAGTAATTATCAATAGACCTTTGATAGTAAGGCCATGGCTTAACAAATCGGTCTTCGATGGTTTTGAAGAATGGGATTGCTATTTCTTCTTCTTGGAGCTTTGTCTGGTCTTCATGGTCAAAGTCGAGTTTTCCTGTGTAAGGTCGTGCTTCCAGCATGAGAGCTCTTAAGTTAGGCTCATCGGCAGTCTCACGAGTCCATTTCTCTTTACCATTTTCAGCGAGACAATTCATCTTATCATTTCCAACGAGATAGTAATCCATGTCATCATGACGCACGCGCCCTTTTTCCTTATCGCGTTTCATTGCTGCATAAATTTCATTCGCAGTATGCAAGTCAAGCAACACGACTCGGTAGGTTTTATCTTTATGGTTTTGAACAACGAGCGAGTAACGTGCGGGCTTCATCGTCACGCGGTAAAGCTCTGGCATGTACTCTGCAATTCTAAAGAAGTTGTCACAGCAAAGAATGTCGGGATTCACGTACCTCTCACTCTTAGGATGGAACCGTTGAGCTTTATGATATTGAGTAAGATCGTCATAAGGACGCTCAAGAGGCTGAGGTTCCTCAGGCTCAAAGAAGAGCGCTGTGCTTCGCGCAAGATTTTTGACTTGAATCATCTCAAGTTCAAGGTCTTTATCGTCTTCTTGCTCAACTTCAGAAAATGACAGTTGAAGTTCAGTTCCACCTCGAAGCTGGGTCGCTTTTTCTCTTAAACGACTTTTTTCAAATTGATCCTCAATCAGCGGCCTTAATTTGTCAGGTCCATACTCTTCTGCAAGATCAGGATGCTCTTCCACGATCTTTGCGAATGTTGAAAGAAGTTCTTTTTTAGAGCCTTCTGTCACCTCATCAATTTCGAGCTCTTCACGTGTAAGACGGAGAGAGGCCTCTGGATCTTGGAAAACTTTTTGACAGTAGAAGCTGCCCAATTTATTGAACAATGCTGTCCGCTCTGCCATTGACATGTTGAGATCTTTACTCCAGAAAAGCTGCTCAATATTAGCTAGCCATTCATGGTACATGACGTCAAAAGCTTCGTCCCCTTGTTTTTCGCCTTCCAAGTTAAAGACGTATGAGAATAGGTCTTCGAAAAGCATCTTGTGTTCTTTCGAAAGCTCGAGAGCTTCACGGATATACTCCATTTCTTCTTCGATCGTCACGAAAGAAGCAACCATTCCACTGTTCAGACCACGCAGACGTCCGGCTCCTTGCATGAAAAAGTCTCTGCGAGTGAACCGTCCAGCTGTAATGATGGCCTTAGCCTCACGGTTAAGGTTGATATCAAATCCAATGACGTCTTCTTGCCTGTAAACCTGGAAAACTCGGTCCACATCAATCGATGCATTGGAACGTAAAACAGGAGCCGAGGCGCCCCGTTTCAGAATGAGGTTTCTTCCTTCTGAATCGATGAAGCCAACTGCATCAATAGGAGGGGCTCTGTGAGCTGTTGCAGCGAGGACAGCGCGAGCTAGCTCTTCACTTGACGAGAACCCTCGGATGTATCCAGCAATATCAATGATCACATTAAAACTCCCATTGAAATCGCGGAACAGATGATCAATCAGTGCTTTTCCTTCCAACTTCGGAATGGTGAAAACTTGTTCTTTCGACTTTTGCCAGAGCACAATCAAGTTACGGAAAATCGTTTTGGGATCAAAATTGAGCTTAAAGCCACTGGGCACGTTCTCACTCAGTGTTCCGGTTGCCCCATGGTTGTGAAGCCTTTTGAAGATAAGTTGTGGATAACTGACAATCTTGCGAGGGAAGTACTCAAGCTTAGGAAGGACATAGCCTTCTGTAAATAGCAGGCGGTTTTTAGGAGAGCGGTTGATTGCATCAAGGAGCGCCTGCTTATCCCCTTTTTTCAGTTCGGCAAACTGCGGCAATCCCCCGAGCATCTCACTAAATCTTTGATAGACGCGGAATCCGATACATCCTTCAAATTCTTGCTGAGATTTTGATAGAGAATCATTGATCAGCCCTTCGATGAAGTCTTCGACATGTTTCATCTCAAATGGCACTCTGATATTCGCCTGCATCGTGAAGTTCAAAATGAGGTCAAGAGCAGAAAACTGCGAGCGTGGAATGAGTTTTCCGTTTCGCGCAGGATAGGCAATCCGATCTTCTCCAAGTTTATACCGTTCGCTCCAGCGGCAGCCGAAGCTTTGTCTTAGAAAGGTCACCAGTTCTCTACGAACCTGAGCAAACTGTTTCAGATCTTTTTGATTCAGCGAGCTGAAGAATGTTTCACATCCAGCATCATACCCTCCAGCTAAACTTACGCGAGCGGCAGCCTGATGCTCTGTTGGGATCGCAAATTTTTTGATCACACTTTCAATGAGAGCCGGTAGCACAACATTTTCATAGGTTTCTTCATCGACATACTTTTGATTTTCGTCTATTTCTTCTTGTCGCATGAAGTCAAAGTCGATTCTTTTTAAAAGCTCGTCTTCTTCTACAAGAAGATCGTACAGCTCTCTTGTCGTTTCAATGTAGGAAGAGGCAAGTGGTTTCTTCCTTCCGACTGAATAGTCGTAAGAATAACGGATGTAAAGTGCGTCAGTCGCTTCATCGATAAAGTTCGAGACTTTGTCAGCTAAGATTTCGCGCGTTTTATCGAGTTCTTCGATGTACTCTGCTGGAAGACCTTCTTGTGCGCGCCTAAAGTAATTTTCTTTGTGCTTCAAGACGGCAATTCCATGCAGTGAGTTGATCGAAATGACCACGCATTTTCCATTTGTTTCAGCTTCTTCGAAAACTTGGTTGATGTATTTCAAGTAATTCAAGTCGTTTGCGCGCGTACGATCAAAGTAAATGGGGGAGATGCCTTGGTCAAAGACTTTTCCAAGAACTTGTTTCAAGTGAATCCGCATTTCTTTAAGAAGCGTTTCGGGAACTGTAATCATGGCAATCCTCCCCGATTGACTTGTCAAGTAAAGCCAAAGTGGAATCGCGACTTTTGATTTTCCAAATCCTGTATGCGCTTCTTCTAAAATGCTTTCTAGAGCTTTAGGATCTCCCATGGCTCCTGTTAAACGCTCCAAGAATGCCACCTGATTTTCTCTCAATGTCAACTTCATGAAGTATTCGAAGACGAGCAGGTGAGGATTTTGGGCAGCAGAGAAACATCTTTTCGCTTGGAGAATTGCCAAACTGTCAGCAAGCAGGGCATCGACTTCTCGCTGATCTTTAGCAGGATCATGGTACTGTCCACGCCAGTTATAGAAAGCGTTGGTGAATCCAAAGCGGCCTTGGGTCTCTGTTAAACGTGTATGCAATGTTTGTGCTTGGGCCAATTTTTGACATGCAACGTCTAATCGATCAGCAGCTGTTTTAGCAACGAGATACTCTCCAATGAGCTGCTCAAGACGCGTTAATTCTTCCCGCGAAAGAGAAGGGTTACTCCGCAAGATTTTCTCGTGATCTTTTCGCCCAAAAGCAACGATCAATTCTTCTAATGACAGCTCCTGAAGCAATCCACCTTTGACTTCCAGTTGAAGCTCTGCTGGACGATAATGAGCAATACGTAAGATGAGGCTGCTTTTTTCTGTAGCAGTCTGCGCAAATTTATCTTTTTCTGTTTGAACAACAGCGCAAAGAGCCTCAATGCGATTTTGATTGATTTTGTATTGCACCGAGCCATGGAGGCTTTCGAGCTCTGCTTTTTTCTGCTGTATTCCTTCAAGGAATTTAGCGCGTTCTCTTTGAACGCAAGGTTCGCGTGAATCTTCTTTTTCAGCAGTGAATTTACGGTGCATCTCTTCTAAGGTTGCGAGATCTTCGCTCTTATCACACCTTTCGGGAATCAGATAAGGATCATCTGAGCTTTGAAGGCGTAGGCACGTTTCAATTGGAGCTCCTAATTGGGAGTTAAACGTCAGTGTCGGGGTAAAGATCTCTTCTGGCACGGTCGGCTGAAGAAAAGGAGACTGCTTTGTTTCACGTGACCAAATCCGATCCATGATCGGATCTTTAAGCCTTTCTAGCTCTCTGGAACTCCACTCAATCGCAGGTCTTAAAATCCCCGCAAGAAGTGAACGGAAAAAGAGGCCAAAGTAGCGCTCTTCACATAGCTCTGCAAAAGGACCTAAAAAGCGGCTTGGGATGCGCAACATCATGGCGACAAGCAGTATTTGAATTGCCCATAAAACCATTTTTGCCTTATGCGTTTCGTAAGTTTGCAATGCAAAGGTCTTTGCCATCGTATAAACAATTGAAAATCCTTCGGAGATGAAGGCCACAAAGTTCGCTTGCCTAGCATCATTATAAAGCTGAGTGATCACTTGCTGCGTTGAAAACGTCTCTTGCAAAACAAGAATTTCTTCTGTTTCGGGGAAAGCAAAAGGATTGTCTAGCACTCCCAAAAGGATTTCTCTGAGAGCTTTGACCGTATCCGATTTATCTAAAGCGCAAGACCTTAATAAATAACGCAACTCTTCGATACGTGGGTCTGAGGAGTCTGCTGTTTTTGCTAAATGATAATAGGCTAAAAAGTTCTGAGTAAATGTCTCGTGAGGACGCATGACATTATCAATTCCCTTGAGATCTTTTAGCGCATCTGTTGAAAAAGGGATCCGGTCATATGGAATGCTCCACAGATCTGCGCCTTTAGTAAATGCGCCTAACTTCTTGACCAACGTCTGAAATTGAATCATTAAATAGTAAACGAAATTCGATGGGATGAGAGTATTCAATTGCTCGAATTGCTGCTCAGAAAGTTTAAATGGAAATACATTGTTTTGCTCATGGCGATATCTCACTCCATCCTGCACTAAAGCCTCATTCAAAGCTTCTTGTTCTTGTTCTGAGAGTTTGTAGAGTGGGTCATTGAGTATGCTGAGTCCTAATTTCAAACGAATGGCTACAGAGCGAGGATTCGTATCAAAACCAACTTTTCCGAGGTTCATGATAAAATAATTCATGATGCGCACTGTGCGCTCAGTATGTAGAGGCTTTTGTTTTTCCCATTCTTTCAGCCAAAGTGCTGCTTTGTCGTAATTGCGCTCTTGCAAAGCAAGATACATTCCATAGAGCAGCTCTTCATGCCCCATTTTAGAAAAATTCATTTCTTCCGCTTCATCTAAATGATAAACAAGAAGAGACTTGGCACTTTCTTTCGAAATCGCAAAGAGAGTTTCTCCTGTAAGTCCCTCTCGCATTCCAGAAGTTGCGAATGGTGCCTCAAGAACATAAACAACTCGCTGCCCTTTACCGTTGCGTAAAACAAGGTAATGAGACGAAGGCTCAAATTCCTTTGATTGAAAACGAGAATCTAAATAATACCCTGGATGTGACGAGCTCATCCAGCGCCCTATAGCTGGGTTTTCAGGATCTCTTTCATAATTGAGGGTCAGTCCTAACTGCTTGTAATCGACTCGAATGACTTCGTTTCGGGCATTTTTCCAGATGTATAGATCTTTTGGAGCGGCAATACGGTCAAAAAATTGGCCCATTGGCGCATCATAAGAAGATGTCGCAAGGTAAAGACCTGTCCGATTTCCTTTCTCAAGCAGTTCAATCCGTCCATTTTCAACACAGTATGATGGAAGGATCTCTCCTTGTTTAAAAACTAAATCTCGCCCATCTTGTCTATAGACCTCTAAACCATCTTCTTCAAAGTGAGTCGAAAAAGGATAGCTTCCTGCACGAACACCGTTATCTCGAAACTGAGCATAAGGAACACGTCTGTAAACCCCTTGAAATGATTCCGTATGCACCACTCTTGTCCGATTTTCCAAAGTCGTTCGTTCAATGTCACCCACATGCGTGACAAAACCATGATCCAATCTTCTCGATTCTTCGCGTGGTCTGTCAGGAGCATCAGAAACGCCACCTACAACACGATTGATCAAGTCACTAAAGGAATCTTTTTTGGAAGTGTTTTCAAAGTACGGCCCTAGAGAGACAAGACGTCCAGAAAGCTCAAGTTGCAGCTCAGCTTCTTCCTCTCTTTCAATGAGGTATCGCGTCTGCATTAAAAAGCTCTGATACGCTGTCTCGACTTGAGGATTATCTTTTTGGTATCGGACCAAGTAGGAAAGGGCAACTCCTTCCATCCAAAATAGAAAGCTAGTCGTCTGATCCCAATTATATCGCTTTGAACTGATACGTCTTTTTTGCAGGAAGTCTAGCAGCTGAAACACTTGCTCAGGATGCTTTTGACAGGCGTGCTCAAGCAAGCTATGGGTGTTGCCTTCTTCAATAAAAACCTCTGTCAAAAAAGCTTGAAAAAACGTACAGAAAATCTGCTTCCGCATCCGTGGGAAAAACGGTCAAAATGTTTCACCACAAGGTCAATCGAAAGATCTTTATAGGTTGTGATCCCTAGAAGGCTTTGGAGTTCATAAAACGGCATCCCTTCTTCTTCAATCTCAATTCCTTCATTGAGGAGCAGATGCTGATTCTCGTGAATTTTCTCCATGTCATCATAACGCAGCTCTTTTTTGAGAATCGGCAAAAGCTTTTGAGCCTCTTCTCCTTCGATATTAGGATAGGTCTCGAGGAAAAGATTTGTTTGGCATGCTTCTTTATCATCTGTTCGAGGAAAATTTTCGGTAAATCCTGTTCTTGAATTATAAACCCCACTAAACTGCTCTTGAAAGTAGTAAGTTCCAGAAACATCATACCCAAAGTAAGAAAACCTACTAAAATTATCAGTTGAAGACCTTACTCCAAAATAGTGGAAGAACTCTCCCCAACAATTGTACAACTCCTTCCACTCTTTTGGCTCTTGGGGATGATTATGAAGCCTCCAACCAGAATAAAGCTCTACCACACAATCTAAGTCAGTCGGAGGCTTATGGTTGGGGGGGTCTTGTTGTAAACGATGATCTTTAATCTTATCTTTGATTTCAGCTTTAAGATCTGGGTGTGCTTGCAAATGCTCATAAAGGTAATACAAATGAGGAAAAGATCTAAGTCCATCAATGCTCGAGACTTTCATCTCCATCAAAGAAACGTTGTCTGCAGCTTTAAGCGACGAGCTTTCTTTAAGAATATAGTCAACAGATTCTCGAAATTCTTGCATCCTATCCGGATGAGTAGGCCTTAAAAGAAAAAGTCCATTAGACTGCAGAATAGATTTCATTCGCGACAAGAAAAAGTTTCGAACCTCTTTTTTCCCGAGTTTATGTGAATAAATCTTAAATTCTATCGTCACGACTTTTAGAAGAAGAGCAGCATCATCCGATCCCATGTGAAGGATGCGACCAAAATGATGATGCCTAGTCAACTGTCTGAACCACTCATTTTTTAACCTCTTCACAGTGTCTATCAATCCTATTCCCTCATCCGTTTCCCAAATTGGATCGTTAACGGCAGGGATGGTTTCAACTCCTCGTCGTAAAATACAAAGCTTATCCCGATCAGAGTAACGATAATCCATTCCTTCACTTAAATAATAACCAAGCTTGACTCCAAGGTTCCCTTCTGGAGGATTCAAGGTCACTTTCCGCGTGACGGGTGGCTGATGAGTCGAAACACTTACTGTGTGTGGATGGCTTTCCTGGAGCAGGGTCTCACAAGGGACGCGATTTTGTTGACATGAAGCATTTTGACTCTCTTCAAATGTCAGAATCCCTCGATCAAGAACCGCTAACCTCTTTTGAATAGCTGTTGACAACTCTTCCATTTCTGTAAATGAGCGTCTAGCAAAGCGTGCCAAATGGGATGATGTTTCTTTGAGCGCATATAAATTCTCTTTCGTAATGGGGTGTTTTCCAGCGTAGTCTTCTAGCACGGCGTCGCAAAAACCCAGCATAAAAACGCGACTACATTCGGGTCCCAACACATCCTGAATGATATCTTTTAACGATGTGAATTCACTGTTAGGCGCAAGCTGTAATTTTTTTCCCCGCTGATGATAAGCACCTGTCCCAGTAGGCCATTCGCTTAGAAGTTTTTCTGTAAAATCATCCATTGTCAATTCAGTCGGATTCCCATCTGCTTGTGTGGAATGACCAAGGTTGAGAAAAGTGCGCCAAAAAAAGCTCGTCTGAACCTCTGCTAGAGGTGCTGGCTGCAAAGCCAATTCTGGATGGACGCGCATACGGCCAAATTCATCATCAAATATCCCTCCTTCGGAACCTCGACCTAGATTGATCACCTGACCAGAAACCCATTGCTTCCCATCTCGCTCTTCAAGTTTAAATGTGATGTAAGCGCGTTGCGCTGCAGGACCCATAGTAACGCCCGAAGGAATGCTGATCGTTTTTTCAGTTGCAAGTTTTTCTAGAACCTTTTGAGCAAACTTTTTATGATCGTTCCCACACGTCTTTTTCAACACTTCAAATTCATTGATAATCTTTAATCTTTTTTCAAGAAGGTCGATGCGATCCGAGTGATCACTTAGAGCTGCATGCATTTCTTTTCTTTCACTTGATCGCACTTTCTTAATGAGCTCTAGAAGATATCCTGTCAGTTGCTCAGCATTCGCAGGATTGAATGGATCGCCTGTAAAGCCCCCATGAACAACTGAAAAAAGACTTGTCAGATCTGTCGGTTGAGCCAAATGAGCCCCTACGTCGCTCTTCTTATCTGAAAGTAGGGTTGTTTCCTTGTGTTCGATGGCTTGAACTTCGGTTCCCTTTTTCTCCACATCTGGGGAGAGTTTGACGGCAAGATAGCGGAGAGAGTGAATTGTCCTCGTTACACGCCCTGCATAGCGAAAGGGTTCACAAGCTTCCTTTAATTCATCCAAAGATTTGAAGGTTAAATACCCCAAAGTATTCATTTCATCTCGAAGCTTTTGCAAGGCATCGAAAGCTTTGTCTTTTTCAGCATTGTCATGATAGGAAGACCGCACTCGACCCGCAATAGATTCGATATCTCTAGAAATCAAGAAGCAAAACTCTGACTTTCTGAAGGATTCAATCAGACCATACCCCGACTTTCCAAGTCCACCTGGAAGAAGAGTCACGGCAAAACCTAGAGTTTGTAATCCTGCATTCGTTGCAAGTCTGATGTCGGCAAAAATGAGCGAAAAATTAAATGATACAAGGTGAAAAAAGAGTTCCGCAATATATCCGATTGATTTCGCAGCAAGCCCTGGAATCACATCCACAACCACAACCCACTTAAGGCGGAGCATTTGACTCCAGTCACCTTCAGTTGTTTGCTTTTTTAATGCGTTTAGGTCTTGAACTGCTTTATGAGAAATAAACGGATCTAGAATTGTACGAATTGCCATCTTTTTTACCTTAAATGTATGTCTTCCTGACAAAATATATTTAATTCAGGGTAAAATGATGCCAAGATTGACAATTATTTACAACCTAATTTTGAAAAACAAATATTAATCAAAAGAAAGTAAATAAAACATGATTAAAATTAATGTTTATTAAGTATCAAACAAAAACCCATTCCAAAACCACATAAACCGACTTAACTTTCCTAATAATGTTGAGAGGCTTCCTCAACAAGGTGCAAGAAAATATCACTCTAAACAAGGCAAAGTCACGCCTTTGGGTAGCCTACGTTAAAAAACATGTCTGGATTAATTATCAAAAACGAGCTCAGTTTCTTCGATAATTCTTTTTTCTGATTTTTTCTCATCGCGAGTTTTTTTCCCGCGCAAGCTAAAAAAGAGAGGCGTTCCCAAAAACCGATAGGCCTCTCGGAACTGATTGATCAAGTATTTTTTATAGGTGTCATTCATCCGCTTGGGATCATTGACAAAGAAGACAAACCGAGGAGGGGCTGTCGTCACCTGCGCCATGTAATAGACGCGCAGCCGTTTCCCTTGGATCATGGGAGGATGACGCCGCTGCATGGCTTTTTCTAAAAATTGATTAAGCTTTCCTGTGGGAATACGCTGGTGCATGTCGTGGTAGACATTGCGCAGCTCAGAAAAAATTTGATCGAGATGCCGCCCGGTTTCTGCCGATCCAAAGATCGTTGGGCAATAGCGAATGAAAGATGCTTCAATTTCAAGACTTTTGTAGCAATGCTCCATCCGCACCCCTTTGATCAAGTCCCACTTATTGAAAAAAAGCAGACAGCCTTTGCCGGCTTTTTCAATCTGGTTCATGATCCGCTTATCTTGGTGAGAGAGTCCTTCTTGTGCATCGAGCATGAGGAGGCAAACATCAGCCCGCTCTATGGCCCGCGTTGTCCGGATTGCTGCAAACTTATCGACCACTTCATGCTCTGACTTTTTGCGTCGGATCCCTGCGGTATCAATAAACGTGAAGGTTTCTCCCTCGAAGGAGACTTCGACATCGATATTGTCACGTGTTGTTCCCGGAATCGGACTGACAACGCAACGCGACTCATTGAGCAACTTGTTGATCATGGTTGACTTGCCCACATTGGGCCGTCCAATCAATGCCACTTTGATTCCTGCAGCAGGATCTTCTTCTTCCTCAATTTCGGGACATGGTGCAAGAGCTTTATCAAGGAGCTCTGCCACGTTCCGACCTTGCACGGCAGAAACAGGAAGCACCTCTTGAATTCCTAAGCCATAAAAAGGCGCAAGCAGAGGCTCTTGATGTTCCCCATCAATTTTATTGACCGCAAGGCAAAGAGGCTTGGTTGTCCGCTTCAGAACGCGTGCCACCTCTTCATCAAGAGTAGTGATCCCAACAGTTGCATCGACTACCAAAATGAGTGAGTCGGCTTCTTCAATCGCAATTTCGGCTTGCCGCTTCACTTCTTCAGCAAAGGCAACCTCACCTGTCGGGTCCATTCCTCCCGTATCAATGATTTCAAATGGGCGGCCAAAAAGGTCCCCTTCTCTGTAGAGACGGTCCCGGGTCACCCCTTCCATTTCATCGACAATGGAGATGCGTTTTCCCACAATCCTGTTGAATAAAGCGGACTTACCTACATTGGGCCGTCCAATCAAAGCAATTTTTGTTTTCATGCGCCCTAGCATACCCTATCAGCCCAAAATAATAAAGAAAGCGCTTTCCAAAAAAAATTTACTATCAGGAATGCACGACTTTGAAATAGACATGGTGTGGGTATTTTTCTTCACCACAGAGACCACAGAGGACACTGAGAAATTCTAAAAAATTTTTCTCTGTGCTCTCCGTGTGCTCTGTGGTAAAAAATGTCCTTCTGGGATATTAAGAGGGAAAGAGGATGGCATGATGGATGATATTTCTTTCGCAGAATTTAAAGAGGTTTTAAAAAAAGAACTTCCTAAAAATCAAAAAATTATCGATGTCAGAGGGCCAGGCGAATTTCAGGCCGCTCATATTGAGGGAGCAGAAAATATCCCCTTCAAAGACGTCCGCTCGCACAAAGATTCCCTCAATCAGCTCGATAAAATCTACTTTTATTGCACGGCTGGCGTGCGCTGTAAGCAAGCCTGTGAATTACTTGAAGAAGAGGGAGTGGACCCTAGTAAACTTGTCCATGTGCAAGGCCATTCCAAAGATTGGGAAAAAGCCGGGCTGCCTGTTGCCAAAGGCACAAAAGTGCCCTTTTCTATTCAGCGGCAGGTCTATCTCATTGCAGGATCGCTGATTGTTGGAGGATTCATTCTTGCTTTTGCTTGGAGTAGGTGGTTTCTTCTCCTTCCATTTTTTGTAGGAGCTGGAATGCTCTATGCAGCAGTAAGGGGCGTTTGCTACACTGAAACATTCCTCTCCAAAATGCCGTGGAATCGCTAACCGGCAACGTCTTTATTGATTTGACTGATAAGCTCGAGGAGATCTTCTCGATTGAAGTGTTTGATCTGATCTTGGTCGTCGTATCCTACAACACTTTCTAAAAGACCTTCTTTCTTGACAATGAGGCGATGGATATGCTCTTCAACGGTCCGCTTTGTGACCATCTTAAAGACTTGAACTCCTCGATTTTGACCGATACGATGGACTCGATCCGTCGCTTGATTTTCTTTTGCGGGATTCCACCAACGGTCGTAGTGAATCACAACAGAAGCCGCAGTAAGATCAATTCCAGTACCTGCCGCTTTAAGTGACGCCACAAACACTTCACACTCGGGATCATCACGGAACATTTCGAGTTGCTTTTTTCGATCTTGTGTCGACCCACGAATGGCAGCAAAACCAATGCCATGTTCTTTCAAATGACTCTCAATGATTTTCATCATGTCGAGGTATTGGGTAAACACCACGAGCTTTTGCCCACTCGCACGGGTTTCGCTTAAGAGCTCGACAAATAAATCCCATTTTCCACTTTGGTGCTCCTTATAGTTTGCAACATCTTTGAGAATCAAACTGGGGTGATTGCAAATTTGCTTGAGGGTATTGAGCAGTGCAAAGACGTGAAGGTAGGGAATGTCTCCTTTTTGATCTTTCATCTCTTTGAGAAGTTTGTCACGCGATTTGACATACGCTTCCTTATACAGCTTGACCTGCTCTTCGGAAAGATCACAGCGCGCAATCTCTTCGATTTTTTCAGGAAGATCGTCCAGAACTTCACTTTTTTTACGTCTAAGCACAAAGGGATGAATCAGTTTGGCTAGAAGCTGTCTTTTTTCTTTATCTTGATATTTTTCAATCGGGTTGATGAAGTGCTCACGGTATTGGGCTTGCGAAGGGAGATACCCCGGCAAGACCACATCAAAAAGCGCCTTGAGTTCAAGCAAGCGATTTTCAATTGGCGTCCCTGTCAGTCCAATTTTTGTCCCTGCTTTGACTGCGGCAAGCGCTTGATGCGTTTGAGATTGAATGTTTTTTGCAATTTGGGTCTCGTCAAAGATGGCAACATCAAACGGAATTTTAGAAATGGCTTCTTTCTCACTACGTAGCGTTCCGTAAGAAGTGAGTAAAAGGTCAGCTTTGATATTAAATGCTTTGAGGGACCGCTGCGTTCCATAGAAAACAACAACCTTCAAACTTGGTAAGAAACGGCTGAGAAGCTCTTCCCAATGGTAAATCACAGATGTCGGACAGACGACGAAGAACTTTGCTTTTTCTTTTGCATGAGACGCTGCAGCTAAAAGAGCCATCGCTTGGTGGGTTTTCCCTAGCCCCATGTCATCGCAGAGAAGACCAGAAAGTCCATAGGAGTAGAGAAACCAAAGCCATTTGACTCCTATCTCTTGGTAAGGGCGAAGGGTACTTTGTAAAGCATCGAGATTGAGCAGCTCTGCCGATTCAAAGCTGTCCATTTGCTCAAGCAACTTGCGCGTTTTCTTTTCTTTATCGGAGTTCCCGGTTGGTTGCGTCACATCCTCATACGTTCTAAGACGAATCCATTCAAGCGTTGTGAGTTCGACACTTTGCCCATTCGAGCCAATTTGAGTTTCAGACAGTTCGCGTAGCCAATTGAAACGGGGATCTTTGAAAAAAATGAGACCTGCTTCCGTAATTGCATAAGAGCGGTTGTGGTCGAGCCCTTCTTTAATCACACCAATCGACTCTTCCCCAAACTCACTCTCGTAGACAAGGTCGATGATCCATTTTTTTCCGGGAGAATTCGGATCTTGTTGGAGATAGTTCACTTTTAAGTTGAGGTTGTGCGGACGTTTGAGACGCTTATCTATTTTTTGGATGAAGGGTTTGAGCTTTGTAAGCTCGACGGTCACAAAATAGGGCTCTTGTGATTCTAAAATGGTTCTGGGATGGCGGTATTTTTCAGGAAGTCTTGCCGCTTGAGGAATTTCAGCAAAACCCTCTCCTTCGACATAAGTGAAATCCCCAAAAAAATGGACCTCCTTGCCGACATAGTCTGCAAGAAAGAGAAACTCGGGTTCAATATGGATTTTCCCACTCGAATCTAGCGAGATGCTCAAACCCGCGCTTTCGACAGGCTGACGCGGATTAAAAAAGGCCTTGATCTGCTCGAGTTCTTCCCGATTTTCATGAATGAACTGAGCAACCTCTGAATGAAGAACTTCCGTTTCAGGTGTGATTTTCAAAAGGCCACGTGCGCGCAACTTTTTATAAAACCCTTTCCCTTTGATATAAAGCCAATCTCCAAAGTCAAGAATCTCATCTGAGCCTTCAAAAGCTTTCGACTCGTTTTCAAAACGGAGCCTTTTTAAATCCTCAAAACGATAAATCAAATGGAATTCCACATTCGACAAGTGAATTTGAAACCCTTCATGCTGATTGAGCCACAACTTGTGCTCATTGATAAAGTCCCCAATCTCCTCAGGCAGAATCACCTTCTCAAATCCATCAAACAGCATCTCATCAAGAGGATGAAACCCTTCTTCTTTCAGGTAAACCCACGGTTTGAAAAAGGCGACTTCTGGAGATTGCAAATCCCCCGCCTGAAACGCATAACACGAAATGTGCAACCTCTTCTGAGCATCAAACTTGAGTTCATATGCGGGTTTAATTTTATCTCGTGAGATTTTTGTTCCCACAAGGTATTTTTCGAGGATTTTGAAGTTATGAGATAAGAACTCACCGATTTGCTTTTGACTAATCACCTTTTTTTTGAGAAGTGGATTCATTTTGATAGGGAAAAAGCCTTCCCCTTTTTGAAATTCCCATTCTCCAATTTTAATTCGGGTTCGTTCTTTGATTTTCTCTTCTGCAATCGGCTCCGCATGGATTCGAATTTCTTTCGTCTCGGGATGATAAGTCATTTTCTGAAGGTGAATATCTTGGAATTCATGCACTTTAAGAGGCGAATTAACCTCTTTAAGAGATGGTATGAGAGTTTCCCAATTCACTTCAGCGATGTAGAACTCCAAATCTAGATCGGGAAAATGGCAAACCACCTTTTTAGGAAGAGCAGCTTCAGCATTTTGAAAATCGATTGAGTACTTTTCGTGAAAGAGCTGTTTCGTCATCATCCATTTTGCAAGATCTGACCAAAACGAGAGTTCGTATTGCAATTTTTGAGTGGGAGTCCCTCTTTTCCACAAAGCGAGCTCTTCCGATGAGAGATTGGAAAATTTTAGCGAAGTTTCTTCTGTTTCAGCCACCCGATTGAACACATATTCGTCGAGCAGCTCTTGACCTTTTGGGGTTTTGATTTTCACGGAAAAAAGCATTTCTCCTTTCGGTGAAAGGCAATTAAACTCTTTCTCTCCTTTTTTTTCTAAAACGTCTGTGTCAGCTCCATGGCGAGTGAAGGCCATGAAACAAAGGTGATTCCAAAAAGAAGAGTGAAACTGAATATGAAGGGGCTCTATGCCACTCACCTGTAAAAATGCTGCGGCTAGATGAGAACAGGATTTTTCAGCTTCTGCTGTTTCGCACGTGCAAAATGAGTCTTTGAGCTCCCCTTCATCATTGATCTGTAAAAAAGGCCAAAAGGTCTCACCTAATTTCTGATCAAAGACTTCAACTTGGTAAGTTCCTTCTGAAAATACGATGCTTTTCACATCCCCAGATTGGATGAGGAGATCCCCTTGCTGCTCATGTTCACTCTTAAAGGGAAATGTCATAACTCAAACCTAAACGCGGATTTAGAGACTCTTGAGGATTGCCTCAGGAGGATAATATTCATACCCTAAATCATTTGCGACATTTTCATTTGTCACTTTTCCAAATGCTACATTGAGCCCTGGAAGAAGATACGGATCATCAAGCAATGCTTGCTTGTATCCCTTTTTAGCAATTTGCAGCGCATACGGCAGAATGCTGTTTGTCAATGCAATCGTAGCTGTTCTCGCGCAAGCACCTGGCATATTGGCCACACAATAGTGAACCACTTCATCCTGAATAAAAATAGGATCAGAATGTGTCGTTGGCCTAGACGTTTGAACACATCCACCTTGGTCAATCGCAACGTCGACAATCACTGCTCCTTTTTTCATTCTCTTGATCATCTCTTTCGTCACAAGCTTTGGAGCGCATTTTCCTGGGATAAGAACCGCTCCCACAACAAGGTCTGCTAATGCCACTTCCTCTTCTAATGTCACGGGAGTCGAATATAGAGTCTTCAATTTACCTCGAAAGAGATCATCCAGGTCCCTTAATCGCTGGACATTGTTGTCGAGAATCGTCACATCCGCTTTGAGCCCAACAGCCATCTTTGCAGCCTGCGTTCCTACAACCCCGCCACCAATAATCACGACCTTTCCTGGGGTAACTCCTGGAACACCTCCTAGAAGGACTCCTCTTCCCCCGTGAACCATGTGAAGCGCATTGGCTCCAGCTTGGATCGCAATCCGTCCCGCAACCTCACTCATCGGCATGAGCAATGGGAGGCGGCCTTTATGATCCACCACGGTTTCAAAGGCAATGCCAACTACTTTTTGCTTGAGAAGTGCTGCAGTCTGTTCTGGGTCAGGAGCAAGATGCAAGAAACAAAATAGAATCTGCCCTTCTTTAAGAAGTGGGTACTCAGCAGGTTGAGGTTCTTTGACCTTAATAATCATTTCCGCTTGGTAGACTTCTTCTGCAGTCGGAACAATTAAGGCGCCAACTAATTTAAACTCTTCATCAGTAAATCCAATCGCTTCCCCAGCTCCTTGCTGGACAGACACTTGGTGTCCGGCCTTAATGAGAGACTGTATAAGCGAAGGTGTTGCACCAATCCGATATTCGTGATTTTTTATCTCTTTTGGAATTCCAATCTTCATAACCCAATTTCTCCCTCGAAAACATATGCTGCGTGTCCCCGCATACTCATTCCTCTTAATAGGTCATCATGAGCTAATAAATCAAATCGAAGTCTCTCTTGAGAAGGAAATTCCACCTCTACCAGCCCCTTGATGCCATATTTTTTCCAAGCTGCAACGCAAGCAGCAGCCCCACCTGTTCCGCAAGAATGCGTTTCACCTTCTACTCCTCGTTCATATGTGCGAACTTGCAGAAGGCATGAGGGAAGGAGTTTAACAAAATTCACATTTACGCCTGAAGGAGAAAAATGCGAATGGTGTCTTAAACCCTGTGCAATTTGAGGAAAATCCGCTTGGCGAATGTCATTACAAAAGTGAACAAAATGAGGCACTCCCGAATCAATATGAAAAAAAGAAAGCCCCTCAATTTTCCCTTCCTCGAGAATTTTCGGGACCCCCATCTCTACCACAATTTCCCCTGCTTCAACAACAGCTTCGTAGAGTTTTCCACCTGCTGCAATTGTAAATGACTCCTGCGAGTTTCCACGATCGATCAGGTACTGGATGAGAGAGCGGAGGCCATTGCCACACATCTCAGCGCGCATCCCATCCGCATTGTAAATTTCCATTTCAGCATCAGCATCGACTTTCCTCCGGACAAAAATAAGTCCGTCTCCGCCAATACCATAGCGACGATCACAAAGCTGTTTGATTTGATGTGGAGGGAAATGAGCTGTATCACTCTCAATCAGAATGAAGTCATTTCCCGTCCCCTGATATTTATAGAAGCGCATCCAAGTGACTATTCAAAGCCTAGTTCCTTGTAAGAACTCACGATTCCGTCAAGAAGACCAAAGTCAATCGCTTCTTCTGCTGTCATCCATGTATCACGATCAATCGTCTTTTCGATCAATTTTGAATCTTTGCCTGTAGCTTTCGCATAAAGCTCAACGATTTGAGTGCGCGTCTTGATGATTTCCTTCGCTTGAATCTCTAAATCAGTGGCTTGTCCTTGAATGACACCTGAAATCAGAGGTTGGTGAATCATGATTCGTGCCGAAGGCGTTGCAAAACGCTTTTTCGGTGCAGCCGCTAAGCTAAGAACTGATCCCATAGATGCCGCAAGTCCCGTCACAAGCGTTGTGACAGGTGAGCTGATCATTTGAATCTGATCCCAAATTGCAAAACCAGAGTCGACAGATCCTCCCGGAGAGTTAATCACCAGCAGAATAGGCTTTCCTGGATCAAGAAACTCAAGATACCAAAGTTTACGGATGATATCTTTCGCGCTTTGATCTGTCACAGGGCTGGAGAGAAAAACACGTCGTTTCTTTAGAAGAAGATTTTCCAACTTCTGGTTGAATGATTCGGATTTTTTTTCTTCATCCTCATCTTCGTCATCTAATCTGATCGTTTTATCATCTCTTGTAAGCGGCATATTTATCCTTATTTTAGTTGACCTGAGTTTCAGGTTAAGTTAACACTTGCTCTGTGAGGGCTAAATCTGTCAATTCGGGATACAAGACAAACTGACCTAAGAGCGCTGTCACTTCTTCTTGAACCCGTTTCAAGACTGTGGAATCAATATCCACCTTCGCCTTACTCGGTTTTCCCGTCTTTTCAACAATGCGAGCTTTTGATGCTTTTAACAGATCAGCGATTAAATCGGCAATCTGATGCATTTCACCTTCTTTCATCCCAAGGGACGTCAAGGCGGCTGTTCCAATGCGAATCCCTGAAGTGTACCAAGGGCCGTTGACATCAAAAGGAATGGCATTCCTATTAACCGTCATGAGTGCTTCACGCATCGCTATTTCAGCTTGGCGTCCTGTGATTCCAAAGCTCGTCATCACATCGAAAACAATAAGATGATTATCTGTTCCTCCAGTGAAGAGCTTTACATCTCGATCAAGCAGACGCTCAGCTAACGCTTGCGAGTTTTTCACAATCTGCTCTGCATAGCTTTGGTACTCAGGGGTTCGCGCTTCACGAAAAGCCACAGCTTTTGCCGCCATAACATGTGGGAGTGGGCCTCCTAAGACTAGCGGGCATCCCTTATCAATCACTTCGCGATATTCTTCCTGGCAAAGGACCATCCCCCCTCGTGGGCCACGAAGGGTCTTGTGTGTTGTCGATGTCACAATATGCGCATGAGCCACGGGGTCGTAATCCCCTTGCATCACTTTTCCAGCAACAAGTCCAGAGAAGTGAGCCATATCCACCATGAAAACAGCTCCAACAGAGTCAGCAATTTCGCGCATCTTGGCAAAATTAATGAGGCGTGGATAAGCAGAGTAACCTCCAATCAAAATTGTCGGTTTTTCCCGCTTCACCTGTTCTTCAAGTTCTTTAAAATCGATGAGTTCGGTTTCGCGATTGACATCATAAGAAACAGCTTGAAACATCTTAGCTGATACATTGTGCCGATACCCGTGCGTAAGATGCCCTCCCGAGCTAAGAGAGAGCCCCATAATTTTTTGATTGAGCATCAATTGGCGCACTTTTTCGTACTCTTCAGAAGAAAGCTCATCTAATGACTTTTTCCCCAACGCCTCGACTTCTTTATTTTGGATCCGGTGCACGAGAATTCCCCAAAAGGCCACCAAATTTGCATCAGCACCCGAATGAGGCTGAACATAGGCATGATCACACCCGTAGACCTTCTTCAATTCTTCAATCGCTAAAGATTCGATCGTGTCAATATTTTCACAACCCGCATAAAAGCGATGGCCGGGGTATCCTTCACTGTATTTATCTGTTAAGAGATTTCCCATCGCCAGCTGTGTCGCAAGAGAGCTATAGTTTTCTGAGGCAATCATCTTCAAGTAACTACGTTGATCGTGCAGTTCTTTAATGATCGTTTGAACAACTTCAGGATTATCTTTTCGCAAATGATCGAGTCCGGCAAGGTAAGCAATTGCCGCACTGCTGCGCTTGCTTTCCGGAGTTTTTTCTAAGTATTTGTTTAAATACGACATCCACCTGCCCACTATTCTTCCTATAAACCAATAATTATGTCACAAATCCTCTTATCTCGTCGAATGATTTTCCCCTGTCAAAAAAATTCTACTTACTTAGGTGCCAAAATCTCGAGCTTCTTCTTCTCGAAAGTAAGTAATAAGGGAACGAAAGATTTGCTCAATTGCTGAAGGATCCAGTTCTTGGTCTTGCGCAATCACCCGCACTCGTTCAAAAATCTGAGCCTCTCGTTTTGGATCGAATACTTCACCACCACTTTCCTTTTTGAAATGAGCCACATTTTGAATGACTTTGCGCCTTTCCCCAAACAACTTGATGATTTGTTCATCAATGTGATCAAGTTGCTTTCTTAACTCTACCAGCTTCGGATCGATACCCATTTCTATACCTTTTGTAACTTGGCTTTGTCTCAGATAGTGTCGTCAAATATGACTCTGTCCTCTATCACAAAATAGTATTTGACAACACTATCTAACCAATAAAGAAAGCTAAACCTTTTAAGCAACTTGAATCATACTGTCATGCCTTATTGTGCGACCTATTGTGAAAGTCTAACGAGCTTAATTCTTCCTTGATCGCATTAAGAAAGTCTAAAATTAGGGGCAGATCTTTTTGTCCAAGGTTGTGTTGACACTCTAAAGGAATAAACGAAGAGAAGTTCATTTCAACGTTTCCAAAACAAAGAATAGATGAAATACTTGATCCGAGCCCACGCAAATACGCGTCCAAAGAATCTGCCAACTCTCCATCTTCATCCACTTCATCATTAGGGTAACAACTTGTTTCAATGGGTTCGAAACTATCAAGATCGATCAACTTTAAAATTCCCGAGATATCCAGAATCATGTTGCTCGAATAAAGATCCCGATGAATCAACCCTTTTTCGAAAGAATAAATCAGCCCTTCAACAAGACCTAAAGCTGCTTGGGTCGCTGCTATTTCTGATAGTTTTTCAGATGCATCCTCTTTGACATATTCCATCACAAGGTAAGAGTAAGCTTGCGCATCCTCAGTTTCAGTAAAAAAATCATAAATTTCTACAATATTAGGATGTTTCAATTGTTGCCCTAGTTCCCATTCTCTCTGAGCCCAAATTGGCACACCCTGAGCATCAAACATGTGTTTGAGATACTCTTCTGGGATGCCTTTGAAAGCGGAGTAAGGTTTGTATTCTTTGATTGCAACTTCCCTTCCGTGAGAATCACGGGCAAGGAAGACAATGGCCTTCTCTCCTCTTCCTAATTCCCTATCTAAGGTGTAGTCTCCCACTTTTTTTATTTCTTCTTCTAAAGGAGAAACATAAACCCCTTCACAAACTTCACTTGCAGCTTGAATCTCTTCCATAATAATTTAAAAATTCCTCTTGAAAGGGAAAGATTCTACCACAGACTAGGAATAAGTCGGGGATCAAATCCTGCAAATCGGGGTTTAAAAAGTATCCCAAATCTTATATAGAGTGAAAATATGAAGAAACTCGTGTTACTTTTTCCCATTTTTGCCACATCTGCTTTCGCGCAGCCTTACCAAATCGTGATCTTTCGTCACGCAGAAAAAGTACCTGCTGTGGGATTTGTCAGAAACATGGACGCCCTCCTCAATGCTCAAGGACAACAGCGCGCTGCATACCTTGTGAACTTTTTACTGCAAAATCAAATCATCGACCAAAAAGCGCACCCCATTGGAGGAATCTATGTTCCTCGTTCCTACGTCAAAGACCCCCGTGGAACTTATAATTACGTTCGCTGTACACAAACGATCATTCCCCTCTTTCATGAAGCCAGTGCCTGCCTTAAAGAAACACAGCACAAGAACGTAGCGATACACAACCAATTCTCATACGCTGAAGCCAATCAAGTCATCCCCCATCTCATGAAGCAACCTTTCAATGGGCAAACAGTCGTGATTTGTTGGGAACATACCGAAATGCCCAAGCTTCTGGTTGAGCAATTTGAAAATCTCAAAAACTCTTTTCCTGATATAGGAGAAGACGAATACGATAAGGTCTGGGTTATCCGCTTCGACGGAAACGAACCCACCGCTTTAACTTTTACACAGGTGAAATCAGATGGTTTCAACAATCCTTAAGACCCTCCTCTTCGCCCTGTTCTTCGCCTCTTACCAGGTCGAAGCCACGCCTCATCGTATCATCGTGATCACTCCTGGAGAAACCTCTTCAACGAATAGCTTAACAAGTGAAGGTCAAAAAAGGGCGGCGGGACTTGTCGGATTTTTCCTTGGCATTCCTCCAAAAACACCTCCTCTTTTTGCTGACATAGTCGGCAAAAGTGAAACGCCATCCCACCCGATCTCCTATGTGGGTTCTCCCTCCACTCTTTCGTGCATTCAAACGATTTCGCCTCTTGCTAATGTCATATTTTACAAAAAAGCCCCCATCTCGGTCTTCACCAATATTCCAGAAAGTGTCGAACAATTCCTTCCAAATAAACTGGGACCACTAAAAGAGACTCTCTATGAAACGGAGGAACACCACGGAAAAACGGCCATCATCTGCACCAAAAACCAGGACGTTCCGACGCTTCTGATCAATTTAGAACCAAGAATGCGACATAATTCTAACTTTCAAAAAACTTTTTCATCAGAAGCAACTTCAAATCAGGCGTTTGTGATCACCTATAAAAAAGACAAGCCGCGCTTCCAAGTGATGCAAATCAAATTGTAAGTCGGCGCCTCATACCCCATTATTTATAATTTTTTCATTAAATTCCTTAAGTTGACACCATTAGAATACAACCGCCTAGATTCCCAAGATAGCTTTTCAATTTTAGGGCTTGAGAAATTTCAAGAAAACCTGTAGTGTATGGGGCACACTTGAAGAATTATAGGAAGATCTTGACATGCATCAAGCATTGAAGCTTTTACTCGATATCCAAGAATTAGATATTAAAATGATCCGGCTCATGCGCGTTAAAAAGCAACGCCAAGGAGAGCTTAAACAGATTGAAGATCTGCGAGTTGAACTCGAAGAGCAACTCAAACTGAAGCAAGAAGAAATTGCCGATCTCGATAAGCAGATCAATGCTTTAGAAGAGAAGATTCAAGAACTCTCAGAAAAGTATAAAAAGCTTGAAACACAACAATCTTCCATCAAGAAAGTTGAAGAATTCAATGCTCTAACACAAGAAATGACAGCTGTTGAGCGAGAAAAAGGCGCTTTGGAAACCCAAACTTCCAACATTCTCGATAAAAAAGTCGCTGAAGAAGAAATCTACGACAAAATCAAGAGCAGTCTTGAGGCTTCTGCAGTTAACAGTCAAGAACTCGAAAACGAAATCAAGCTTGGCATTGATAAGATCAACGAAGAAGGACAACAACTTAAAGAGCAGCGGCAAGAAGCTGCTAAGAATGCCGATCCAGAAGTGCTAAAAATCTACGAGCGGCTTCTTCGCAACAAAAAAGACCGTGTGATCGTTCCAATAGAAAACCGCACTTGCAGTGGCTGCCACATCGCACTCACTCTTCAGCATGAAAACCTCGTGCGTAAGGGTGAAGCTCTCGTATTTTGCGAGCATTGCTCTCGCATTCACTACTGGCAAGAAAGCGAATCGATTGAAGGCACCACAGTTGCCACACGTCGTCGCCGTCGCCGCACAGTTAAAACTTAAGTCCATTTAGCAAAAATAAATGGTCTAAATCAGTCTGTTTCGGAAAAGGACGCAATCGCTGCCATTTATTGGGAGAGGAAAGTCTGGACTTCGCAGAAAAAGGTGCCAGTGAAAGACTGGGGGCCGTAAGGCTACGGAAAGTGTAACAGAAAACAGACCGCTAATTCTACCTAGGTAAGGATTAGACAGGATGAAAATGTCGAGCTTGTGGCTCGACCTCTTTGTGGAAACACAAAGACGCTACAAACCCCACCTGAAGCAAGAAAGAGTTCGTTTCAGTTTTTCGCTCAGGAACTCTTAGAGTCGCTTGAGGATTTTGGTGACAAAGTCCCTAGATGAATGATTGCCTCGCACAGAATCCGGCTTACCCCTTTTCCGACAGCTTTCTTTTCGAAGAAGGATGCGCTTTTTCATACACTTCCCGCTTCAGCCGACTTGAAACCCGTGTATAGATTGTCGTTGTGGCAAGTGAGCTATGCCCCAAGAGCACTTGAATTGTCTTGAGATCCATACCCCGCTCAAGCCAATGCGTGGCTATCGTGTGACGAATGGTATGAGGTGTCACTGTTGCCGCAAGCCCGCTCATAAGAAGGTACCGCTTAAACATCCGATCAATCGAACGGGTTGTCAGGCGCCTCCCCCATTTATTCAAAAAGATGGCTTCATGATCTTTTTCCGCATGAGGTTTCCCTTCCTCAAACCGCTTGGGGTGGCTTAAGTATTCTCGGATCCACTTTGCAGCGTTTTTTGTCATCGGAATCACCCGTTCCTTTTTTCCCTTCCCCATGATCCGCATTGAGCGGTTTTTCAAATCGACATCCATCCGGTTTAAAAAAGCCAGTTCACTGATCCGCAAGCCCGAGCTATAAAAAAGCTCCATCATGCACCGGTCCCGAAACCCTAAATATGTTGCAATATCTGGCTGAGCAAAGAGCCGCTTAACCTCTTCAAATGACAAGGCTTTCGGAACAGGTTTGTCTAGTTTAGGACTTGAAATCTCCTCAAGAGGATTATGCTCGATGACTTTTTCACGCAGCAAGTATTTAAAAAAAGAACGGAGCGCAGACAAGTGACGAAAAGCCGTCCGCTTTGACACTCCCTTGTAATTGAGATGAGTCAGATAGCCCCGAATTTCTCGCTTTTCGACTTTCGTTACATCTGTCTCTTTTTCAAGAAAACTTTGAAATGCCTTGAGGTCTAACCGGTAATTACGCAGCGTATGCTGAGAGGCATTTTTCACAACTTGCAGATGCCTCAGAAACCGATCAATCTCTTGAGAAAGCGTCATTGATTTTTACTCCTTAGTTCTCTATTATAAGATATTATGATTGTACTCGATAAAATTTCAAAAAAGATCGGCACACGCGTCTTATTTGACGATGTTTGCGCAGCCTTCAACCCTGGCCACCGTTATGGTCTAACCGGCCCCAATGGGGCGGGAAAATCGACTCTTCTCAAAATCATGATGAAGGTCGAAGAACCCACTTCTGGAAACGTTTCTCTTCCGAAAAAAGTAGGCTTCTTACGCCAAAATATCGAAGAATTCAAAGACAACAAGGTCTTAGATGTTGTCATCATTGGAAACGAACGTCTCTGGAATGCCATGGTCGAGCGGGACATGCTCTACGAAAAAGAAATGACCGACGAAATCGGCATGCGCCTTGGAGAACTCGAAGAAATCGTTGCCGACGAAGATGGTTACAGCGCCGACTCGAATGCTGAAATGCTTCTTTCTGGAATGGGTATTCCTGTAGAAATGCATGAAAAAATGATGCACGAAATTCCGACCGATCTCCAGTTCCGCGTCCTTCTATGCCAAGCCCTCTTTGGAGAACCCGAAGCCCTCCTCCTCGACGAGCCGACTAACCACATGGACCTTGAGTCGATCGGATGGCTTGAAAGCTTCCTCTTAAACTACAATGGAACGCTGATCGTTGTCAGTCACGACCGCCACTTCCTCAATGCTGTGACAACAGACATCGCCGACATCGACTACGACACGATCATCACCTATCCTGGTAACTACGACGACATGCTGGTTGCCAAAACATCGGTCCGTGATCGCGCTGAACAAGAAAATAAATCAAAAGAAAAAAAGATCTCTCAACTCAAAGAGTTCGTCTCTAAATTCGGAGCAGGAACCCGCGCCTCTCAAGTCCGTTCACGCGTCAAAGAAATCAACCGACTTCAACCGCAAGAACTGAAAAAGTCAAACATTCAACGCCCCTACATCCGCTTCACTCCACCTGAAAAACCTTCTGGAAAAATCGCCTTAAAAGTCGAAGGCATTTGCAAAGCCTACGATGACAATGAAGTCATCAACGACTTTTCTATCGAAATCATGCGCGGCGACAAAGTTGCTGTCATCGGAAATAACGGGATGGGAAAAACAACTCTGCTGAAAATGTTGGCAGGAGTTCTTGACCCCGATGCAGGAAAAGTTGAACGAGGCCACCAAGCTGAACTTGGCTATTTCCCTCAAAACCACTCGGAAGCAATTGACAAATCAGAAAAAATCTCATCGTTCGATTGGCTGAAAAAGCACAAGGCCAAAGCCTACGATCAAGACATTCGCGGCGCCCTGGGAAAAATGCTCTTTGGTGGTGATGACGCCTTCAAAGAAATTTCTAAACTCTCCGGAGGAGAAACTGCGCGCCTCATTTTCTCGGCCCTCATGCTGAACGATTACAACACTTTGATTCTCGACGAGCCCAACAACCACCTTGACCTCGAATCGGTGTCAGCTCTTGGATGGGGACTCGATGAATTCAAAGGCACAGTCGTCATGGCTTCTCATGACCGCGACCTCATTAATGAAGTGGCTAACAAAATCATTGCCATCGAAAAGAGCGGTATTGTTGTCTTTGAAGGCTCACTTGATGAGTACTTAGCAGCCCGTGTTTAGTCAACGGAAGTTTCTTTCTCTCCCTCATCGACAACAGCATAAAAAAGCTGCACAACTTCTCCGTTCCTACCATGAAAAAGGCGATCCCACCTACCTTACCCAATACAGAGAACTTGAGTCTTGCCTCAAGCTCACTCCTCTCGATATTTCTTTTTCCTCAATCGCCGACCGTTACCACTTCCATCTCAAAGAAGCATCTGTTTCACTGAAAGAACATAACTTCCTCATTCGCCGCTTTGACACCCTCTCAGATATCGATTACCTCCCCCTAGCCATTTACCTTGAAAATCTCCGTTCTGGCCACAACGTTGGCAGCATCCTGCGCACTGTCGAAGCTTTTCGCCTTGGCACCGTTCATTTCTCTCCGACCACACCTGGAATTGAAAATAAAAAGGTGGCTGATGCTGCAATGGGTGTTGCATCCTTCGTACCTCACAAAGCAAACTCGACCTTGCAAGACCTTCCCCGCCCACTCATCGCTCTTGAAACAGTTGAAAATGCCCCTTCTTACTTTGACTTTGAATTCCCCGAGACGTTTTCCCTTCTTGTGGGAAACGAAGAATACGGCCTGAATCCCGAAACGGTCAAACAGGCCGATATCATACTTCAGATCCCCCTTCTTGGAAGCAAAAACTCCCTCAATGTTAGCGTGCGTTTGCGATTCTGGCAGCTGAGATTCGCAAGCAATGGGCTCTTCCACACCATTCATCATCTGGTGGCAAAGCTCCTCAATAGCCTTAATAGAAAACATTTCATGCACCAGCTCATCGAGTTGATCCATCAACGCATCTTCCAGTTCTTCAAACGCCATTTCAGCTTTCGATTCTCCATCATATTCATCTTCATCATCGACAGGAAGAAAGCGGCTAAGCGCTTCTAGTCTTGACGCAGCATCACCTAAAAATTCAGGAAGCTCATCAGTGAAAAAATGATCTTTAGACTCCAAGCAAAGAGCTTTCGTCTTTTCCATGATTTCTGCTTCAACGGCTGCTAAGCCTTTTTCATACGTCTCTTCGCTGATTCTTTCCTCTTCATAGGCATCGATAATCATTAGGTCCTTAACTAGCCCTGTAAAAATGAGGTTCTGTAGAGAGTGAAAATCTTCACGGGTTGACTCATCGTCATAATTGCTATCAGGATAAATTCCCGCTCCAACAAAAGAGAGCACCTTAATCTTTGTATCCCGATCTTCAAGCATGTCGCGAAGACATTCCATATCTTTTTCCCAACTCAAACTAATGGGTTCTCCTGGGAAAAGGGTAATAAGTTGCGACGCTCTTGCATCCATACCTGCTAACAAGTCTGCAAACCGATTGAAAAACTCATACATGTAGTCAGCAAAGACTTCATTTCCTAGAGCCGCTGAAAAATCAGAAACCTCAAAAGAACCATAAACACATGTAGACTCAGCCTCTTCTGCCCTCAAAGAAAAAGGAAGTAAAGCAGTGAGTGACACAGCTAGAGTCAGTAATAAGCGTTTCATTGAAACCTCCTAAGTTATAAAAAAAAATAAACATCTTAAGGTCTCAAGATGTTTATTCGCAACATAAGAGCTACCAAGCTCTATTGAGTTGAAGTGGAGCTTTGTCCATAAGAAGATGCCGACAATTTCAAATACTCAACTTCTTCTAGTGTGTCTGTTCTATCCAAAATAGCGTTTCGATGAGGAAATCTTCCAAATTTCTGCACGATTTCATAATGATGCTTTGCGTAGCTTTCAACATGCAAAAAGTAGTCTCGATTACGTTCATCCGCCTCTTCTGTCAGCTGCTGAAAAATTTGCAGTGAAAGCTCTTGGTAATCTCGGTTCTCCGAATGCATGAGAGGGAGGTAAAAAAACTGGCGCTCTATAGGAAAAAGCTCTCGATCAAATCCTGCTTCAATCCCTTTAAGTGTCAACTCTTCTGCAAGGCGATGGAACTGAAAAGCCTGAGGGGTTCCACGAAAGATATTCCTTGGGAATTGATCGAATAAGATGATTAATGCGAGCATCCCCTTAGGAGATTTTTCCAACTCTTCATAGACTCCAGAAGACGCTAAAAGAAGATCATTTCCAAACGCCTCGTCAATCGTTTGATCAAACGCTTCATTTCCATTGAACCAGCGTTTTGCTTTTTCGGCATCCCATTCATAAGAATTTTCAAGTTGACCAAACCAAAACGACAAAATTTCATCTTGTCTAGAGATTATTTCTGAATCTAACTGCGAATAAACTGATTCATCTGCTCGCAGACTGCAAGGAAAAAAAGCAGCCAGTGATAAACCTAAGGTCAGTAATAAGCGTCTCATTGAAAACTCCAAAGTAAAAAATAAACATCTTAAAGTCTCAAGATGCTTATTCGCAACCTAGATGCAGAAGCAAACCTTATTTTCCCCTTGTTTTCAATCGCTTTAATCCGTTGATCCTTTGATTTCTACACCCGGGTTCAACAAATCTTCTATTTTCTTACATTTTGCGAGCTGCATAGCTGAGTCTCCTCTATTATTTTTGTAGTCTGGATCGGCTCCATGACCCATCAAAAATTTTATAAACATTTTAGCGTCATTTTTCTTCTTGGGATCTGATTGATCTTCGTAGTAGATCTTAACAGCACGTATAAGGGGCGTGTTATGTTGAGTGCATCAGACTTGACATATCATTTTAAACTGAAGGCATTTTTCCTCCTAGTTTTTGCCCTTTCAATTCCTTTGACTCCTCGGAGTTTGATCACAAAACAAAGTTGCCTGCGAAAAACCGCAGGCAACAGTTCCCAACAAAACCCTCAATGTGGGCGAGTCTTCGCAAACCCTCCAGTTTTCTTTTTGGATTGCGAAATACCACAGGCAGAGCTGCACTTGAGAGACAAACTCACCCACAATTGAGGCATACAAAGGAAAGTTATGATAAATAAAAAATTCGAATCGTAAGAAAAGACTCCTTTTTTCCTCCTCCAGTAAAAAGCATAAGTAAGTATAAGAAACTTATAGATTAAAAGGAAGGATAGGAAAAAAATTCCCCTTCACGTATTGATTTCAAAAGAAGAATGGATAAAAATTGAAGCGGATTGACCAAGGATTTTAGGTATGAAGAAAGAAACTAAGACAATTTGTCTGAATTTCAAACAAGAACTTGATAAGTTTACTGACTCTGTTTATTCGCTGTCGGAAAATGGATCTTTATCCAGCCAAGAAGAATTTGTTCTCAATATGGCTGACACCATTCACAAACTTTATGACTCTTCGGTCCAAGTGATTGATTGCCCAGAAGAAGATGTCAAAGAAGTCGGAGAGCTGGTTAAAAATATCTTTTTACAGCCTCTCTCTAACAAAACAAAAAAGCCTCTCACAATCTTGAACGCGTTGGAAACCTTTTCTGAGCAACAAGTGAGAGACTCTGATTTATCGGCTATTCTACATGAGTATGTGTCTTATCCCGAATCAACCCAAAGTTTCATTCGGGAGCTTGAGCTGTTGTCCGATGATTTAAACTCTGCTTTGAAAGAAGTGATCTAGATAGATCACCTTCTATAAAGGTAAAGATTTTTTAAAGAAAAAATCTTTCATTAAATTAAGAAGAGAATTAAAATCTTGTTTAATTTATCCAACAAAGATCTTGTTAAAAAGAAGAACTCTTCTTTGAATATTTTCTTTATCTTGGAGTCAAAAAAACTACAAGACGTGGAGGGAAAAACATGTCTTCTTCAAGTATTGGCGGCTCTAGTTTACCTGCCTCAACTCAAACGCGCGAGATGTCTCGTTTAGACAGAAAATTTGATGGATTCGCTGCTGATGTTACAACTCGTGAAGAGGTGATCTATCAGCTCGTCCTACATTTACTTGAGCAAAATAAGCCTAAATGGAATTCCAATTCTCTTGAGTTCTATGGATCAATCGCTCAAGACATTGTTGGGCTCAGTAATAGATTATCCTCTCTGATCATTTTTGGCTCAACCTCACCAGCCCCAGCTCAGACGCACGAGAGGTTTTCTTCGGTCCAGCAATTTGATAATCTCGAAGTCCATGACAAGGTAATCTATCAGTTCGTAGAGCATTTACTTAAGCAAAATAAGCCTCAATGGAATCCCAAATCTCTTGAGTTCTTGAAATCAATCGCCCCTGTCATTGCAGGGTTGAATGAAAGACTTTCCCTTCTAATAAGCGAAATACCAATCCAATCTCCTGACCCCTCTCCTTTGAAAGGCAAAGAACCCGAGACGCCAATAACTCATGACGACTCGACAAATGTTCCACTTCCGATTGGAATGTCAAGAGCATACAGTGTTGGTGTTATAGATCCGGACAGCGCTTAAGCCAACCCAAGCTTTGGTAAGCAATTTTCAAGTCTTCAAGATGACTACGATTGTCAAAATAAGGGCAGACAGAATCTTGGGCTTGCCCCTATTAATTTTGAACATAACCTTGCTCAAAAACGATAGAACGTTATTTAGGGAATAGGAAGCGTTTGAAGTCGTCGGCGACATCGACGTTTGGGAAAATTGTTTTCGCTTCTTCGACAAAAGGAGCTAAGTCGCGGTAGCGCGCTGAAAAATGGGTCAAAATGAGTTGCTTGGCTCCTGCTTCTTTGGCAATTTCTGCTGCTTGCTTAGCTGTCATGTGCTCGTGGCTAAACGCTAAATCTCGGTGTTCTTCTAAGTACGTACTTTCACAGAGAAAGAGTTTGGCTCCTTGGGCCAGCTTCACAGCATTTGCGCAGGGTTTGGTATCAATGACAGTTGTAAAGACATCCCCTTGCCTCACCCAACTGACATCTTCGAGCCGAACGGTCTTTCCATCAATTGTCACTTCCCCTTTTGCTTCAAGCTCTTTCACAATGGGGCCACGGATCCCCAGCTGTTTCAGCTTCTCTTTTTCAAACTTGATTGAATCCGCTTCTTTAATGCGGTAGCCGACGTTATCGACTCCATGATCCAAGAAGGCGGCTTCAATGGTAAAATCTTCATCTTCATGCACGATTCCATCTTCCTTGATCGGGTGTTCGATGACGCGGATATGATCGTGGTAGATGGTGCCATAACGAAGACGGTCAAAGTAGACTTTTCCACTTGCGGGATAGTAACAATGAATCGGGTGCTCAACTTTATCGAGGTTTAAGCGCATGAGCATCGAGCCTAACCCTAAGCAGTGATCTCCATGAAAGTGGCTCACAAAGATTCGATTGACGCAAGTGGGGGAGATATCGGCAAAGATGAACTGCCGTTGGGTCCCTTCACCTGGATCGAATAAAAACCCTTGTTGATTCCAGCGGAGAAGATAAGCGCCATGGTTGCGCAAACGGGTAGGCTGCTGTGAAGAACAACCTAAAATGGTGAGGTCGCGAACGCTCATAGTTTACCTCGAGCAAGAAAGGGAATGCGACCAAGCAGCGCTCCGACAATCGCTCCAGTAATGTGGGCTGTATTGGCAATATTCATGGGAAACTCGACGGCTCCTGTTCGCATTAAGATAAATGAAATCACTTGCAAAGCAAGCATACCAAAAATGAAGACCATCAGGAAGATTAAAGTTCCTCGATTGAGAGGATAGCCTTCCCAGGGAGCCAGACGCTGCCTCATCCAAATGAATCCAGCCAGACCGGTGATGATTCCGGAATAACCAATGAAAAGTGGTCCACTCATGAGATATTGAGCTGTATTCGAAATGATGCCAATGATGAGGGTGATCAAGAGATACTGCCAAAGTTTTATCCGCTCTTCAATTTGTCGCCCAAGGAGCCAAAGCCACAGCATGTTGAATAAGATGTGTAAAAACCCGCCGTGCAAGAGACAGGGAGTGACGAGACGCCATACCTCACCTTGACGCAATTTGATGAACATGGGAGCACCGAGGTCTTTGCTTGCTTTAGGCCACTCTAAAATGATGTTGTAAAATCCTGCCCATGTTGGAGTGTCTTCAATCTTTTTGTATTCAGGATCGGTTTTTTCTAAGTTCTCAAGGCCCTTAGGATTTTCGAGCGGATGCTCTGCAAAATATTTCACGAGCATGGGAAATGTTGCTGGGACATCGTAACAGAGATTGATGAAAAGAGGAGTGAGGTTAAAAAAGCGAGCTCCTGATTTTTCTTTGGCGAGGCCTGCGAGTTGATATCCGTTCCAAAAGTAAAGAAGAACACAGAGGAGAATAATCAGTCGTGTCATGGGAGCGCGAGCGGGGCGAGGCCGCTGAAAACGACGAACGGCCATAGGCGCTGGTTTGATCTCGGGATCTTTTGCGATGCCTTCGCGATCGATGGGGTGCACTTCTACATCAAAACGAGGATCTTCCGGATCTTTTTTGAACTCATCGAGCCAATGCCGCGCCTGATCAACTTCATCTTCATGTTCGATCCAGATATTGAAGGTGTCTTCTGCTTCAGCGGGTTCAAATGAACTTCCTATCCCTTCTTTTTGTAAAAAGGCATGAAAAGTGAACGCCTCTTTTTCACCTTTAATCCGACCTAAAAGACGCATGAAACACCTCCTTTAGGAAAGGGATTGAATTTTTTTGATGATCTGCGAGGTTGAAAGACCTGGAACAAGAGAGACAATATGGATTTTGCCACCATATTTACGAACAGTATCGGCTTCGATGCAGTCTTTTCCATACTCAGACCCGTTGATGTGAACATCAGGCTGGATCACACTGAGGAGTTTGCAAGGATCGGTTTCATCAAACCAAGTGACATAATCGACAGCCTCAAGTGCCGCGACCATTTCAAGACGGTGCTCTAGAGCAATCAACGGGCGATCAGGACTTTTGTAATCCTGAATGGAACGATCAGTATTAAGGGCCATGATCAGGCAATCAGCTTGCTTTTTGGCCTCATGAATGATTTTCAAATGTCCGGCGTGCAGCAAGTCAAACGACCCATTGAGAGTCGCGATGGTGCGACCGCTTTTCCGAATGGCTGCGACTGTTTCAGTGAGCTTTTCGGGGGGGACCTGCTTTGAATTCATCATTTTCTCCTAGGGAACGCTAGACGATATACCTCATCATACGTGTCGACAAAGTGGACTTTCAACCCTTTTTTCAGGTATGTGGGCAATTCATCGTAATCACGCCGGTTTTCCTTAGGGAAGATCAGGGTTTTGAGCTTGGAGCGCTTGGCGGCAATGAGCTTTTCTTTTAGCCCTCCAATAGGCAGAACCTTCCCTGTTAGGGTCAGCTCTCCAGTCATTCCTAAGTCCTTAGCCACAGGAGTTTTCATCAGAAGTGACAAGAGCGCTGTCACCATCGTGATCCCTGCTGAAGGCCCGTCTTTTGGGGTCGCTCCCTCAGGAATGTGGACATGCACCTCTTTTCCTTCAAAGAAAGATGTTTTAGGAGAATAACGCTTGGCTTCGCTGGCAGCATAGCTCCAGGCAATTTGAGCCGACTCTTTCATCACGTCACCGGCTTGCCCTGTCAACTTCATTTGAGCTTTATCGGCGGGATTTTCAACAGCTTCAATGTACAGAGTAGCACCGCCCATGGCTGTCCATGCTAAGCCTGTGCAGACTCCAATCGGAGTCTTTTCGAAGAAGCGATCCGAAGTAAAAATCGGTTTTCCAAGATACTTTTCGAGATTTTTTTCAGTAATCGAGACGCTTTTAACTTTTTTCCGGCCTTTTTTCTGCTCACCCTTCACAATTTCAACGGCAACTTTTCGGATGATCTTTTTCAAATTATTCTCGAGATTCCGCACCCCAGATTCCCGGGCATATCCTTCGATAATTTGTTGAATGGCAGCCGCATTGAATTTGATTTGACTTGCTTTGAGTCCGTGTGACTTACGGTTTTTCGGAATGAGGTACTTCTTCGCGATTTGAACCTTTTCTTCTTTGATGTAGCCTGACAGGCGCAAGATATCCATACGGTCACGCAAGGGGCCAGGAATGGTATCGAGAACGTTGGCTGTCACGATGAAGAGGACGTTCGACAAGTCACAGTGGACGTCAAGGTAGTGATCGAGAAAGTCTTTGTTCTGCTCAGGATCAAGAACCTCAAGAAGCGCTGAAGCAGGATCCCCTTGATAACTACTCCCCATCTTATCGACTTCGTCAATCATGATGACAGGGTTCATCGTTTGAGCAAACTTGAGAGCTTGGATCATTTTTCCAGGCATCGCCCCAACATAGGTACGACGGTGCCCTTTGATCTCTGCCTCATCTCGCATTCCCCCCACTGAAAACCGGAAAAATTTACGGTTTAAAGCGCGAGCAATACTTTTTCCGATACTCGTTTTCCCCACTCCAGGAGGACCCACGAAACAGATGATGCTTCCTTTTAGTCCCTTTGTCAGCTTTCCCACACCAATGAACTCTAAGATGCGCTCTTTGATGTCTTTCAAGCCATAATGGTCTTCATCTAAAACTGTTTCAGCTTTATCGAGATCGTGATTCTCATCACTAAACGCTCCCCATGGCACAACAGTGAGCCAGTCGAGGTAGTTCCTTGAAACAGAGTACTCTGCCGATTGGACCTCGAGAACATTGAGCTTTTCTAGCTCTTCATCGATAATCTTTTGAACATCTTCAGGAACAACTTTATCTTTAAGGCGCTCTTTAAACTTTTCGGTGTCAGAAGTCTTATCATCTTTTTCTAACCCAAGCTCTTTCTTGATCGTCTTCAGTTGCTCACGCAGGAAAAACTCTCGCTGCGTCTTCGAAATGGTCGCTTCGATCTTCTGATTGATACTGCTTTGGAGTTTACTGAGATCGAGTTCTTTTTTCAGGAGGACAAGCGTCTTATCGATACGGCTTTGGACATCAAAGGCTTCCAAAATCTCTTGCAGCTCTTGCCGTCCAGCAGTTGTCAGAGCCACGGCAAAATCGGCAAGTTTTCCAGGCTCGGTGAAGTCCGAATGCCCTAAAAAGATTTGCAATTCCTCTTTAAAAAGAGGGTTGAGTTTCAACAGCTCTTTGATTGTGGTGATGATGCTAATTGAGTAAGCTTTAATGATCTTCGATTGCTGCTGAGTGATTTCATCTTGATGATAAGAAACTTTTGCTCGCAAATACTTCGATTTCCCAACCGGCTTGTCGAGTTTGATCCTCTGCTCCATGTTCAGAACAACTTGCGCTCCCCCTTGCTCTAAGGGAACAATCCGCAAAATGTTTGCCATGACCCCAACTTGGTTGAGGTCCTCATAGGAGAGGTCGTAAATATTAGCGTCTTCCTCTTTGGTCAGAAACAACCCAAGCATTTTATGTGACGATTTAGCAACAATCTTCAGCACCTCATAAAAAGGCCCTGGTTCAATGACAAGTGGCGCAGCCATCCCCGGGAAAAAAGGGCGGCGGGTCAATGGGAGAATAAAGAGCTCTTCAGGAAGCTCTGGTGCAGCTTCTGCTTTCTTTTTATCTCCAACGAGTTTTTCTAAATCTGAGTCGAGGAGCGAATCAGATAAATTAATTGATGGATCAGTCGGCTGATCGTCTAACAAAAAATCGTCTTCTGGAAAGTCATCATCATGTGTAGCCAAAGGAAGACCCCTTCAGTTTAAATGTTTTAAGAGGTTACCGTCAAAAGCCTATTAGTGTAGCAACATGATCTATAATAGGCAAACCTCTATCTAACTTTTTATTATGATGGTCAGAAAATAATTACAACTGAGATTTATTCCCTCTTATGCTATCTTGTTCAATATGAAATTTCTAGTGATTGAAACAAGTGGCGATAAAAATTTCGTCCTCCTTTTTAACGGAAACGAGCTGACGCAAAGTTCTCTTCCCATGCGCGAGCAACGTGATCATCTTTTACCTGCCATCGACCGTTTACTTGAAAATGCCCAGCTCAAGCTAAGCGACTTAGATTTCATAGCCGTCGGCAATGGCCCTGGGTCCTTTACTGGAACGCGGATTGGAGTACTCACAGCAAAGACCTTAAGCTTTGCCAACAAACTCCCCCTCATCCCCTTTTGTAGCTTTTTAGCTTATACACCAGCCGAAGAGACTCCTTTTGTTCTTCTCGTCGATGCAAAATCTCATGGGTACTATCTATATGATGGAGAAAATGTCCAATTGCAAAAGAAGGACTCGATTGAAACCCCAGCTGGTGTCCCACTCTACTCCCCTCATCCAGATTTGCTAAACATTGAGACCAAAAAGGCCAACCTCAACTTCCCTTTTCTTCTAAATCACTTAAAGCAAGTCTTCGCTAATGGTAAGACCTCTTCCCATGATGAGGTCAAGGTTTCTTACCTTGTGTATACTCAAGAAAACTCAAATTGTTGAATTTTCTTGAGTATATGAATAATAGATTGAATAATATGCCTTCTATCCTTTAAAATAGGATGACGTCAAATCTTTGAACGTACAAGATTTGTAAATGGCAAAAAACTTTTAGGATGTGATCTTATATGCCAAACGTTAAGGTTCGTACAGGTGAGTCGATTGATAAAGCCCTTCGAGTACTCAAGAAAAAACTTGATAAAGAAGGAATCATGAAAGCAGCGAAAGCTCACCGTTTCTACGACAAACCTTCTGTAAAAAAACGTGCCAAATCTAAGGCGGCTCTCAAATACCGCCTGAAAAAAGGCCGTTAAAAACTCAATTTTTTAGCAGTTAAAATCCTTAACTGCTAAAAAATTTGATCGAAACTACTCCATTTGCTACGATAACCATGAATATAACAGGTCAACAACACTAAAATATGACGGATTATTACCAAGTTCTTGGCGTCCCTCGTGAAGCCACTGCTGACGAAATCAAAAAAGCTTACCGCAAACTCGCGGTGAAATACCACCCAGACAAAAATCCTGGAGACTCCTCTGCAGAAAAGAAATTCAAAGAAGTTTCTGAAGCCTATGAAGTTCTCAGTGATGACAACAAGCGGCGGATGTATGATCAGTATGGATCAGACGCCTTAAGCGGCGCTGCTGGTATGGGTGGAGGCAGCGCTGGTTTTGCTTCGATGGAAGAAGCTTTGCGCACGTTTATGGGCGCTTTTGGTGGAGGCGGCGGCGGAGACTCGGTCTTTGATTCGTTTTTTGGTCAAGAATTTGGCGGTGGCCCTGAAATGGCACGCCAAGGCGTCAGCAAAAAAGCTCAGCTTACCGTCTCTTTTGAAGAAGCTGCAAGTGGCATCGAAAAAGAGATTGCCGTCACAAAGCACGTCCAATGTGGCCAGTGTAATGGCTCAGGTGCACGCACCCCGCAAGATATTAAGACTTGCTCTAGCTGCCATGGAAGCGGTTACATGCATCAAACACGTGGCTTTTTTAGCATGTCTAGTACCTGCCCTCACTGCCATGGCTCGGGAAAAATGATTTCCGTTCCTTGCAGCGATTGCCAAGGCATTGGAAAAGTGAAAAAGAAAGATCGAATTAAAGTGCCCATCCCAGCGGGGATCGACGACGGCATGCGCCTCAAAATGACAGGTCATGGCGACGCTGGTGAAGCTGGCGGCCCTCCTGGAGACCTCTACGTTTACATCCGCGTAAAACCCCACGATCTTTTCACACGTGATGGAGATGACCTTCTCCTCTCGCTTCCTGTCACCATTACTGAAGCGACCCTAGGATGCAAAAAAGAAATCCCTCGCATTCTTTCCAAAAAGCCTGTGCGCTTGACCATTCCAGAAGGAACACAGAGCGGAAAAGTTTTGCGCGTAAAAAATGAAGGCCTTTCCAATGTCCATGGACGCGGAAAAGGAGACCTTCTTATCCATATTCAGGTAGAAACACCTATCAACCTCACAAGCAAGCAAAAAAAACTGCTTGAAGAGTTTCAAAGCACAGAAAACCCCGACAACTCGCCTAAACGAAAATCGTTTTTAGACAAGCTGAAGGTTTTTTTTAGAAACATTACGCAGTGTAGCGCAACGCCTTGTTAAATCAAAATAATCCACCTTAAAGCTGGTTTAAACGCCTTCTCTGTGATCTCTGTGGCAAAACAGAATCACAACTCTCACCTTTTACTCGAAGCTTTTGCTTATTTTTTACCACAGAGTAGACGGAGATCGCAGAGAGGGATTTATTGTTACGGTAGTTTATTTCTTTGAGGTAAAAAGGGGCTTAAAGTTGCCAAATAAAAAGGCCGTTATGTCTTCACACAACGGCCGGGGACCAGACATTTCAGTCTGGAAAAAGAAGGGGGAAGTTTGTTTGTGAAGAAACGAAAACCGTTTTTTCTCTTCACTTACCTATTCGTGTAACATGCCCTCATCTTTTTGTCTACGCATTTTTTTATCGAAACTTGAAAAGAAGGGATTTTCTCTCTATAGTAGTCAGAAAAACTTAGCTAAAAAAAAAATGCCAACGCTTAACAACGAAAACTGCAACATTTATTACGAGGTGAAAGGGCAAGGAGCACCCCTCGTTCTCATTAATGGTTTCACAAACCACCTTGGAATGTGGGATAGCTTTGCTGCCTGTTTTCAACATCAATTCCAAGTTCTCCAATTTGACCCGCGAGGAGCTGGACGTTCTGAAACTCCGGCAACTTCTTTTACCATTGATCACATCGCTGACGACGTCATCGCCCTTCTCGATACACTCTCATTTAAACAGGCAGACATGATTGGTTTTTCCATGGGATCAATCATCATTCAATCAATTGCCCTTCGTTACCCCGACCGCTTAGGCAAAGCTGTGATGATTTCCCCTTTTACTCGCTTTCCTACGAGCGCCTACTTACAATCGCTTAATAGCGCCCATTTACGCGATTACGGGCTAAGTCCCCGACTACTCATTGAAAAAGTTCTTCCGTGGATCTATTCCAGTTCATTTTTAAAAGATCCAGTCCGTGTTAAACAAACAATTGAAGAGCTTGAAAACACTCCCTACCCGCAATCAAACGAAGGATACGATAAACAACTTGAAGCACTCTTCTCTTTTGACCAAACAGACAAGTTGCATGAAATTGCTCATCCTACACTTTTAATTGCGGGAGAAGAAGATCTTTACACTCCCCTTTACACTGCTCAAAAGCTCAAGGAGCTTTTGCAAAACGCCACACTTGAAATTCTTTCCCAAGTTGGGCATATGGGGCATATAGAACGAAAACATGAAGTATTAAACCTGATCACAACATGGCTTTTGCAAAAGTAAACAACATCAACATGTACTATGAAGTCCAAGGTGAAGGCGAACCAATCGTTTTCCTTTCAGGCTTTTCAACCAATCGTGAAACGTGGCGTAACTATTCAGAGCGCCTTTCCTCCAGTTACCAAACACTCATCTTAGATAATCGCGGCGCAGGTGAGTCTGACGCCCCTCCCCCTCCTTACACAATTGAAATGATGGCAGAAGACACCGCAGCACTCATGGACCATTTGGGTATCAAAGATGCCACGATGATTGGCTCTTCAATGGGAACGGCGATCATCCAAACACTAGCTTTGCGCCATCCAAGCAAAGTAAAACGTGGGATTTTGATTTCACCTTTTGCCAAATTGCCTCTCACTGCTGTCATGAAATCAGAAACGGTTGGGAAACTCTTAGAAGCAGGCGTCCCGCTCAATCTTGTGATCGAAAGTGTTATTCCTTGGCTTTACAGCAATGCCTTTCTCAATGATGGAGATAGAGCCAAGAACAAAAGCCAAGAAATGCTTGAGAATCCCTACCCTCAAAAGCCCGAAGGCTACCTTGGGCAACTCACAGCTCTCAAGTCATTCGATTTACGCGAGCATGTTGGAGACATCCAAGCCGAGATGCTACTCATTGCCGGTAGCGAGGATCTCTCAACTCCCCTTTATTGTTCTCAATACTTACTTGATAACCTTCCCACCAGCACGCTCAAAGTCTTTGAGCAGGTTGGTCACATGGCTCATGTGGAACAACGGGACCAGGTCTTCGAAGTGATTCAAAACTTTTTAGATAATTAAATTTTTAATTATTGATTTAATTTTTTAGTTTTTTATCCCTAAATTGCGTTATAATAATTACATCATTTTTAAATGAGAGACAAAATTATGATGGCTGCTAGAGCCTCCAGCGATTCAATGCAAGCTGGAGAACAAAATTCCTTTGAACTTCCTATTATTCCGTATGAGGACTTTCAGAAAACATTAGGCCAAAAAATCGCTCAAGGTGACTTTGGCCAGATTCATGAAGTTCTTGGCACAGACGGAAAGAGAGTCTACAAAATCATTGATTCAAAGGATTTCAAAAATGGGGATGAAATTCGCATTTCAGAAATCGCAGGTCGCCTTCAAGTGGCTCCTCAATTCCGCCAAGCCTTTTCTATTCCGTTTCAAAGGAAGCTATTTGTTGTCATTGAAATGGACCATGGTGGCAAAACTTTAGGAAAGCACATGGAAGAGGTAGCAGCTAAAAATGCAGGACCCGAGCCCGAACCGGAACCTGATGAAGCGCCTGATTCTTTTGCTCATCTACCCCCTGCAGTTATAGCTATGCTGAAGGAAATACAAGCGAATGACCCGTATAAGGTAACTGTCATTAAACAGCTTCCCAGAGCATCTTTTGAGGACACTGTGACCGATATCTATGCAGGAAAACCCGAAACGTTTTATTTCCAACTTTTCTCACGTATCAAGACCCTTGCAGAAGCAAAAATATCTTATGGAGACACTCATGTGGGGAATATTCTTCCCAATCCAGAGGAAGTAGATGGCCTCAAGCTGATTGATTTTGATGGAGCCGCTCTCGAAGACTCAGTAGAAGAAGCCAAAGCAAAGAGCTTGAGTAGTGCGTATACAGTGACGCATTTTGACAAATTCCAGGCACTTGCAGATTTATCTGAAGAAAGTCGAGCTCTAATCGATTGGTTCGTGAAATAATTAAAGAGAGGGACATTCCCTCTCTTATCGATTCACGAAAGTTTTTCGTCTGCAAAAACTCTCATAGCTGCTGCCATGTACTGCGGAAGCTCAAGATGAAAATGCTCGAGCTGCTTGCGAAACTCTTCTTTTTCAACATAGAGTTTGGCTAAAGCTAGATAGACAGCCTGACTGCAGTGATGAAACTGCTCAGCAAAGTGGTAATGCTGATCAATTGCCTTTTGCACTTCATCTGAATCAGGCGTGAGATCTTCTTTTAAGCACCTTGCTACAGCCTGATAGATCTCAGTGTAGGTTTGCTCAAGCTTTTCATAAAACGCTTGATCCTGCGCCTCGTTTTTCTTCACGCTTTGCATGACGATTTTTTCAGCTTCATTTTCGCACTCTTCGGGATCGATACAAACACCCAAATAATACGATTCAGGCCCCTTTCCTTTGGACCACTCGCGAAACCCGCGATACATTTCATCTTCTTTTATCATGATTTGACCTCTAAGATGTAAAACTGTTTTTTCGATTGTCTTGAGCAATTCTTGCGTCCGCTCAAGGCGTTTCCGAAGAGCTGCACTGTGAGAGGAAAGGGCTTTGAGTTTATCAAAGTCATTTCCAAAAGTGGCTTTTCGGATTTCATCCAAAGGAATGCCGAGTTCACGATAAAAAAGGATTTGCTGCAGCAAGAGCAACTGCTCTTGTTCGTAGTAGCGGTAACCATTCTCGCCGTAATAAGCGGGTTTTAGTAAACCAATCTCATCGTACCATCGAAGAGCACGCTCGGTGACTCCAGAAAGCTCTGCTAACTTTTTGACCTTATAACTCACAAACGTCTCCTTTGTTTGAATGGCAATGAGAATAAAGTTTCACGTAACGGAAAGGTCAACACCAACTAGATAGTGTCGTCACAAGAGCGTCGATTAAGGATTGGCTCTCTTGTGACGACACTATCTAAAAATTTTAAAGGTATTTCATAAATTATAGCGTGTTGATATAATAAATAAAAAGGGGAGTATTTATTCATATAATTTAATAAATTTTTGGAGATAATTATGACCCAAGCTGTCAATCCTTCAATTGAATCTTATAAAGATTCGTGGGCAAATTTTGATCAAAATACCATCGATGCGATGCTGGACTCGATGCATGTGAATGTAATCAACATCTCATTTGCGACATTTTCCCCTTTTGGAGATCACACCTTCAAGATTAATGGGGTAGAAGCAAGTCCTGAGCAGTTAAAATATTTTATCGAAAAAGCTCACGAAAAGGGAATTCAAGTGAAGATTGCCGTGGGCGGTGCCACATATGGCCTGTCTGGAATGCTCAAAACGCCAGAGGATGCTCAAGGGATGGCCTCGGCGATTTCAGATTTTATCAAGCAATACGATCTGGATGGAGTCGATCTCGATATCGAGGACTATCCAGCTGCAGATCTGCAAATCGACCTGATTAAAGACCTTAGAGCTCAGCTAGGCCCAGATAAGCTGATTTCTTATACAGCTAAGGCACCCGCCTCCACAACCCAGCCGTATGCGGATGTGATCAAAGGGGCTTATAATGAACTTGATGGGATCAACATCATGGCCTATGACTACGGCCCAGGCTATGACTACAAGCAAGATGTCCAAACCATGCTCGATTGGGGTGTTCCTCCTCAGATCATCAAGGTTGGCTTGATGCCTGGCTCCGACGATATGGGCAGGTATACATCGAAAGAAGACATCGAAGCTGCTGCAGAGTACGCTAAAAATCAAGGGCTTGGAGGTATTATGACCTGGGATCTCGATCGAGATTACACCAATGAGGACGGTCTTGGCCAAAATGTGGCCACAGATACGATCTGGGATACCTTCCATTCTAGCCAAATGGCTTAAAATTACGGGCCTCTAGAATTCTTTAGAGGCCTAATTATCAATTATTTATATTTTAATTTAAAGAAAATGTTTTAAATTTATTAACTGTTTGTTAATATTATATTAGAAATAGGGAGGAATCCGTAGGATCAAGATCCTACTTAGAGACCGTCAAAACGATCTCAAAATAAAGGGAAAATCAAATCATTTTCCGCCAAGGAGCGCTCACTGCTCCAAATTACCCACTTTGTGATGAAGAAAGTTTTTTTATAAGTAGTGATACTGTGGTGCTTGCTTCATAGTTTGAAGAAGGTCGCACACGATCATTACTTACCCCTGGCAGTTGATCGTTCCCAGCCCCTCTTCTATGGTCAGCTGCCTTTTTTTATGCCATTTTTTCATCAGCATTTAAACCATACGATAAGGGCTCTCCCATCTTGAGAACGTGAATACGGTCTTCTAGATCACCCACTTTTACTCCCAAACTCTGTCAAGCCCTACAATCCACAAACAAAAGGAAAAGAAGAGCGTTTTGGAAAGTATCTCAAGCATAATTTCCACAGAATCTTGATGGTTATGCTTTTTTGGTATAGAATTGCTTCTTTTTTTGCTTTGAGGATATATGAATCTTTCCATAAAGAATATTCTGCCGCTATGGATTCTTTGTTTTGCCTTCTCTTTTCTTTACGGAGCTGAAACTGCAGAAGAGAATCCTTACCCCATCAACTATACATTTTATGAGCAAGAAGACTGCATAAAAGTAAAGATAACCCTTCCGGAAGACATAAAAGCTAAGAGCACGTTGTATAAAATAAATACCCCCGATCCAGAGGTTGTGGCTATTCAAATTAAGAACAATCAAATGAACTCTTTAGAGGATGTTTATCACCTAGTTGATATTGAGATGCATGCCTTCCCATCGCCAGAAGAAGGTGGAGCCACATTTCAAATAACAGAAAAAATAGTAAAAAAGCCAACCAACAGAAAAATACTTAAGGACGAGATTATTGCTACTTCAACATACTTTGTTAAAACAGATAAGCAGGTGGATCTTAGACATGATGTTCTTCCAAGGCTGACTGGTAGCCGGAACTCTCACCAAATTAAATATGTAAGATTCTTTATTATTCCTTAGGCGGGGTAGAAGCAAGTCCTAAGCAATTAAAATATTCCATCGAAAAGGCTCAAGAAATGGGAAAATCAAATCACTTTCCGCCAAGGAGCGCTCACTGCTCCAAATTACCTTCTTTGATGAAGACAGTTTTTTATAAGTTGTGATGCTGTGGTACTTGCTTGACATATTGAAGAAGTAGCACATGATCATTACTTACCCCTGGCAGTGGATCGTTCCCAGCCTCCTCTTTTAGATCAGCTACTTTTTTATGCCATTTTTTCATCAGCATTTTGAACATACGAGAAAGGTTCACCCATCTTGAGAACATGAATACGATCTTCTAAATCACCTGCTTTTTCTAACAGAGCTTTTATCGGGACTTCAATTTGCTCTTTTCCTGTCCGATAAGCTCCCCAATGAATGGGGATCATCATCTTCGCATCAAGTTCTCGCATGGCTTCTAATGCTTGCTCTTCATCAATGTGAACTGTGAGTTCGTTTTGAGGAGAGATGGGAAGGAAAGCAATATCAATGGGACCAAATTGACTGCGGATTTGCTCAAAGAGTTTTTGAGAGTTGAGATCTTTGTCGACAAGTTCATGCCCCATCGCAGTATCGCCTGAAAAGTAAAGAGTCATCTCTCCGATTTCTATGACATAACCGCACCAAAGCATTTTGTTCATATCTAAAAGTCCTGTTTGAGATCCGTGCTGTGCAGGAACTGCTGTGATACGAATCTCTTGCCCCGCTCTGCTGACTTTCACCAACTGCCACCAGTTGCATGTTTCGACTCGCTCAAAGCCGCTTCCTTGTAACCACTCTTCAGACCCCTCACCTGCAAACACAGTTGGTGCATAAGGAACAAACGCTTCGAGTTGATTGGCATGGTCAGCATGGTTATGAGAAAGAAAGAGGGCATCAATTAACGGCAGCTCTTTGCGCGTAATGCCAGGCTCAACATGCCGGATAAAACAAGGAGCAACAAATCCAAATGAGGGGTCAAATAAGAGGTTCATCCCAGCGACTTGGATGAGAACACATGCATGTCCAATCCATGTGATGAGAGGTTCATTTGTGAAATTACGCGGAGTAACAGGAGCAGATGTCCGATAAGTTTCACTTAAGTCATCAAGGTGTGTTACAGCATCTGTTGCTCCAACAAATAAGAGACGCAATGTTTCGATAAATTGCGTCCAAATAGGCTCACCAGGATAGTTGTAAAACCGGCCATTTTCTACGTAGGGTTGGATTTGATGAGGGAAGGACTGTATCTCTTCTTTAACAAGTAAAAGAGACGTAAGCTCAGGAAGCTGAGCAGGAGTGTCCCACATTGTGCGTCCTTGCAGCATATTCATTTTTTCTAACACAATTTGAGCCTTTGCCGTGGTACAATCGACTTCTCGGAGCACTTCGACAAATCGCTCTTTTAATGCCTTTTGGTGGGCATCAGTAAAAAATGAAAGGACATAGTTTGCAAAGGTTTGCAAGCAGGAAGCAGGTTTAATTTCCCCTTCTTCTAACGTCAGCCACCAATAGGCATCTAGCGTATCTAGAGCGCATTCAAGCTCTTCGATCATTGATGTCCTGCCATGACGATTTGGTACTGCTTGAGCAAGTCGATAAACTCATCTGGATTTGAGTCTGCAGCTTCTTCGAAAAAGTTTTCCAATCCCGCAGGTGAAACGTGCAGCAAAAACCGACAAGGGTTGTCATAGGGGTTTGCAAAATCATGCACGGTCTTTTTCGGAATGTAGACGAGCTCTCCTGGGCCAAGTTCCTTTTCTTCATCAGCGACTTTGACTTTTAATTTCCCTGAGAGAATAAAAAACGTTTTCGCACAGTTTTCATTGTAATGGTCTCCAGGGCCAATTGCTCCTGGATAGACGTTGAAATCTAAAAGAGTGAAGAGACCACCCGTGTCGGTTCCGCGAAGCTTAATGCGATAAACCATCGTTCCAATGTCGTATTCTTTTCCTTCCTTAGATTTAAGGAGTACAGGTTCCATTGTTAACCTCTTCTTTGTGAATGAGCCCCTGCTTAATGAGGAATTGTTCCGCATTGAGGTGGGCAATTTTTTTTATTTGGTTATGAGATAGCTCTTTTTCCAAAAAATGAAAAAATTCTGGATAACAGGCTGAGCTATCGAATTGTAAATAATAGGGCGCAAAATCTTGAAGAGTCGGAGTTTCAATCCCTCCAAATAGGTCTCCTCCTAAAGCTAAAACATCGGGGCCAAGGAGTTCGATTCCATGTTGAATATGTTTCAAAAAGTCTTCATTTTGCTCTCCAATAAAAACTCGGATGAAATTGATGCCTATCACGCCTCCCAAATTCGCAATTTCTTTTGCAATGACATCAGGAAGATTTCTAGGACAATTTAAGATGGAGCGAAAATTGGAATGACTGGCAATCGGTTGAAGCTTGAGTCCTTTTTTATGAATGTAATTGAGAATGTCATCGGCTAAGGGATCTGATGTATGGCTTAAATCAACTGCAATTCCCTCTTCTGCTAAAATTTCAAGAACGATTTCCCCTTCACGTTTTAAGCCTACTTGCGTGAGGTTCCCTCCACCAAATCGGTTTTCCTCATTCCAAGTCAAACTGACGTACAGCAAGGGGTCGTCTAAAGCCTTTAATCGCTCAATTAAATGCTCAAAAGGCTCCCCTTCTTCCAGTAGACAAGAAAGATTTTCGATTGCCAAAGCAAAGTGGACCTGCTTTTTTTCGGGGTCGTAATCGGTAATAGAAGTCACGCGCTCTTTAAAGTCCCGTAACATCTTATGGTAAGCATGAAGTTCTTCGAGGTAGCGCTGGTAGGATCCCTTGGCAGTTTCAGACCATAGCGCTAAGGTTTGAAGGCGTACTTTCCCTTTCTCAAGAAGGGGAATCGAACAGTTGGATATGGGATCCAACGGAGAGTTTTTTTCCGGATCTACTCGCAAATAAGCAAGTAAGTCGCAGTGCAAATCAATTACCGGAACAGACATCTGCCACCTATATATGCGTGCCCTAATAGTATAAGACATTCTGCAAATTTAGGCTATATGCATCGAGAAATAGGTCGATTAGAGGCTATATTCAACAAAACGACAGCTTGGCTGAAATCCCATACGTTCATAGAGATTTTTTCCTTCTTCCGAAGCTTGGAGCGTTGCGAGATAGAAACCCTCTTGTTTTGCGCAGTTGAGCAAGTGGTGCATCATTGCGGTGCCATATCCTTTTCGTCGATGGGAGGGGTGGGTCATGATGTAATAGATTCCAGCCACATTGGCATGTAAGATTAAAATGCCTGTTGTCACTGGGGTGTTTCCTTCGTAGCCGACGTAAAATCTTAGAGGCGTTTGCCCCTGATACAAGATGGGTGGAATGAGTTGATAATACTCTTCATAAATGGTTTGATACCCACTTAGAGCTATAAAAATATTGGCAAAATCTTTGAGTTTTAGGCGATCTTCAATCCGCTGAATTTTGAGTGAATTCTGTGTGGGGATGGGCTTTGTGAGTGGCATGAACATCCCAATGTCATCTTCTTTTTGCTTCAACCCAGCCGCTAGTAAATGCTGCGCTAAATCCTTAGGCGAGTCGCTTTCACCTACCCACCATGAAAATGGCAAGTTTTTCTCTTGGTAATGGGCAAGCACAGCTTGAATTCTTGCTGGAGCTGACTTTAGTTCAAATTTCGCATCGACAACGTAATTGTACGTATCATCTTGGATTTCTGCCCGCACAACAGTCACGTCGGGTTCAAATACAATTTCTTGGGTCGTCACATATTTTGCAAAAAGGGTCATCGGAAGAAGCATGTTGGCTTCCATCGCATCTTGGATTTGATCCTCCGTCCACGACTTCCGTTTACTCCCCCATTTTCGAATGGACGGGCTGCTTTCAAGTGCAGCAAGACGGTCTATTCTTTTGATAAATGGAGTTTTTTCCAATGTGTAACGTTGCCGGTCGTTTGGATAACAAGTGACAAGCTCCCTTTTTAAATCAGAATAAGCCTTGATTTCTTCAGGATGATTGCGAAGATAATCTCGAAAGCGGAGATGCCGGTCAACTTCAGGATCCGTATCTTCAAAAATATGGAGATGCACTGCAGGAGACGTTTCCCTGACGAAATAGCGGCGCCGACGCATCCCAAACTCTCCAAGAGACTCGTATCCTAATTGCTCTAATTGATCTTGATAGGGATCAAGCAGTGTCACATCTGAAACAACTCCGAGCAGATCTATGATTGGCTTTGCCTGACAGGATGGAATGGAAGTGCTCCCAATATGATGCAGCATCAGAGGAAACGCATCGAATGCCTGATGGATTTTTTCCATTTCTTTTATTGCCTGATCCTTCCAAGTCAGATCAAAGTGAGACAAATAAATTGTACGCATAACTAAAATGACCAGTTCACATGGGTAGCGAATAACATAAGATCTATGGCTGCAAAGACACCACACGCTGGATAAGAAGCTTCTTGTCCCATACGTGCTGCAAGCAAAGGCACTCCAAGCAGAGTTAAGAAAAATGGAACTGCAAATACAATAACACTACGCATCTTTCTTACCATGTTTGCGCTGAGGCTAAGTTTATCATTCAATTGTCCATAAAGCCCCGATTGGGTGGCAAAAGCAGAGCAAACAACCCCACTTCCTGCAGTCAATCCGGATAAAACTGCTCCTGCAAACGTTGGAACAGGAATTTGGACGTAACTTTTTCCAGCAAAACTCACAGCTTTTAATGCCGCTGCAATGACCGCATTTACTGCAATTGATCCAAACGAATTTCCTAGACTTGCTTGTGTAATTTGAAGATATGACATAGTCAGAATCAGTTCTTTGAGTTAATCAACTGATCTATTTTACTGAGGATTCATATTTTTTAAAATAACGTTTTTGATGTCTTTCCAGCGATGTGTGGACATCAGATCAAGTGAAAATAATGCAATATCAAAGAGTAAATACGAAGCAAGATTACCAGATGACAGTTGCATACTCCCTACCGTTTCTGGGATCGCATTGATTGCCGTGAATAAACGCCCCACCTTTTCAATAACTGCGCAGGTTGCCATTGATACAATAATGGGAACAGCCAATTGAGTGATGAGATGGATTAGATCTTGCACATCACGGTTCACTCCCATGGATTGTAGAGGCTTTCTAACAGAGTGAGCATGTGGTAAAATTCCTCCGAAAACAGCTCCTGCAATTCCGCCTGCGAGAGGAACGATGTTCCCTCCTGGGTTCTTATTAAGATGCAAAAACGACCTATTCACCGCTCCCAAAGCAATGACGTTTGCAAGGACGCCTAAAGTCCCATACCTAAATCCATATTCAAATCCTATCTGCTGCATAATATTGACTCTTCCGTTTTTTAACTCTTCAATAGATTGTAACCTTGCAAACTAAGCAGAGCATCCAATGTGGCATAAGCAGCCATATGGCTCATTGAGATCTTCCGCCCAACTAACGCTGCGATTGGCTTGGTGAATAACATTGTCATAAAAAATGGCAGAGAAAAGACCAACACCCGTTTCATCAAGTAGCGAGTGCGGGCTGAGTCAATCTCTTGGGATTTCCAAAAATGTTCAACTTGTTTTGAAAAAAAACCAAGACCTGCTAGTGACAACCCACTTCCTACTCCAGCAAGACCGCCAGCAATCCCACTTGCTACGACACTATGTGAAGGAATCCAGCGGACCAATTTTGTTCCCCAACTCACTGCGATATTAAACGAAGTGAAAGCAAAGCTGGTAATCCCCACAAAGGCGACAGCATCATTAATTGCTGACATCCTTTTTCACCTTATTTATTTATCAAAAAAAGTATAGTGGCAGAAACAATTTTGGTCAATTTTAAAAAAATGACAACTAATATACAAAAAACTGCATTTAATATAATTAAAATACCCAAAACTTAAACTTTTGTTTTATTATTATGGAACCCATTGATACTATTGATACAATCCCTCTTCAAGAAGGAATTTTTAATGAATTAGAAGAAAAGGCTCAAGAAGCAAAAACAAGTCTTTCTTTTAATACAGCTCTTACAGATTTGAGGAAGGGATGCGGAGCCACTAGGCGTCGTGCACTTTCTGAGAACTTCGGCGGTTTACGCCTACTCCCTCCCAAATATCAAACAAAGCGGGAAATGAAGGCGATTCGAGAAAGTGAAGAGATCAAAAATCTCCTTAACGGCCAAGATATTCTTTCAATCCGTAAGGTCGATGGGGCTTATCTCGTCTTGACGGAAGAACAGCAACTGCACGTCAAAATCAATTACTCGCCAAATGAAATGCCTGGACCAGCGAAATTTAAGCTGAATCCTGGCCAGCCTGAGCCAAGATAAAAAAAAGGCTGGCCCTCATCAGGGTCAGCCTTTAGTCAGATCACGTCAATCTGAACTTAAAAGTCTAAACGGGCTTTTATTGTAATCCCGTAGAACATGATATCTTCTGACGCACGATGGACAGCTAATCGTCTAGGAGCTGCAATATCTAATGCAGTTGACGTATCATCTGTCAGCAATGTTTGGTTTGCTCTCCAGAAATACTCCACTTCATAACCTGCACCTAGAGTGATATGCTGACGCTTGTCATTAATATATGTTTCCCAAACCAGACCTAGCATCATTTGCGCTGTTGGCACAAAGTGGTGCTGGTTGTTTCGCAAGTGCATGCGAATCGGATTTGGAACAACTGCTCCAGGAAAGTTGACGTCGATTCCTGTTGACATGCTTGAGCGAGTATAAGAATAGAGCAGAGATCCTGTGAGCCTTCCATAAAGGCTAAATCCATCTCCAATATACCCATTGACTGTCACACCCATACGTGGTCCTAGACCCCACATGACTGATTTGTCTTTCATTCTTCCATGAATGTTTGAAAGCTGGGGAAACCCAGGTACAAACACCTCCGAATAGCGCACTTTTTGCCGATCATAAATCCAGCTTGACTTCAGTCCAATTTCTGGACGCGTAGAAATGGTGCGACTAATAAAATATTCTCGCCCAATTTCTAGGTTCAAGTTGTTATAGTTCAAGTCATGATGCGATCTTGCATGTCGCCATGGAATTGAATCAGGAAGCTTGAGCGAAATCACAGCGCTTGGCTCGATTTTAGTCGTCCCCGACGAGTCATCTGATTCGAACCATGTATAGTTGAGATTGACATCCCAATTATCATGGAAAAAGTAACTTCCGATACCGAAACGGAGTGCCCACTCCCAGCCAAATTCTTCGTCTTTTACACGTCCCTCAATGGGAGGTTGAAGATAAAAATCCTGCTGGCCAGCAAAAACAGTCACAGTTTTATCTGAATATGCATACTCTGTTGCACCAGCTTTTGCATGCCAGTATAACGGTTCTATCCAGATGTACCATCCATTCGCACCTTCCGTCCCTGCAGTTGTAAATCCTGCACCAAATGTGCCTTGAGGGTTTGTCGCCCCCACTTCTTGCATTTCTTTTTCGAGCTCTGTAATCCGGTCTTCCATGCTATGCGCCAGCAATTGACTACCAAGCATCACAAAAGCCAGACAGCTCAGCCATCTAAAAGTAGCTTTCATACCCACACTCACTTTGAACGCCATATAGCGGTCCTTATATTTCTTTCACCTAAACCCTGCTATATTAATAAAGAGAAATTAAAACAAATAAAAAAATAAAAAAATCTCTAGTAATGCTTTTTATTCTCTTAATAATATCTGATATAGATATGCCTTATGTAGAGGGAACCGCTTCGAAAAGCCCCATTTCTAACATGGGGCTCTATAGTTCCTCTCTCCAAACCCTATTTAGCAGGGTCAGCATGCGATCAGATCATGTCCATCTGAACTTAAAAGTCTAAACGAGCCTTTATTGTGATCCCGTAGAACATGATATCTTCTGACGCACGTGTGACAGATAAGCGTCTTGGTTCTTCAATATCTAATGCAGTGGTCGTATCTCCTGAAAGCAATGTTTGGTTTGCTCTCCAGAAATACTCGACTTCATAACCCGCACCTAGAGTGATGTGCTGACGCTTGTCATTAATATATGTTTCCCAAACCAGACCTAGCATCATTTGTGCTGTTGGCACAAAATGGTGTTGGTTGTTACGCAAATGCATGCGAATCGGATTCGGAACAACTGCTCCAGGAAAGTTGACGTCGATTCCAGCATTCATGCTTGAACGGGTATAAGAATAGAGCAGAGATCCTGTAAGCCTTCCATAAAGACTAAATCCATCTCCAATATACCCATTGACAGTCACACCCATGCGTGGTCCAAGACCCCACATGACTGATTTGTCTTTCATTCTTCCAATGATGTTTACTGAGGCAGCCCAGGAACAAAAACTTCCGAATAGCGCACCTTTTGCCGATCATAAATCCAGCTCGACTTCAGTCCAATTTCTGGACGTGTTGAAATGGTGCGACTGATAAAATACTCTCGCCCGATTTCAAGGTTCAAGTTGTTATAGTTCAGGTCATGATGCGATCTTGCATGGCGCCATGGAACTGAATCAGGTAGCTTCAGTGAAATCACAGCACTTGGCTCGAGTTTAGTCGTCCCTGACGAGTCGTCCGATTCGAACCATGTATAGTTGAGATTCACATCCCAGTTATCATGGAAAAAGTAACTTCCGATACCGAAACGGAGAGCCCACTCCCAGCCAAATTCTTCGTCTTTTACACGTCCCTCAATGGGAGGTTGAAGATAAAAATCCTGCTGGCCAGCAAGAAAGCAACAGTCTTATCCGTATATGCATACTCTGTTGCACCGGCTTTTGCATGCCAATACAGCGGTTCTATCCAGATGTACCATCCATTAGCACCTTCCGTCCCTGCGGTTGTAAATCCTGCACCAAATGTGCCTTGAGGGTTTGTCGCCCCCACTTCCTGCATTTCTTTTTCGAGCTCTGTAATCCGGTCTTCCATGCCTTGTGCCAATAATTGACTTCCAAGCATCACTAAAGCCAGACAGCTCAGCCATCTAAAAGTAGCTTTCATACCCACACTCACTTTGAACGCCTATAGCGGTCTTTATTATTTCATTCACCTAAACCCCGCTATATTAATAAAGTGAAATTAAAATAAATAAAAAACTACTAATAACGTTCTTTTATTCGTTGAATAATGTCTGATGTGGATATACCTTCTGTATAGGGAACTGTCCTGAAAATGCCCATCTCAACAGCGGGGCTATATTGTTCCAGAATCCGATCCATATTGTAATCATCACCGTGGATCACAACATCAATCTCATGCTCTTCAATCCACTCTGTTGAAATTCCAATCGGGCTATTGAGGATCACTTCATCGACATAGCGGCAAGCTTCGATGACAATTTTTCTCTCTTCAAGAGTGAGGATAGGCTGCCTTTTGTAATCGGTGACATCTTCATCTCCGTGAATTCCAACAATTAAGTAGTCGCCATGCTGCCTAGCCTTTTGGAAAAACTGGACGTGCCCAGCATGAAACAAGTCTCCGACAACATCAACATAGACCCGAACGGGCTTACTCTCTTCTGCAAAAGACACCGCAGCTAATAACATGGAAAAAATAAAAATGAAGCGTTTCATGGCTCTCTCTCCGGTTGTAATAAAAAGTGATTACCATACGAAGAGGCATTTCTTTGCGTCAATTAAATTCTTTGCTTTCATTGACTTGTACTCTCTGTCACTTTAAAATGTTTCCCATGAAAAAATGGATAACGCTCTTATTTGCCGTTTCCTCACTCTGGGCTTTTGACCGTCCAGCTGATTTCCATTCCTTAGAAAAGGAAACATCGGGAATTCACTTAAAGGTTGTAGGCGAAATTCCCGACTGGATCGAAGGAACCTATGTCCGAAATGGCCCTTCCAAGTTTTTTGCTGGCGACCAAGCTGTCTCCCATTGGTTTGATGGTCTTTCCATGCTTCATGCCTTTCATCTCGAAGAGGGACAGTGCTCTTACTCCAACCACTTTTTAGAAACGAACGCCTATCAATATATGAGCGAGGGAATGCTTCCTCCTGGAGGATTTAGCAAAACGTCTTCTCTACCAATCGACCCATTGGAAGGTGAGTTCCACCCTAAGCGCCCCAATGCCGTCGTCAACGTCGCCCAATTTGACCAAACCGCTGTCGCCCTGACAGAAACCCCCACACCAGTCACATTTGATCTCGAATCATTAAAGACCTTAGGAGTCTTTAATTATGAGGATGAGCTCCCAGTAGATCGCTCCTACTCAACACCCCATTTGCATGAGCGGGATAGGAAAATCTATGGCTACCTCGTAGAAATCGGACCTACAAGCCGCTACATTTTCTACTCTCAAGAAAAAAACAAGCGGCAAGAGCTTTGCTCAATTCCAATCACTGATCCTGGTTACGTCCATAGCTTTTCAATCACCGATCACTACATTCTCTTTGTTGACTACCCCTTGCGGCTGAATTTCCAACGCTTAGCTAGCGGAGAAGGATTCATTCAAAGCTCTGAGTGGAATGACCAAGGAGAAAGTCGCTTCTACGTGATCGACCGCCACACCGGTGTATGCCTCAAAATCCTCAAAGGCCCTCCCTTGTTCTCGTTTCACCATATTAATGCCTTTGAAGAAGAAGAGAAAATCATTGTCGACCTCATCGGCTATTCAGACGCCCAGGTCATTTTTGGGAAAGGAGATGCCGATCTTGGCTACCGCCGCCTTGTGATCGACAACGCCGTTTCTTGCACTCAGGTCATAGAAATTGAAGCTGAACTTCCCCGTATCCACTATGAATCCTACAATGGGAAGCCCTATCAATTCTTTTATGCGACTTGCTTCCGCAAAAACATCTGCCCTTTAGATGCCCCACCTATATATAAGGTAGATGTCTTGAGAGGAACCCATCAAACTTGGGCTCAGGTTGGCTACTTTGCTTCAGAACCAGTTTTTATTCCTCATCCAGAAGGAATCCGCGAAGACGATGGAGTGATTCTTTCGATCCTCACCCGCCATGATCATACCGACTCTTTCCTTATGATCTTGGACGCTGCCACCTTTAAAGAAGTTGGTCGCGTTTACGCTCCACACGGAATCCCCCAAGGCCTCCACGGAAGTTTTTTCAACCAATAACGATTTCTAAAGCCTTCAAGAGCGAAACCGCTTCTGGCAAGCTAAACTTAGCCTTTTTCAATTTATTGGACGTTGGGTCGATCGCATAATTTTCTGCTTCCCGAAAATCAGCCCCCGTCAAATCGGCATGATGAAAAAGGGTTTCGTCAAACTGCGCATTTTTAAAGTCAGCAAAGGCGAGTGCCGTTTCAACAAAATGACATCCTTTCAGATTCGATTCACGAAAGATGCAATTTTTAAGTTTGAGACCTGAAAAGTTACACGTTAACAAAACCGACTTTTGAAACGTTGGCGATAAAAAAGCTGTGTCACATTTATAAAATTCCGCTCCTACAATTTTGCATTCTTCAAACGTCACTTCTTGCAAGCGGCACTTGTCTAAATTGACACACTGCAACTCACAGTTTTTGAAAACAGAAAAACCAAATTGGCAATTGCAAAAACGGCACTCGATGAAACGACAATTTTCAAAAAGACAGTGCTGAAATGTCCGTTTTGAAAAGTCTATTTTTTCGTAAGTTTTTCCAGAAAACGTTTGCTCTTCAAACACTGTTTGATCCTTCACCTAAAACTCCTACTTTGGTACCATGAAGCATTTCCCCCAACAATATTAAGGATTTTATAATGACAACGAAACCAAAAATTGCAAAAGGCATTTCACTTGCCTGTGTGACGGTCTCTGACCTCAATAAAGCTAAGCATCTTTTCGTTGATTTGCTTGGACTGGATGTGAAAGAACATTCAGAAGAATTTAAATGGCTTGAACTCGGTAGCGAAGATCAAGAAGCACGTCTTGGTGTTGGTGAATACACTGAAGCTCCCGGTTCTGAATACATGCAAGCTGGAACAAGTGCAATCGTCTCAATTGAAGTTGCCAATGTTGAAGAAGCTAAAAAACATTTAGAAGATAACGGCATTGAGTTTTTAAATGGTGTGCTCGAAATTCCTGGTGAAGTCAAACTTGCCATTTTTAAAGATAGCGATGGTAATCGGTACTTTCTTTCAGAAAAACTAAAGTAGTCTTTTTTTCTAGCGCATGTATACTCAAGAAATGTGCATAGTGTGTGAAATATGAAGACAATCATTAAAAGGGGCTTGATCGCAATAGCCCCTTTAACTATTTCCATTGCGATCATTTACTGGCTCTTTTCGTTTCTCGAAGGAGCGGTCGGTCCCTTCGTCCGCGACATTATCGGTCCAAAATACTACTACCCTGGGATGGGGATCGTCTTAGCTATCATTATCATCTTTGTCATTGGAGCCATTCTCAATACCTGGATCATCCAAAAAGTCACTCATTTCTTCGAACGCCTAGTTGAAAAGATCCCTCTCTTTAAGTCCCTCTACAACATGGTCAAAAATGTCATGGACCTCCTGAGCACTTCTCCTGATGAGAAAAAGCAACAGGTCGTCAGTGTGACCTTCGGTGATTGCGAACTCATTGGCTTCGTGACACGTAGCAGCTTTGCAGATGTCCCTGAATTCGGGAAAGAAAAAATCGCCGTTTACCTTCCTATGAGCTATCAAATCGGTGGCTACACTGTGATGATTGAGCAGCCTCGCGTGAAGCCGCTGGATATCACGATGGATGTGGCACTCCAAAACACTCTTACAGCTTGGGCAAAATCTAGCAGCTCCTCTTGACAGATTCATGGACGCCATATAGAAAGAAGTCTAAGGGAAGACCTAAGGGGTGAAGCTGTGCGTCGACTTTTTCTACTGTTTTTTTGTTTTTTCTCTCCACTTGTTGCTCAGCAAGGTTTGGCCTCCAATGCCGAAGAAGTTTCTAAGGAACAACATCTTCCTCCTAACCCTCAATTACTTAAACTTACATGGTGGGATTTCTTTGCAGTCGATCCTGAGCTACTTCCTACTCAGATCGAAAAAATGGAGACTTTCCTACAAAGAATGCAAGCTGAGTTGCCTCCTAAACAGAAAGACGAAGTCGCCCCCCTCATACAACAAATTCAAGTCAGTTTACGAACATACTATGATATTTCCCAGCAAAAGTGGTCCCAGCCGCCACATGAAATAACACCTAAAGAGAGGTATTCCTTTCAAGAGTTTCTCCAACTTGGATATAATTTAAGATTTGTTCATGAAGTTTTGGAACGGCAAAACTTGCAAATCGAGATGGAGAAGGCAAATCTCCGCTCGGACCAATCTTACTTAGATAGTTTAACAGCCAATTATTTAAGCCTCTCAAAGTCCGACTCTTCCAGATTGATGAAAGGGTTAACAATTATCGCAACAAAGATCTCTCTTGAAACCGACAAAAAAAAGCTCGATGGTCTTCAACTCCAAGCAGATCGAGAGAGATTTTTCATGGATGAGGTTGAAAAAGAGGTTTCCTTCGCACAAGACCACATTGATCTGTCTCAAATCTCCCTCCCTCTTATTGAGCAGGATGTGGCGCGTGCTAAAATTCTACTGAGACACGCTCAAATCTCTCTATTAGAAACGCAAACGCAGCTTGCAACACAACAGTCAGGAGAAGCCAATGGTGAAATCCTGAACCAAACTCTAGCCCGCTCAAGGGCTGAGGTGAACTTGATTAGGGCTCAGCTGATCTACATTTTGGCTCAAATCCTCCTTCACAATGAAAAAACACCCGTTAAAGATCTTTATGTTCAACTCAACCAACTCGACGAAAGGCAAACAGAAATCATCAGAGAAATGGTACACTGGGAAAAAGCTGCAGATCTTTTACTTGAATCCTCATTAGAACACGACGATAACGGCAAAGCTCATGCTTCGCTTAAGACTCTGCAAGCGCTTCACGACGAGCTGTATTTCAACCGATTTTTGTTTATCCAAGCCAATCAACTGATTAACCTACATTATAGCTCTCTCGAAGATCGCGTCACCAATTATTGGGAAAAAGTAAAGTCGGATTTTAGACGCTACAGCCGCTGGTCTCACATCAGTCTGTTTACAATCGGACAGGCGCCTATTACTTCTTATGGAATCCTCAAACTCATCCTGATTATTGTCATCGCTTATTTTTTGGCAAAATTCATCCAAACATGGATCAATTTTCTCGGAAAACGACAAAAGAAAATCAACCAAGCGGGATTTTATACTCTCGGGCGCCTCCTGTATTACTGCATTTTCATTTTGGGAATCATCATTGCCATTTCAAGCATTGGTCTCGACTTCACAACCTTTGCTGTGATTGTAGGAGCCTTGTCTGTGGGGATAGGATTTGGCCTGCAATCCATCGTGAACAACTTCATCTCAGGGATCTTTTTACTCCTCGAAAAAAAACTCCGTGTAGGCGATTACATCCAACTAGAGTCTGGAGAAAAAGGAGCTGTTATGGAAATCAATGTCCGTACGACATTGATTAAAACTTACGATAATCTAGAAATTCTAGTTCCCAATGCAGATCTCGTCTCTAAAAAGTTTGTGAACTGGACTCTATCAGAGAAAATTAGAAGGCTTAGAATCCCATTTGGGGTAGCTTATGGGAGTGATAAAGACAAAGTGAAGCAAGTTGTGGTCGAGGCCGCTCTTAAAGTCCCAACCACACTAAAAGACCGAACTCCTCAGGTTTGGCATGTGGGTTCTGGGGAGAGTAGTTTAGACTTTGAGTTAGTTGTTTGGGTGAATGAACATCAACAGGGGCTTCCGCCTGTTGCAACGAAAGCCATGTATAACTGGGAAATTGAAACAGCATTAAGAGAAAATGGCATCACGATCCCCTTTCCAGTTCGAGATGTCCGTGTCACAGAATCCCCGCCTAAATCTCCTGTATAGGAGCACCGTTTGCCAAAGACTTGCTAGCTTGCAATAGCTCCACTCCTTTTTGAGTGAAAACGTCATCTAAACTCCATAAGCATTCGGCAGTTAAAGATTTGGAACTATTCTCAAAAGCCTCAACTTTGATCCAGACAACAAGTTCAAACTCCTGCTCGGTCTCTGTTACCTTAGTTAGCCATACCTCTGCAGGGCGAGAAGGTTCACCCCATTTCTTTGCGACTTCCAAAGCAAGAGATTGAACGGTCTCTTTTTTTTCCTTCCGACTCACCGTAAACGGAACGCGAAACCGATGATATCCTTCGGGGTCAAGCGTCCAGTTCGTCATCTTTTTAGACACGATTTCTGAGTTAGGAATCACAATTTTTCGGTTATCTAGAGTTTGCACAAGCGTGCTCCGCATGTTGATTTCTTTAACCGTGGCAAGCTCTCCATTATCGAACTGGATGAGGTCGCCAACTCGCACTTTTTTTTCTGTAAAAAGAATAATCCCTGCGGCAAAATTGTTAAATATCGATTGCAATCCAAACCCTATACCAACACTTAATGCCCCTGCAACAACCGCAATCCCAGTAAGATCAATGCCAATTGTCATCAATGCGATGTAAATGCCTAACAGAAGCACTAAGTAGTAACTAAGTCGCCCAAAACCATAAAGAGTCGTTGCACTGACATGATGCTTTAAAATTTTCATTCGCATCACTAAACTCTTGATCACTTTTGCAACCATCCACACGACAAAAAGAACAATGAAAAACGTCACAAAGTTCATCACGGTCACAGGTGTCTCATGAATTGTAAACAAAGGAGCCTGAAGCATAAACCACTCTTATTTGCAATTTTTTTCCCATTCGCTTATGTGAAAGTTTAAGGAGTTTATTGATGAGCGTCAACAACAATCAAAAAAAAGGAAAATGTGAAGTTTGCCAAAAAACGTTTCCTTATCGCAAACTTTTTCCTATTCGTTTAATTCGCCCGACTGTTTTAGATACAGCTATTCAAGCTAATCCCGCACTTAATCTTAACGGTTACATTTGCCAAGAAGACCTTCGCACTTTGCGGACAAAACACGTTGCTTCAATCTTAGAAAGAGATAAAGGAGCTATTTCAAAACTTGATGAAGAAGTGTTAAAAAGTCTCCAAAATCAAGACCTTGTCGTTGAAAACGTCAATAAGAAGTTCGAAAGACGGTTATCAATCGGGGAAAGACTTGCTGATATCATTGCAAGGTTTGGAGGAAGTTGGAAGTTTATCCTCCTATTTTTAGCGATGATCCTGGCATGGATGATCATTAATACGTTTTTCTTCACAGAAGAGGGCTTTGACCCTTATCCTTTTATTTTGCTGAACCTCGTCTTATCTTGTTTAGCAGCGATTCAGGCCCCTGTCATCATGATGAGCCAAAATCGCCAATCCGAAAAAGAACGCCTACAGGCTAATGAAGACTATGTCACCAATTTAAAAGCAGAACTAGAAATTCAGCAGTTGCATTCGAAGTTAGACCTCTTTATGAAACGGCAATGGGAAACTCTTGTTGAGTTGCAACAAATTCAAATAGAGCTTGCTGAGGATCTTCTCAAACACAAACATCCAAAAAAAGAGTAGTTTAAAAATTTCCTTCATACCTGTACAAATATGAGTCAGGTATGGTTAAAAAAACTCTCGGATTTTTTCTCGGTTTAGCAATTGGAAGCTCAGGTGTATTTGTCTATGATCAAATGCAAGATCGCTCCCATCCATCAGGCTTTCCTGTTTTGGAAAGAGCTGGCTACACCATGTCTTACGACACTCGTGCAAAAATCCCCTTTTGGACTCACGAACATCTGACAAAAAACTCCCTCGAAGTTCATGTTCAGCGAGACGGAATGGATTTTAAAGAAGACGCTGAGATCTATCCATCGCATCGCAGTCAATTAAGCGACTACTACCAATCTGGTTTTGACCGCGGTCATCATGCACCTGCAGCCAATCACCGTTTGTCTGAAGAAGAACTTAAACAGACGTTTCTTTTAACAAACATCAGCCCTCAAGATGCACAGTTTAACCGAGGACTCTGGGCTAAACTTGAAAAAACAATTCGTATTCTTGCCAAAGAGACGGAGTGGGTGGATGTCACAACTGGCCCCCTTTTTCTTGCCCATGACGAAGCCGATGGGAAACGGGTGGTGACTTATCAGGTCATTGGGAAAAATGATGTAGCTGTTCCGACTCACTTTTTCAAAGTGATTAGTACTCCTGAGAGAAGTTGGGCCTATGTCATTCCAAACGGTCCTACTAAGGGAAGTTTAAATGATTACATCACCCCTATTTCAGAAATTGAAAAACTTGCTGGAATTCGCTTGACAAATCTTTAGCAAGATCCTTACAATGAATCGCATTTCCCAAAATTTTTTTAGTTGAGATTATGACCTTCATTCGTGCTCATAAGGTCTCTAAGACCTATTACGAGAAAAAGCGCGTCTTCAAAGATGCGCTAAGATCAGTCACGCTCGACATTCACGAAGGAGAAGTTTTAGGACTCCTTGGAGTGAACGGCGCAGGAAAAACAACGCTTGTTTCCGTCTTATCAACTCTGCACCCTCCAACAGGTGGCGATGTCGAGTGGAACGGCGTCTCTGTTTACACAAATCTTTTAGAGTACCGAAAAAACATTGGGCTCTGCCCACAACATCCTAACCTCGAAGCCAATCTCTCTCTTGGCAAAATGCTCGTCTTCTCTGGAAGATGTTATGGCCTTTCGAAAGATGAGGCAGAGGAAAGAAAACAAGAATTGCTCGAGCAGTTCAATTTAGAAGAGTACGCCAATGCTTCCGTCGATCAAGTGTCTGGTGGTTACCGGCAGCGGTTTTTGATCGCGCGCGCTCATGCACCGCCCTAAATTGGTCATTCTTGATGAACCAACGGTGGGTCTCGACTCGCACATCCGTCGCGAACTGTGGGAAGTGATCCGTGCTTTGAAAGAAGAAGGCATCGCCGTGCTTCTCACAACGCATTACCTAGATGAAGCGGAGCAGCTCTCTGATCGGATCTGCCTCATTCATCAGGGAACCATTCGCACCGTCGACACCCCTGACAACCTTAAAAAGCTGCACCAAAAAAATAATTTGGAAGAAGTTTTCTTGAAGTTTGTCGACGATCCTGATGCAGAAATCTTTAATTCAGGAGAGGATTCATGATCCAAGCTTCGTATCATGTTTGCAAACAGCTGTTAAAAAAAGATATGCTCGCTTTCAAGCGCGAATATCCGACCAAGCTTTTTGATACATTTTGTCTTTTCTTCACGATCGTGATTGTGTTTTGTTACTTCATGCCTCAAGAAGGAGTGCATGAAGGATACGCTTCCTTCTTTTTGATCGGAGCCATCGCCAGCTTTGGCTTTGTTGAAATTGTTGGAAAAGTCGGCGCACTCATGGCCGATCTGCAAGGGGATTGTGCGATTTCGCACACTCTCATCATGCCAATTCGTTCTGAGATGGTCTTTATCTACATTGGATTGCAGTGGGCAATCACATCAGCCCTCCTGTCAATTTTCCTCTTTCCTCTTGGAAAATTGCTCCTTTTCAAAGGGTTTGATTTGTCGCTCATTTCCTATCCGCGACTGATTTTTATGTTTGTGACCATCAACCTCTTTTTTGGCTACTTTGCCTTATGGCTCACAAGTGTCATCAAAGATGTCAGTGGCCTCACCAGTCTTTGGTTGCGCTATATCAATCCGATTTGGATGTTTGGCGCCTACTTCTACTCGTGGGAAGCAGCCTACGCACTCAGCCCTGTCATTGGCGCAGTCAGTCTGATCAACCCAATGGTCTACGTGATGGAGGGAATGCGCGCCGCGGCCCTCGGCCAAGCGGGATATCTCCCCTACTGGCTCTGCCAAGTCATGCTTTGGGGCTTCATTATCGCCTGCACATGGCACGCGATTCGCAGAATGAAAAAACGGCTCGATTGCGTCTAAGCCCATGATGAAGTTATCTGGAAAAAAAGCCCTGATTACAGGTGCAAACAGAAGCATAGGCCAGAGCATTGCTTTGGCTTATGCAAAAGAAGGTGCCGATATTGTGATTAGCTACCGCTCAGATCAAACGGGAGCACAAGAAACGGTTCGGGCCATTGAAAGTCTCGGCCGAAAAGCAAAGGCTATCCAAGCTGATTTCAGTCATCTTAACGAAGTAGAAAACTATTTCAGCGAAGCCCTTGATTTTCTGGGCACAGTCGACCTTCTGGTCAATAATGCTGCAGGCTACGATACAACTGATTTTCTCAATCTTGACATCAAAGTTTTTGACGATTTGCTCAAAGTCGGTGCAACAGCCCCCCTATTCCTCACCCAGCTTGTCGCAAAACAGATGATTCAGGAAAAAAAAGGAGGAAGCGTGCTCAATATTTCCTCCATCTCAGGCTTACGCCCTTACCCAAATTGAACCGCCCATTCAACAGCAAAAGCCGCGCTAAATATGTTAACACAAAACTTGGCGCTCGAACTTGGACCTTATCAGATCCGCATCAATGCTCTTGCACCTGGAGCCACACCTTATGAAAAAAGCAACGAGACTTCTTCAGAGATTCCCCTATCTCGGCTTGGCCTGCCTGAAGATCAAGCAGCAGCAGCCGTTTTCCTTGCATCAGATGATGCATCATGGATCACAGGTCAAATACTTGCTATCGATGGGGGGCAAAGTCTGAGTTTCTGATGCACGTTTGTTTTCTGCCATATGAAACCTCCTTTTTTCAATATGTAGAAAGAGGAAACGTGTAGCACGCTTCCTCTCTTCCCGGGTAGTATTCCTCCTAGCCTTGTATATGAGTCAATGCGCTCGCAACTGATTCATATGCCGAGAAATGTTGCTGCCCGAGCTGGGCTGGATCTTGCGCCCCAACTGACTGAAGATCGTTGGATTGCTGCGCATTTGATCTATCTACATATTGCTGAATCTCTTGTTGCATCGTCAGGAACTGCGCTAGATACTGCGCCTGATCTCCAGATGCTCCACTAGAATCGAAAGAAACCTGTTGATAATTGGCTTCATTAGGCTGATTGCCAGAAATAGGATCCGTCATAATACACCTCTAGTTCATGACTACATCCCTCGCCCTTACTCTTAATTATATATTAATTTAAATAATTTGTTAACAAACGTAACAATAATCATCATATCACTGATTACTAGATACTTAACAAAGAGAGAAAGGTTAAGATTTCTGGGATGGTGACTTATCTCCTTGAAATCACCTAGCCCCCTTTTCACGAAATAGAGCTTTCTGGAGGTCTATCCCATGAGTTTGGCGCGCTTAAAGATCGTATCTTGAGCACGTTGGGCCTGTTTGATGACAACGGGGTCGAAGAAGTAGTCCATCATGGCCCGTTGCGCTTGGATGTACCCTTCTTCACCGGGAAATCCATACCGTTCCATGACTTCCATTTGAACTGGCAGGAGCACATCAAGTAAGCGCTGACGACGCTCTAGCATTGACCCTTCTTGCAAGGTTGCCATCACTTCATCGATTTTTTGCAAAAACTCTTCTGACGTCATGGCATCGGCAATTTCGCGGGTCATTTTCTGCGCATCTTCAAGTGAAATGGCTTTCACTTCATTGAGACCGAAGGTTGTTTTGAAAAGATAAAGCCATTTCCCTTCGTTGAGTTTTTTAAGCTCCAGATCTGTCTGCGCTTCTCTCACGACCTTTTCATTGAACTCTGCAAGTCCTTTTTGATCGCCAGCATAGCCATGCTTGCGAATGACCATGATTTGGATCGGTAAAATCACTCCCAAAAACTTTTGCCATTTTTCAATGAGGGGCTCATCTGACGCTCGAATGCTTAGGAGCTGCTCTTCTTTTTGCTTTAACAGCGCAAAGATCTCTGTTTGTGCTTCAACTAATTCGCTCATGGATACTCCTCTAGTTCTTGGTCAGAAAGCCATTTTTTTTCATTTTCTAGGACTCGAAATTGTATGTCTACCTTTTCGAGATTGATGGGAAAGGGGTCATTTTCTGCGACTGCCACATATTCAAATCCCTGAAATGCGATGCCCCTCGCAAGGCATGCAGATTCAACTGCTTTTAAATTATGATGTTTATCATCAATAAAAATCAGCTCTTTGGGGGTTTCTCCTAAGACATCAAAAGCGTGCATCAATACAGCACCTTTGTCAAAGTCTGCAGCAAAAATGACACCGCTCTTTAAAATCGCAACTCCATATTTCCCTCGATATTGCTCAAATTCGGATTCGAGGTCGCACTGACTTAAAACATCAAAGCTGATCCCAAGGCTTTTCAGTTCTGCAATGCGCCAGTCTTCTAGTTTCTCAATGCAGCCGACCTTTCCTGTTCCACAATGGGTCAAGGCAAAGGCTTTTATCTTTCGGTTTTGGATGAGCTCCAAAACGGGAAGGACTTTGCCGTCAACAAGCTTCGCTTTTCTTGCCGTAAATAAGATCCCCCATAGATCCATGAACTCCTCATGTTCCATTTTTCCATGCAGTCGATCTGCATGCGTCACAAAGGTCTCACGATGTGCTGGGTGAAAAATGGCGTCTTCAGGAATGAGCAAAACATCGTCGACATCAAAGATGACCCACGTATCTTGAGAAGCTTGTGTGATGGCATTTTGAATCGGTTCCCAGCAGGTGGTTCGGTGCATTTCGCCCCACATCCAGCTCAAGGGAAAAAGAAATACTAGTAACAGGCTCTTAGGTTTTACTAGCTGGGTAAGCCACTTTCCAATCTTGAGGCTTATCATTTTTCTTACCTTGATAGGATTCATTTTCATCGGTTTTAGAGTATAGCATACTTTCATCATTGAAATCATGCTGTTTCACAACGTGGTTGATTCCTTCGGCAATCAGTTTGCTGCCTTTAGCATTGGGCTCAATTCCCGAATTATAAAGATCTTTATATGGGTTAAAGGTGTTTGAAAGATCAAGCACCGGAAGCTTATCCTTTTTTGCTCTTTTTAGGATGGGTTGATAAAACACCGATAGCAACTTGGTAAACATGACCATCCCTGCTTTCTTTCCGGTCAAGATCCCTTTGGTGATGGAAAAGGGGATAATTTTTTGAGCGAAGTAGAGGACAGTGGCTCCTACAACGAAGCAAACTCCCGCAGCCAATGCTGTGACCTTGCCAAACAGGAGCCAAAGGGGCATGGTCAGCAAAACGAGACATCCAATATGGGTGGTGAAAGTCAAGACACCAAGCACATCCATCGCAGTATAAACTTCATGGGGATCACCTTGGGGACAAGTTAGATACTGGAGCATGAGAATGGGTCGAATGTTCTTTCCTTTGGTGGCTTGGATTTTATCCAGAATTTTTAAATAACGCTTTTGAACTTTAAAGAATTCTCCAAACACAGCAAATGGCTTGTTGAGCCGTATGCGAAAATCATTCCCGCATACACTCAAAACAACATAATGGACATCGTCAGGGGCCTCATTGATTGCATTTTCTAATGTCTGCAAGGGATAGGCTTTGTCTCCTAGTGCTGCCCCTTTTTCAGACATATATGTCAAAAAACCTTCGATTTTTTGTAAAACAGCGCCAATATAGCCACCATTTAAGACATCTTCTGTTGTGAACCCATCGTAGGCATGATTGATAAGTTGATAGCCATCTTCCTGGCATAAAGCTTTAATTTGTGCGGGAATGGCATCTTCGGCTTTCGGAACCCAAATCCGGTTATCTAACGTTGAATCCCCTAGCAAATGAATGATTGGCATGTGGATTCCTCATGATAAAGTTTTTTTTCCATCAAAGTTGATGTACCATCTTTTCCCTTCTTAAATCAAACATTCTGTAAAATGGATCTCATGGATACTTTGAAATCTATAATAAGGCAAAAAATTATGAAGGACACCTCTCCTGAAATGGAACAAAAGTTCCACGAACTTCTAGCCTCTAAAAGCCCTGAAGAAAGGCTTCTCATGGCATGCTCAATGGGAGACTCAACTAGGTATTTAGTGATTCGTTCTATTCGAGAAAAAAATCCCAATATCTCTAAAGCTGATCTCATGAAAGAGCTTTTTCTTATCTATTATGGTAAGGATTTTTCCTCAACCGAGAAGGAAAAAATTCTCAAAAGCTTAGAAGACTATCTAACGAAAGAAAACTCTTAGGTTACATCCTCTGGGTAAGCCACTCTCCAATCTTCAGGCTTATCATTCTTTTCACCTTCATACGCATCTTTTCCGTCAGGTTTAGAGTAACGTATACTTTCACCATTGAAATCATGCTGTTTCACAATGTGGTTGATTCCCTCTGCAATCAACTCGCCTCCTTTAGCATTGGGCTCAATTCCCGAGTTGTAAATCTCTTTATTGAGATTAAAAGTATTCGAAAGATCGAGCACTGGGAGATTCTTTTCTTTTGCTCTTTGCAGCATTGGTTGATAGAAGACAGACAAGAGCTGATCAAATACCACCATTCCCATCTTCTTGCCCATCACAATATCTTTAGTCATGGATAAGGGAATCACCTTCTGAATGAAATAAAGCGCAATAACTCCGCCAAAGAAACAAACACCAGCAACTAGTATTGAGACTTTTCCCGCTAAAAGCCAAAGGGGCATGCTCAAGGCTGTCAGTGCTGCAATATGTGTTGCGATTGTTAGGACGCCGATGAATTTCATCACAGTGTAAACATAGTAATGGTCGTTGTTAGCATCGGTACGATATTGGAACATGAGAATTGGCCTGATGTGATCCCCTTTGATGGCTTGGATTTTATCTAGGATCTCCAAGTAACGCTCTTGAACTTTAGGGATCTCTTTTAGAAGTGCAAACGGATTGCTGAGTCGCTCGCGAAAATCATTGCCCCCTACACTTAAGACAACATAGTGAGTGTCATCAGGTTTCTCTGTAATTTTTTCTTCTAATGATTGTAAGGGAAAGGCTTTGTCTCCTAAGGTTGCTCCTTTTTCGGACATGTAAGTCGAAAAGCCTTCAATTCTCTGTAAAACAGCTCCAACATACCCTCCATCTAAAACATCTTCTGTTGTAAACCCATCGTAGGCGTGATTGACCACTTTATGAGTTCCCAAAGCTCTAAGCTTTCCTTCAACAGCATCTTCGGGTTTTGGAACCCAAATACGGTTATCTAATGTTGAATCGCCGACTAAATGAATTGTTGGCATTTTGTTCCCCACTTAAAAATTTTTTCTGCTAAAAATTCTAGCAACCTTTTGAATAAAAAAGAACTTCATTCACTAAAAGCTCTTCGTAATGCGTTTTTGTTGGAATCACACGTAACCCTTCGATGTTGGCTTCCACAATCACTTGGCGCGCTGCTTCATAAAAATCGGGATCGGCTTCCTCTCCATCGTAAATGAGACCGGCTCTTGTTAATGCTTCTGCAATGCGCATTTCAATAAAAGGAATATCCTTTCCCACTTTGATCCAAATCGGGTACTCATTTCCAGATGAAAAACTTTCAGGAGTTAAACTTTGATATCTTCTGCGACAAAGAACCGCAAACATCTGGTTAGGATCATTTTGCAATTCATTAAAGTCACGGGGAATTTCGACCTTGTTCCCATAGTGGTCGTAGGGATGAATGTACCCTTTTTCCGTGGCAACGTGAAGATATTTTTCGAGTGAGAGGTCGGAGTAATCTGCTTCGAGTTGAATGGGAATGAGACTTCCTCCAAATTGCAGATTCAGTAGAAAATGGTGATGTCCATCAATTAAGACATAGCCATAGGGAGATTTGATGACGGGCAACGCTTCAGAAAGTCCATACAGACTTACGCCATGTTTCAAGTCCCACTGACCTGTTTCTTCATTCCATTTGACTTCTCCTTTCTCAGTCGCCTTTTCAATGCCAATCTCGACAACTGCGTTTGCATAGCGCAACTGCCCTGGAAAGACTTGATGAATAGAGACAAAAAAAGGTCCTTGAACTTCTCGAATATTTTGCTGCAAAATTTGATGCAGCTCGACTTCTTTTTTGTGTGAATGATCGAGTGTCAGTGTTTCTTCTTCTATGTAAGAAACTTCTTCACTATTTGAAGCGACGGGCGTTTCCATCCAAAGCACGTCTCCTTCTGAAATGCCTTCTATAGACATTTTAACCCCCTGATTTATAAATTAATCAGTGATTATAATTACCCTTTGATTAAAAATCGACTAAAAAATTTTTTTAAAATGGCTAGCTTTTTTCTATTTCAGATAGTTTTAGAAAGTGAATCAGCTGAATGCGCTTCTACAAAGACTAACAGATATTGATCCTCAATAATGAGTTCGTAGCGGGCTATCTTCCAATGCTGGTTAATCCGCTCTAGCCACTCCTCTGGAGAAAAAAGTGAAAGATGCAAGGTTTCATTGATAGCTTCACCCCAATTATCGGGAACCAGGCAAATCGCAAAAAAGCCCAACCCTAGATGTTTTTCAGCCATACTTTGAAGTGTATCATCCACTTTATGAGGAGGAATATGCTCCATCACGTCAACACAGACCATATACTCAGCTGGCTTCAAGGCGTCTGGAAGATCCCATAAACACGCTTCATGAAATTGAATTTGATCAGGAGCTAAGTTCATTGAGAACTGGGCTTGAGAGCTCAAGCAATTTGAGGCAATATCAACAAGCTGTACTTGGAGATCTAAGGCTAAATACTGATGAATGGACTTCCCACTTCCACAACCAAAGTCAATGAGGCATTTTCCTTTTTCAATTAAAGGCTCGAAGCAACCCCATAAGTGCTCTCCGGGCGAAAAGGATTCATAATCCTTATCACTCCAAAGTTTTTCGTACTTTTTTTTCTCATCTATCAGCGATTCCATTCCCCTTTCATATGCTAAAACTCCTATTCCAATCAACTATCTACCGCGAAATCGTGAGATTGCATCGTCATAAACATCGTTCCAAATGCCCAGCATCTCTTGTGTTGGTGGGTAGCGGTTGTCCCAATTGCGAAGAGGCCCTCTAACTGTGCGCACAAAGTTCATGTCGCGCAAAGAATAGTGATTAAGCTGTATCTCTTCAGGGAATCGAGCATCCACTGGAACAAATCCCGGCAAAGCACTTGCGGCATGATGACTATAAGATCGGTGCGTCCTGCCGACATAGTAGATGATTTTTGTCTGGGCTCCTCCACCTGCTTCCCGTAGGGTTAAGAAGTTGGTCATCTGCCCATAGGGAACTTTTTCGATGTAAGATGTTCCAAAATTAAACCAAGGTATCGACACAAAACCGACATTTGGAACTTCTTTTTCAATATCCCTAAGATACCCAATCAAAGAAGAGTGTTTGTTAGGAACAATGTATTCATCGATATCGATTGCAGCTAGCCATTTGATGCGATCTCCACAGTTTTGCATGACTTCATTTATTTTGAATAATTGGTAACCCGAATAGCATCCTGGGTGATTTCCGGGGTTATCCATACTGAGTGGTGCCAAAGTAATCAGACCATCTGCGAGATAAGGCTCCAAAACTGCCAGGAAATCATCGGAACTCTCATCATCAAACAAAAAGAAATGCTCAACCCCAAGATCGAGATTGTGGTTTAACCACTCTTCTAAGTATTCGCTTTCATTTTTAAATACTGTACAAACAACAAGCTCCCACTCATTGCTAAAAAGAGTGAGGGATAAAAACATGCACAAGATCAACAAGAGACACTTTCTCAAAACCATTTTCCTTCGGTTAAAACAAAAAAAAATACTACTTTTTATGTTTTTTTAGAAGCTTGCGACAACGCTAAAGTTGATGCGCCCGCCAGGGGCTGAAGAAAATTGGGTTGATTTTAGGCGAATCCCCCAGTAAACCGCTGCTTGAAAGTAGGGAGAGATGGAGTATTCTAAGCCTGGTCCTACACTGACGATGTATTGGGTGTTGTCTGCTCCTTCGACTTTTTTGTGACGATTGACAAATCCATAATCGACAAAAGCGAGAAGAAGAAGTGCATCTTTTGCATTAACGGCATTCAGATTGACATCATCGTTGCAGAGAATCTTCCCTTTAAAGAGAGAGATTAAGGGAGCTTTAAATTCTAAGTTTCCAAGAAATCCATTATCGCCATTGATCTCCCGCTCACGGTAGCCACGAACGGTATCAAAACCACCAAGTCCCAACTGCTCACTTGGAAGAAGGTTTTGATTGGCGTACTGTCCTTTAAGTCGAATACCGATGCGCATGCAATGAGGGAGTTGAAATTCTTTTTTCCATGAGGTGAGAAAGTAAAAGTAACGAGGAAGAGCGCCTGGACTAAGAAGCTGGTAGTCTTGTTTGTTTTGATTGGTGAACCACTTCGCAGGAGAAATGAATAGTTCAAAGTTAAAGAGTCCCCATCCATTGCGCCTAGTGTCTTGATATTGGTAGCCTAAAACAAATTGAGAAAGGGTCGCTGTCTTTGCAATGATGGGTGTTTCTGAAAATAAGACGTTATTGTTTGTCCGCTTATAATCAAAACCAAATGAAAAGTCGTTCACTGCTTTTCCCCAAGGAAACATGGGAAAGTGGAACCGGCCACTCACTTGGACATTGATTCCAGAATTGTCCATAAAAGTTGATAGGTCTTTTGTATGGATCGAGGAGTACCCTCCAAACCCTACGAGTGACATGCGATGAGGGAGAGGGATTTCGTAATAGGCCGCATGAGCATGCATTCTCTTGAGAGGAAGTGATGTTGTGAACTGGTAAGAAAAGATATGGTCCAGTCCTAGAAAATCACCGCAATAAAATCCTTCAAATTGACGGTAGTTTCCAATTGCTTCGTTACCTCGATTATCGACACCTGCATAGATGCGAGCTGGTTTTTCTTCAACAGTGACGAGTTCAATGTTTGTGGTGTTGGCAGCTTGACCTGGAGTAAAAATCACATCGGTGCTTTTAAAAGGATTGCGATTTAAAAAGGCAAGGTCCGTGTTGATTTCATTGACATCGATTTTGTCACCTGTATTGAGTCCAACAGTATTGCGTGTGAAGCGGGCACTCGACCAGACGTTTCCTTTTGTTTCGACTTCACCCACGCGCGTTTCTTTGACGATGACATGAAGAATGCCATCTGTCACATCTTGCTCCGGAATCATCACGCGAATAAGAGAGCTTCCTTTTTCTTTATAATAGAGAATGACACGGTATTTGAGGTCTTCTAAATCTTGAAGCGTGAGATCACGCTCTAGAAATCTGCTTTGCAAATCATCTTCCAATCCACTACGTGCCCACCGAGTTCCTGGAAGTTTAAGTCCGACATATTGAATGCCTGTTTCCTTACCATCTTTAACAATTTGCCCTTCATCATCGACAAAAACAATCGAGTGCATCTTCCCAACACTTGGGGATGCTTCTTCTGTCGCCGCTAAGGTAGAGACAACTACAAGAAAGAAAATAAAGATAAAACGCAGCTTCATAATTAATTCAAGAGATACAGAATTGCAGGGAAAAATACAACTATTCCGAAGAGCCTTTATTTCTTAGTTTATTGATTGCTTTCTCATAGGGCTCATAGATTAAAGGCTCTGTCTCAAAGTTTGTTTCAACAAGCATCATAGGAGTGTTTTGGTAACCCAATCGATTTAAATTCTCATTCCAATATTGCAGAAAGTACCCCACTTCCCAGGCATTGATTCCAACACGTGGATCAAATGGAACTGTTGAAGAGCTTGGTGTTACAGGAACACGGTCTACATCAAACTTATACCAAATCACCTGGCTGCCGAAGTTTCCTTGGCCAGGAACATAGCTATTTCCAAATCCAGGCCCATGGTGTGGTCCACCGGCTGAATATGAGGTATTGTATTTTGTATCAAGTCCAGCGGGCAATGCTTGGTCCCAAGTTGCCAAGCCCGATAACGTCCCTAAAATCACTTGATTCGGTGGGTCAAAAGCGGCATTAGCTGGTGGCTGAGGCCCTCCGACTGCATAAATGGCCAGATTATCTGAGGCAACGCTCACAGAGCCTAAATTCGCAAAAATTCCAGGCCCAACTTCTACTGGAAACTCTTGGTCAACAACGAATGTAGAATCGCCGAGCATTGTTAAAGGTGCAGCTGCTCCTATTGTGATGTCGCGATTTGCTGCGGCAATACTTTTTGAAGCCAATTGCATGGGACCAGAGAAGGTCATGTTCGCGCTTCCATTGATGGCAAGCAATGTGGCTTCCCCATCTGCCATAATCAACCCAAAGTCAACACTTGATCCTCCCAATTGTCGGTAGTAGAGATTTTGGTTGTTTGGAATGTTTGTCACTCCATTGAAAAGCATAACATTTGTCGTGACACTGTTATTGCCAGCTAGTGTGTTGCGAATGCGCACATCTCCCGATGTCGAGTTAATGGCCAAAACTGATTCTGCGCGACTTTGTAACGTAGAATCGAGTCCTGTTCCTGAAATTCCACTTAGTGCATTGAAGTTCACGATTCCATTACTTCCCGCATCGATTAATCCTGAAATATGTTGAATGGCACCACTCGAACATGTGAGAGAAATCGTTTGATTTGCTGGGGCAACTGATGTGATCGCAATATTTTTTGCAGTGAGATTAAAGTTTCCATTTTGATTCAGTGTGATATCCCCATCAACTGAAGACCCAGAAAAAGTTGCTCCTACACCAGCTGCGGTGATTGTCACATGATCCTTGGCTTGGAAGATGGTTTCAGGCGTATGAATATGTGCATCACTAATTTCTCCCGCTGGAGCACTAAACGTGATTTTTGTTCCCTTCCCTTGAGCGGTTCCCGTGATAGAACCACTTGTTGCCGTGTAGTTAATTTCCCCAGTTAAATTATTCGATGGGTCTATTCCACTGACAATCGCATTGAGATTGATGTCTGTTCCTCCTTTCAGAGTCAATGTTGCACCCGAGCTTCGAACACCAGAACCTATAATGGTAAGCGCCCCGTTTTGCGCTTCAAGATCTAACGTATTGTAATTATTAACATGGTCAATGACGAGGTCTTGATCGGCGTACACAGTGCAAGTGTCCGGATCACGGACGATCACCATTCCTTGCACATCATTTGCTTGATCGAGCGTGACCATTGAACCCATTCCACTGTTCAATGCAGAGTTCCCCCACATACTCGGAAGTGGTCCAACGGGAGGATTTAGGCTACCACGAGCAGCCTGAATGTCGAGAGTTTGTCCTGCACCTAGCGAAAATGGAGCCGATTGAGTTAAATTATAATCAATAGTTGTCGGGGTTGGGGTTCCAGGGTTGACAGTTGTGACTTTAATGTTTCCATGAACTATATTATCTGTGTTTTCTAAAACGATTGCATTTGCACTATGAGTGTTGGGATAATCCTGAAAAGTCGTTCTAAGATTCACTGTAATGACTGGATCTGTCGTACTTAAGGGGTTCGCGAGAGCAAAATCAAAATCTGGGCCGGGGCCAATTGCATTAATGGTATCTCCTGAAAGATTAGAATCAACACCATTGATGATCAGCTCACCCCCTTGAGTCACGATTTGCCCATTTTTGTCAAAACCATACGTTGGACTTGGACCTGTTGTGAAAATGATATTCAACCCAGCTGTCTGAGAACCTTGCAAGGTCAAGTTTTTCGGAGTTGTCACGCTGTAATTTCCTGTAACCACCGACTCATCGAGATCGATGTCTTCAGAGTTAAAAATGCGCACCGTTCCGAGAGTAGTTGCACGTGTGGTTTCTAAAACTAAGTCTCCTTGAACATCGATTTTGGTTGAAATGGCTTGATCAATGAGCCCTCCTGTTTCTAAATAAAAACCTCCTCCTTGGTTGGTGATATCAAGGAGCGTGACCCCATCTAATTCCGAGATCACAATATCCCCAGACGTTGTTGTCGCTTCCAAGAAATTTGCCACAAGAGCAATGTCGCTTGTGCTTGGAGGCACAGGAGGTTGCGAACCAATTCCACTATCTGCAGAAAGTCTCACTGTATTCGCTATAAAGTTTGGCAAGACTGGCGATGCCGTGGCATCTATGATCATCCCACTTGTCGTTGAAGCTGTCGCATCTCCCGTTGCGGCATTGACTTGGGCCACATTAATGTTTCCACTAGCAGATAGGGTGACATTTCCACCATTTGAATTGATTTCTGTCAGCTGTTGCATGGTGATTGGGGTATTTGCCCCTAGCGCCTGGAGTTGAATGGTGCCACCAACATTATTGATCTGGCTCGTATTGTTGAGTAGGATACCTCCGCCAAGACCACTTGCTGTCAATGCGATAGGCCCACCTTGCGTACTCACTTGAGAGGTTCCGTTTAAAGTGATCGGACCTGTTGTCGCAATCAAGTTTGCTTGACCAGTCGTCGCTGTCACATCCCCGTCTGTTTCTACTGTGACTCCTGTTGCTCCAGTGACCGTGATATTTCCCGTAGTTGAAGAAACTTGCCCCAGCAAATCCACCTCATCTGAATTCGATGTCACCATGAGCGTTCCTGCTGCTGAACTGATCGCAGCTCCGGTCACTGTTCCATCACCGGTGATCGAAACAGCTCCACCATTTGAGTTAATCTCAGATGTTGTTGCCATGGTGATCTGATTCCCAGCGCCCGTTGACTCTAAGGTCACTGTTCCACCGACATTGTTGATCTGAGTCGTATCATTGAGCAAGATCCCTCCTCCTGCTCCATTTGCACTCAGAGCTATGGGGCCACCTTGCGTACTCACTTGAGAGGTTCCGTTTAAAGTGATCGGACCTGTTGTCGCAATCAAGTTTGCTTGACCAGTCGTCGCTGTCACATCCCCGTCCGTTTCTACTGTGACTCCTGTCGCTCCGGTAACCGTGATATTTCCCGTAGTTGAAGAAACCTGCCCTAGTAAATCAACTTCATCTGAGTTCGATGTCACCATCATTATGCCTGCACCGGAACTGATTTTTGTTCCTGTCACTTTTCCATCACCAGTGATAGAAACTGACCCGCCGTTTGAATTGATCTCAGCTAACGTTGCCATGGTGATCTGATTCCCGGCGCCTATTGACTCTAAGGTCACTGTTCCACCGGCATTGTTGATCTGGCTCGAAGAGTTCAGTAAAATCGCTCCACCTGCATTGTTTGCAGTGAGTGAAATTGCCCCTCCCTGCGTATTGACTTGTGATGCTCCATTTAAGGTGATGGATCCAGTTGTTGCCGTCAAGGTCGCTGTTCCGGGCAGCCCTGTTGTCACAGCTACACTTCCTGCTGGGGCAACAGAAATATTGTTATTTCCACTGATGCTAATACTTCCCGTTGTGGTCGTCACCGCATCGTTGACTAGCACATCGCCTGCATTGGAGGTCAGCATCACATCGCCTGCTGCCGCTGTAATTTTGTCTGCTGTCAGATTTCCATCAGAAGTCGCTGTCACGGAGCCACCACCTGAGTTGATTTCAGTCCCACTGGCCATTGTAATCAGATTTCCAGCGCCCGTTGACTCTAAAGTCACTGGTCCACCAACGTTATTGACCTGGCTCGTGTCATTGAGAAGAATGCTTCCACCAGCACCATTTGCTTTCAGCTCAATGGGACCGCCTTGTGTCGCGACTTGTGAAGAGTTTTTGATAGTGATTGTTCCTGTTGTCGCAGTCAGATTCGCTTGACCTGTTGTCGTCATGACATCCCCATCACCTTCTACGGTGATACCTGTATCCCCAGTGATTGTGACATTCCCTGTAGTTGTGTTGACATCATCATTGACGAGCACATTTCCCGCCGTCGCAGAGATCCCGATTGTTCCTGCTCCCGCTGTAATCTTATCCGCAATCACTCCGCCATTAGCTGTGACTGACACATCACCGCCATTCGAGTTGATTTCAGATCCGACTGCCATTGTAATCAGATTTCCAGCGCCAGTTGACTCTAGGGTTACCGTCCCACCAGCATTATTAATCTGGCTCGTAGATGTCAGTGCAATCCCCCCGCCAGCATTGTTTGCAGTTAGTGAGATCGCTCCGCCTTGAGTGTTCACTTGAGACGCCCCATTTAAGGTGATAGATCCATTTGTTGCGGTTAAGGTCGCTGTTCCTGGAAGCCCTGTTGTCACAGCTAAACTGCCTGCCGATGCCAGTGAAATATTGTTATTTCCTGTGACGCTAATGCTTCCTGTTGTTGTCGTCACTGGATCGTTGACAATCACATCTCCTGCATTGGAAGTGAGCATCACATCTCCCGCTGCCGCTGTAATTTTATCTGCTGTGAGGTTCCCATTGGAAGTTGCTGTGACATTGCCCCCACCTGAGTTGATTTCAGTCCCACCTGACATCGTAATGAGATTTCCAACTCCAGTAGACTCTAAAGTAATGGCTCCCCCGCTACTATTTAGTTGACTGCTTCCATCGAGAAGGATAGATCCACCCGCATTGTTTGCAGTCAGAGAAATCGCTCCCCCTTGTGTATTCACTTGAGCAATACCATTGACCGACACCGAGCCTGAATTTGCTGTTAGGCTAGCCGTTCCTGTTGCTCCGGATGAAACAGTCAAACTTCCATTGAGCCCAATTGAGACATTATTGGCCGCCGTAAGGCTAATACTTCCTGTGTTCGTTGTCACAGCGCGATCAACAGTCACATTCCCCGCATCAGCTGTCATTGTCACAGTGCCTGCGGCATTCACTGTGATGGGCTGGTTATTTAGACCTGTTGTAATCCCTGTACCGCCGGCGAGCGATTGCAGAGTCAAGTCACCATAAGCCTCAATTTGCCCAATTTGCAATGTCTCGCCTGTAATCTGAGTAGTAAAAGGAAAAGTAGTCGCAATTCTTTCGGGAAAAATGTTCCCAACATTCGTTAAAGTAATGCTCGAGCCACTGCCCAAATTACGTGGATTCAGTCCCCCAAAAGTTGATCCAAGAGGTGCATTGATCGTTAAGGTCTGGCCCGCGTTAAAAGTTAAAGCCGCGCTTTGTATAAGATCGTAGTATTGCTCAGTAAATGATAGCTGGGGATCAACCGTTGTTACAACAACGGTTCCGGTCATGTTGTTGCCACTGTTATTGACGGTGATTGCGGGATCTAATTGTTGATTAGCTGCCGACTCATATCCTCCCAAAAGATTGATTGTGACTGGCAGGTTGTTATTGGCAATGTCTGCGTTGCTGATGTCAAAACTGGTACTTGCTCCAAAGGCTGTGATCACATTGAATCCCTCAGGAGTATCGATCGTCCCCACAGCGCTAACAGTAAACCCGTTATCATTAAACGAGCCTCCATTCACAGTGAAATCCCGACCAACTGTCACATCCCCACTCAAGCCGACAGAATTGGCTACAGGAACGGTAATGGTGAGATCTCCCGCAGCAATAGACTCCCCAAGGGTTGTATTCGTCCCATTTTGAACTGCAACGGTTCCAATCGTTCCATCTCGAGAAGTTATAAATGTGGCATCGATCGCTTCAACTATTGCAGCGCCCGTCTGAGTAATAGGTCCATTTGCGTCGACGTAGAAATTTCCAACTGGGACATTCGGACCGCTTCGGACATGTATATTTCCTAGCTCGATTCCTTGATTCGCTGGCAATGTAGCTGTGTCAAATATGACAACATCCCCAGAGACCGAATTAGTCGCGATTAATTGACGGAGATTTGTTCCTATAGCCGTGGGATCTGTTGGGATTCCTGAACCGATTCCCGTGTGTGCTGATAAGGTTGCTACATCAGCGATAAGGATAGGAGGAGTATTTGCCCCTGTGTTATTTGTAATTGCTCCAGTTTGCGCTGTCACAAAAATATTACCAGCAGTGGTCGCATCAATTGTCGAAAGATGCGCATTACTTATCGCATTTAAAGTTGCTGTCCCTCCAGCTGTTGTAATACTTGTTCCCCCTGCCATCATGATTTCAGTAGAAGTTGCTGTGACATCGACAGTTCCGGCGCCCCCAGTTGAAATCACTGAGTTGGTATTTTGATTCACAGCTGTTCCATTAATCGTAATCGTTCCTGAGCCTGAGCTTGTATTGGCATTGACATTGGTTGCACCAGTTGATGCTGTGAGCTCTACTGTTCCCGTTCCATCTGCTTGGACAAGGTTGCTCACAGTCATTGCCCCAATCGTGTTCGTCACTTTAATTTTTGCATTGTTCGTTGTTTTGAGAGCCAGGCCTGCCATTCCATCGGGTGACCAGCTTGCTAGGAAGAGTGCTTTATTATTCGTAATTTCAATCCCCGTTCCAGCGGCAGTTGTTTCCGCTTGCAAAATTGAAAGGCTTGTTGGAAGTGGTCCAATTTGGGTTCCTCTAATGTAGGCTCTTAAACCTGTTAAGTTGGGTGATGCAGAAGCCATGTCGTTTACAGCACCCCCCGCTAAAACTGTGATGGAACCTCCAACTCCGACATTGACAACCCCTAAGTCAACAGCTCCTGTTGCCTCTAACCTCGTAGGTCCATTTGTGGTGGTGACTGTCGCAGCATCATCCATCGTGATGGCCCCATTATTCGCTTGGACAAGCACTGGTCCAACTGGGGAATTGATCGTGGTGACTACCGGGTTAAAAGTGACAGCCTCAGCAGCAATAATTGATAAACTCCCATTCGCATTTTGAATCGTGCTTCCACTACTTAACGTTTGAAAGTCTCCAGCTAAAGCCTCAATTTTTAACGTTCCCGCCAAATTTGTATTAATTGTTGCATCATTAAGAAGAACTCCAATGGGAGAACCGCTCGCATCTTGCCCCGTTCCAGCAATATTAATATCACCACTTGTTGAACTCACCGTTCCAGAAGTGACAAAAACCCCTGGTGATGTTGCACCAGATCCACTGCATGTTCCTTGGATCGAAACGGTTCCTGTCCCTGTGTTTGAAACAGAGACTCCAATCTCAACAGCGGGACTTCCTGCGTCTGCAGAACTTACGCCAGTAATTGAAATGTTACCTGATCCAGTAGTTGCTACAACTGGTGGAGCTAAAAGCACGCCGCGGGAATTAGTTCCTTGAGAACTCGTTCCATCTAGTACCAGTCCAGTAGGTGAAGAGACTGTCCCTGATGCAACAAGTTCTACTCCATGATTAAGGGTTGAAGCAGCACCTCCACCTCCGATCCCCTTAATCGTAACAATGCCACCACCTGTTGAAGAAAGAGTTCCTCCATTTTCAATATAGACACCAACATTATGTGACCCTCCAGCCCCGGACCCTCTGGTTCCATCTAAAGAGACGTTTCCACTATTCGAAGTGACTAGGCTACTCGCATCGGTAATGTAGACCCCATAGGTATTTGTGTTGCCTGTTCCTCCTGTTCCTTTAAGAGAAATGTTACCTGACCCTGATGCTGTAACATCAGCCCCATCATGAACAAACACTCCATACCCATCATTCCCAGCTCCCCCCTGTCCATCAAAACTAATGTCTCCACTTCCCAAAGAGGTAACCGATAGTCCCTCAGTAATGCGAATTCCAGGATTCCCAGTTGTTCCACCACTTGAACCCGTTCCGTTGATGGTAATACTTCCATTGCCATTAGACCGAACAAACGAACCCAAATCACCGGGTAACCCTAACAAGAATCCCTCATTGTCAGTGGTTGTTCCATTACCCGTTCCAGTGATGAGTAAATCTCCGTCGTTCACTGAAATGAAAGAAGGGCCTCCTCCAAAGAGGGAAGTGACTTTCACCCCGCGAGCTTCATCGGTTCCACTCGTACTGCCAACTCCAGTCAATGTGACGGATCCTAAGCCAGTCGACTCTACGCCCCCATTTGCTTGAAGTTCGATACCCGTACACTCATTTCCTAAGCCGTTCGATGTCCCATTTAAGTTAATGGCTCCATCAACAGAAGAAACTCTTCCACCAAGCCGAATATCAATTCCATCGCTTGTTCCAGCAGCACCTGAAGCAGTTCCAGTCATGCCAATCGGGCCACTACTTGTCGTGCTAACGATTCCTTCAACCACAATTGCATCAGAAATTCCCGTCCCTGTGGACATAGCCATAAAGCTGATGCCCCCAGCACCTGCTGTAATATTTCCATCTACATCAATTCCATGACTCGCGTTTCCAGCTGAATTTCCTGTGACTGAAATACTCCCACTTCCTGTTGCTGTGACATCTCCTTCAATGAAAACACCTGGCGTTGTCGTTCCTGTACCTGTCGCATTTCCTGTGATCGTGATTGAACCAGTTCCAGATGTCTGCGCCGTCACACCAATAGGAACAAGAACCCCAATCGAATTGTTTCCACTTGAGCTTGTTCCTGTTAATACCAATCCTCCAGGAGATGTCACTGTTCCAGCTGTAGAAAGGGCAACACCATGATTACCTGTTGTTCCAGTTCCCCCTACACCAATAATCGAAACGACACCACTTGCTCCAGAAAGTGTTGATCCCCCGATCACCTGAACGCCGATATTTCCTGACCCCGCTGATGATCCCGAAGTTCCATCTAATGTGACATTTCCTGAGCCTATTGATTCAACGACTGCCGAACTGTCAAGAAGGACACCATATGTTGAACCTAAACTTCCCCCTGAAATCCCGGTAATTGAGATGTCACCCGAAGTGACCGACCGGACTAAACTGCTATCTGTGATCTCAACCCCATGGTCATCGCTTCCCGTTCCATTACCCGTTCCAAGTATTGTGACTCCACCTGTTGTAGACGTCACAGATGAGTTGTTCCCAATCCAAATCCCTCGATTATCATCTACCCCAGCTCCCCCTTGACCCGTGATATCGATCAAGCCACTGTTTGAACTAATCGTTGCACCATTTAAGTCGACTCCATAAGAGTCACTAGACCCACTCGCAGAGCCTGTGCCATCAAATGTGATTGTCCCAGAGCCTGATGCAGAGACTGTTCCTGTGATATCAATTCCATGAGCAGCTGATCCTGTCCCTTGAGACACCCCCGTAATCGAGATCGCCCCATTCGTCGTCGTGAGGCTTCCATCCACATCCACCCCGACGACATTAACTCCTCCTCCAGAAGCCGAGGTCCCATTCAAGGTAATGGGTCCACTATCAGTAATTAGGTCCCCATTGATCCTGATCCCATCATTATTACTCCCCCCATTTCCTAGTGCCGTAAAGTTAAAGCCTCCCCCATTACTCGCTTGAAGCGCCGTCGGTCCTGTCACAGTGATATTACGAAAAGCCGTCGCATAAAGAACCCCTGCTCCCGACCAACTAAAGCTCGCCTGAAAATCAATATCCCCGTTTCCACCTCCAGGAGCTGTCGAATCAATGAAAACATCGGTGTTTCCTGCAAGGATCCCTGTAAAATCATTGGGATTTAAATTTGCAGTATTGGGAGGTGGCGTTGGCATGTAAGTGTTAGGACCTCCCTGAGGAAAAGATGGGCTTGATCCAACAAATCGCACCCGAATTCTTGGAGGGTCAAGTAACAGTTTCCCTTTAGCCCCATTTAGAGAAGAGGCTCTGACTGGGCCTTGAAAGATATAGTCATTACTCTTAGCCGAAACTTCAACAAATCCCCCATCGCCGACTTCACCCAAAGCTGCAGCAGAAATGTCTCCGTAGTAATGAGCTGTCTCATTTCCCCATACGATGACCTTTCCGCCATCCCCATGATGTCCGTCAGCAACAATTGTCGCACCTTTATCTAGATAGGTACCTCGTGCATTGGGAATCTCTGGGTTAGACCCTCGATAATCTCCGCCAAGTAATACCTCACCCCCTACATCTCCTGAAACATCAATGAAACCCGTTTCTGTAAGATGGACCTCATCCCCCAGAATATGCACAGTCCCTGACTCCGTTTGAATTGTTCCCGTAACTTCCGTTTTTCCCGAGTCTGCAACCAGAAGTACCCGACCATTTCTGTGAGCCACACCTGTCGCTTCGATCTCCCCTCCATGCCGAATCGCCAACGCAAACGGGTTGCTGCTTGCTTTAATTTCTACTTCAGCAGCGCGAATCACTCCATCATTCGAAGCACCAACTTCAGATGAATCGATTGCCTTTCGAATAAAAAGACGCTCTTCTCCTTCTACCGCAAGAAAAACCTCAGCGCCTTGACACATGCCAGTCACTCCATCTGCCAAAATGGTTCCTTCATTGGAAACATGATACCCAATGAGAAAGACATCTCCTCCCTTCGCATGAATCGTCCCAAGATTGATCACGCTTTCTTTCCCATCTCCCTTAAAAAGAAAGTTGTCCCCCTGTAAAAACTGATCATTTGAAAGATCGAGAGTCGATGCCACAAAACTTGCAGTATTGATCACTCCCTCTTTTCCAATAAGAATACCGTTTTGGTTGAGAAGAAAGACATGGCCATTCGAAGTCAGCAGCCCATTGATCAGACTTTTGTCCGAACCGATCACCCGATTGAGAACAGCCGAAGCACTTGAACTTTGACAAAACCGGGCCACTTCTCCTGCATCGATTGAAAAGTTCTCCCAATTAATAATGGTCTTGTTTCCAGAATGAATCTCAATTCCATTTGCCATGGGTTGAAACGTTGCATGCCCGTGCGCAACCGCTCCATTTTCCGGACCTGCAAAAAGGCTAACTCCCCCCAAGAGAAATGCGCCTATAGCAAGAGACAATTTACCCATGTCTGATCAATGCCATAAAAAAATTTTCAGAGCAAGACTCATTAGACACAAAATCTCTCCCACTTTAAAATTTGACCCATGGTAGAAACAAAGCACAAACCCGACTTATCTATAGGATGCCTGCGGCTCTGGATTCATGGACGTGAATTTCCAGATGATGATTATTGGGATGGCAATTGGCTAGAAGCCACAGCTGAATGTCAAACAGCTACATCAACTGTAAAAGTTACAGGACCTTTTATTCATCTTTCAGATCTAGTGCAGCTTAAAGATTGCTGCCAGAAACTCTGTGCAGATTTGTCAGGGACAATGCAAGTTGAATTCATGGAGCCTCATCTTGGGTTTGAACTTGTCATGAGCACCTTAGGGCAATGCACAGTTGTTATCTCGATGACACCTGATAATATAACTGAAGAGCACCGCTTCGTCTGCCAGCTTGATCAATCTTACTTCCCCGCTGTCATTGCCGAGCTGCAACAAATCCTAACAACCTATCCCTTTAAAGGAGTGTAAGCCGTGACAGCTCCTACCCTTGAAACCAAACGCTTACTTCTCCGGCACTGGAAAACCGAAGACCTTCTCCTCTTTGCTGAAATGAATGCTGATCCCCCTGTCATGGAATACTTTCATAAAATGCTCTCTCCTGATGAAAGCAATCAACTTGCCCAAAAGTTTCAACGAGAACTTGAAGAAAAAGAGTATGGACTATGGGCAGTTGAAGTTAAAAACGAAACGTCTTTCATTGGTTTCGTCGGCCTCCATTTACAAGCCTTCGAAGCTCACTTCACTCCTTGCATCGAAATCGGTTGGAGACTCGCACACCAGTATTGGGGAAAAGGATATGCCTACGAAGCTGCCTCAAAAGTTCTCGCTTACGCTTTTGAAACCTTAAAACTCGAAGAGATTGTCGCCTTCACTCTTCCTTCCAACACCCCATCTCGCAAGCTCATGGAAAAACTGGGCATGACATACGACCCCAAAGATGACTTCGAAAACTCTAAACTTCCTCAAGGGCACCCCATGCGCCCTCATGTTCTCTATCGCATGAAAAAAAGCTAAACTTGCGCTTTCCCTTAAAATCGGCGAAGATGCAGTTATGAAGAAAAAGCCTTCAAACTTGATCTACGCTGTCGATGAAAGACCTCCTCTTTGGAAGTGGGTCCTTCTTTCGATCCAACAGATTTGTATTATCTCCATCTATTTTGTGATTGTTGGGATTATGGCAAGACAAAGTCACGCCACACCCCTTCTTGCACAACAAATGGTGAGCTGCGCTATGATCGCTGTCGGAATTGCCGCAGTTTTGCAAGCACTTTGGAAAGGTCCGATTGGTTCCGGTTACTTAGCTCCCCCAGTCATTTCTGCGATCTACCTTCAAGCCTCACTCCTTGCCCTCGAACGGGGAGGACTCCCTCTTTTATTTGGAATGACAATCTTTGCCGGATTAGCAGAAGTTGCCCTCTCCCAACTTATTCCCTACTTGCGCACTATCTTCACCCCAGTCATCACCGGCTTCATCATCATGGTTGTTGGCATCGAGCTTGGACTCGTAGGAGCCAAACTCTTCCTCGATGTGGAAATTGGCTGGCACGCGAAAATTTTTCGCCCCCATTTTCTCGTTGCCGTCGTGACACTCGCCTTTCTAGTTGGCCTTTCCATTTGGGCAAAAGGAAAATTCCGCCTCTTCGCCGTCTTCATTGGAATTCTTGTCGGGTCGATTTTAAGTTACATCTTAGGCGTCATTCCTCAAAAAGCCCTCGATGGTTTCTTCAAAGCCTCTTGGACAAGCGGGATCAACTTCAGTCACCTTTCCTATTCATTTGATTTCGTTCTGATCGTCCCCTTTCTCATGGCGAGCGTTGCAGCAGCCCTAAGAACAACAGGAACAGTGACAACCTGTCAAAAAATCAACGATGATGAATGGAGTCGTCCCAACATCCATGAAATCAAAAAAGGAATTTTGGCAGATGGATTGGGCTCCACTATCGGAGGCCTTCTTGGGGTTCCGGGAAATTCTTCTGCCCCCAGCTGTGTTGGAGTGTCGCAAGCAACAGGTGCAACAAGCCGTTACATTGCCTTTGGAATTGGACTTTTTCTCTTGATCTTTGCCTTCATCCCTAAAGTCCCTCTGCTGATCATGCTCATTCCTCACCCTGTTGTCGGTGCCGCCTTAGTTTTTACAGGAAGCCTCATGCTACTCGGCGGCCTCCAAATCATCAGTCAAAATCCCATCAACATTCGGCAAAAGTTTATCATTGGAATTTCCCTTCTCTTTGGCCTGAGCTACCAAGTTTTTGGAGAATACTTTCGCTCGCTTCCTGACAGTATCAAAGCATTCGCTGGCTCCACACTTAGTATCGCAACTCTCACGTCCATCATTCTCAATCTCATCTTTCGCCTCGGAATCAAACGGAGCTCCACCTTCGTCGTCGACTTCGCCTCACCAAGCCACAAAACGTTCAAAGATTTCTTTTTCAAGCTCACAAAAAGTTGGAATGCGCCCGAAACTCACGCTAAGAGAACCTATGACGCCACAAACGCCCTCCTCAAACTCTTAGATGATGGACGCTACACAGACACCCCCGTCAAAGCAAAAGTTTCCTTCGATGACACAAGCTACCAAATCGACCTCACCTACCATGGAGATCTGCTGCACCTTCCGCAGCACCGCCCTCTCTCTTCAGAAGATCTCATCGACGAAGCTCCCATGATCAAAGGCCTCTTAGGATTTCTTCTCACCATCTACCCCGACAAGCTCATTTCAAAAGCCGAAGAAAACAAGTGTCACATTCAAATGCAATTTTTTATTTAAACGAGCATATGGAGGTTAACCTCTTTCACCCGCTTTGCTAAATCTCCTTCTACCTTCAAAACCTTTACCTTGTTTAAGATTCCCAGATCATCACTCAAAAAAACTTCCTCCATCTTTTCATTGACTCTCTGTCGAAACTTCAGATTTTCTTCATGCGGAACAGGAATTCTATCACGTGGTTCTATTGGTAGAAAAACGATCAGATCCAAAAGATTGATCGCGTCTTTCATCTCTTCCATCCATAAAGTCTCGTCCACCCTTTTGGAAATCACCATGGCATAGGCTAAAAAATCCAGTGGACACCGATCAAAGATCGTGTTTTGATCACTTTCCTCAATTAATTGAATCGAACGCTTAAATTGCTCTTCAAAATCTTCAAGAGCAGGAGGATCAGAAAAGATATATCCTTCTTGCTCCAGCAAGAAATAAGGCTCATCTAATGCCGTGTACCACTCAAATTGCTTTTCCAAAGCTTCCACCAAGGTCGATTTCCCAGAGTGATGTGTTCCAGAAACGGCAACTCTCATCGAAGAACCTCTCGAAAATCATGAGAGAACTTCGTCATAAATCGATTCAGATGAGGCTCAACATGTTTTTGTGGAATCGCATCATAGGAATACCATCTAATCTCATGAAATTCATCTCGATCAAATGCATATTTAAGCTCTGACTCACCCTGAACAAGATGCCATAAAGAAACGTCAGTATGAGAGCTCATCTCATTTACCGTCTTGGTAACAGTCAGAAAAAAAGGATCTTCTTGAAGCAATCCCGCTTCAACTGACAGCTCCTCTAACATCTCCCTCTTCACTGTCTCTCGAGGGTGTTCGTTCCATTCGACATGCCCACCAGGAGGAAGCCACAAATTTGCTTTTTTATGATGTACCAAAAGGATTTTCCCCAGATTTAAGTCTACCGGTACAAAGTAGGAAACAAGATGCACAGGAGGAGTTGCGGGTTTTTCTCGCCTAAAAATTTCCACTCCAGACCTTAACCATTGCAACGTGAAAGCTTGATCCGCTTCTTCTCTTGCATCCGTCGGATGGAGTCGATCGATCATCTGTAAAATTTCAGTGCGGAGTTCCATATTCTTCTTCTATCGTCTGATACGAACAACTGTTGCTTGATTCAAGTGTTGAAGATGTTTAGGAGAAACTTTTACAAGGGAATTCTCCGATCCACCTCCTGTGTAGATCACATCCTTTTCTAAAACTTTTGGATCAATTAAAAAAATTGCCGAGAAGCCAAAAGAGGGTATCCCTCCACAAGGATAACCAGTTTTCTTTAAAATCTCTTCCGGCCTAGCCAGACGTGGCCATTCAACGCCTAAAGCCTTTCCTACCTTCTTACTACTCGCATTTTCTTCCCCTCCAACAATTGCAACGATCAATTGATCATCTGAAGTCATCATACAGACATTTTTTACAAAGTCTCCGGGCTCACCATTTACAGCTTCCGCAGCGTCTGCAATGGAATGACAGGAAACTTCAAACGAAAGATGTCTTCCCTCCACCTTGCGCTCGCTCATGTATTGTTTTAACTTTTTTTCGTAATCCAAGGTTCAATCCTCCGTTTCAAAACCTGAAATGAGATTTAGATAATTTTCCTTTGATACAACTGGGTTTCCACTTTCTTCTTCTAACTGGCGTCTAGCATTTCCAGCAATCTTACCTCCAAGTTTTGCCGCTGTTTTATTCTCATCAAAGCCTTGAGCATCTCGATTAACCGAGATTTCTTTTGCACCAGCTTCACCTAGCATGGAAAAGATCAATTCAAGATCCGTCATATGATCCCGGAGGTTTTCTTGCTCGAGTCCCTTATGCTTTTTATATTCTGAAGGGGTTAAACCAAACGTAGCCTTTGAAATTTCAGCCGTCAGAATCGCATACTCTCTTTGGATGCGAATTCCTCTATTGTCCCACTCATCCGTTAGCTCTTCACGAATCGCAATGCCGCGCATCCTCTTTTCGATCCATTCATCGCTGTAGCCTTTTGCTTTATAAATTGCCCGCGTGCGTTTTGTCGCAAGTTCTGGATCTTCAATTTCTTGAATACGCTCATATCCAACCTTAGCAAGCCACCTTTTAAATGGCTCTGCTTTTGGAGAAGGTACTGATTGTATGATCCGAAAGACTGTCTCCGTATTGGCAGTATCAGTCAGATACTTCTTGCCATCACTAGCCTCTAATTTCAGTTGTACGATTTTATCGTACAACTGAATAAACCCTTCATTATCAACAAGATTTCTCTTTAAATCCGACCAATACCTTCTAGTATTAGCACTATTTGTGAGAATATCTATCACATCAATGACCGAAAAATACCATTCTCCCTCAAAAAAAACTCGGCGGACTTTCTTATCTTCAAAAACTGCGATTTTTCCTGAATTAGGATCAGGTTTTGCTTCCGAATTTTCCATATTAACCCTCCGGATGAATACAAAAGAATTGGATCTTATGAAGGCAAGCGATAAAAAACAAGTTATAATCAAAGGCTTGGCTAAAACAGCCTCGAATTTTTATCCCTACATAAACATAAATAAGCTAGGATCCAAATTATCGACAGACACCAAAAAAAAATCAGTCCCATGATACTTAAAAGAATTTTGCCTTTGCTTTTTTGCATCTCTAGCTTTTGCTCGGAACCCACCGGAACCTACGGCCCCTGTAAAAAAGCGGGGTCAGACGCCAGCCCCATCCAAATCATTGAAAAGCAAATCACTGTCAATGGGCGCTCCTCAAAAGTTTATGGAATTGAGCCTAACGTCATCTACAAAACGGATGGTGGATGTTTCAATGCGATCGTTGAAAACCAAACCTCCGTCCCAACGACACTTCACTGGCATGGACTGATCCTTCCTGTAAAAGAAGATGGCGTTGCTTATGTCACGCAACCTCCGATCCCTCCTGGTAAATCTCAACCTTACAACTTAGAAGTGGTGCAAGCAGGAACTTTTTGGACACATTCGCACTATGGACTACAAGAGCAAAAGCTCATGGCCGCACCGCTCATTCTCCTCACCAAAGAAAAAGAGCGTTACAAAAACATCATCCTCTTCTTTGAAGCGTTCACTTTTAAAAGCATCGATACTGTTTGGCAGGGACTGCGAAAAGAGTTTGTAGAGATGGCAGCAACAAAAGGAGCCAACTGGCTACCCCCTCTAGACGTTAAGACAAGCAAATTTGGAGCAGAGGACCTCAATGACGTCGACTTTGACGCGTTTTTGACCAATCAAAAAACCTTAGACAATCCCCCAGTTTATACAGTCAATCCAGGGGAAACCGTGCGGCTAAGACTGATCAACGGGTCAGTTGGAAGTGGATTCCATATCTCACTTGGAAATCTCCGAGGTGAAGTCATTGCAGTCGATGGAAGCGACGTGGATCCTATTCATCATAGTCATTTTCCCCTTGCCACAGCACAAAGAGTTGACGTCCTTGTGACCATCCCTGAAACAGGAGGAGCCTTTCCCATCCTTGCACAATGCCAAGGAACAAACATGGTCACAGGAGCTATTTTAAAAACACCCAAGGCAGAAGTTCCCAAACTCTCTCTTACAACTAAAGCAACCGTAGGCGCGATTTCTAATGCCTTCGAAAAAGAGCTGCATGCGAAAAATCCTCTTCCTTCAAAAAAACCCGACCGCACCCTCAACGTCAAACTGCAAGGAAATATGAAATATTACGTTTGGGCGATCAACGATCATGTTTGGCCCAACAACCAACCATTATTCGTGAAAGAAGGTGAACGCGTAGAGATTGTTTTCTCTAATGAAACCTCAATGGCCCATCCCATGCATTTTCATGGCCATGTCTTTCAAGTCATGGAAATTGATGGTGTCCAATTTTCAGGAGCGATGCGCGACACAATCCTTGTGATGCCTAACCAAACAGTGAAAGTGCAATTTGATGCCAACAATCCCGGCATCTGGGCTCTCCACTGCCACATTTCCTACCACCTTTGGGCAGGCATGTTTACAGTCGTACAATATGACGGGTACACCCCTCCCTACTTTCCTCAAAAAGAAATCGTCGACTACAGCAGGATTTACGGAGGCTATTAGTGAACCCTCTCAAGCTCAAACACTGGCACCCTTTCACGGGAGTTCTCCACTTTTGTATGGCGCTCTTTACAACCATCAATATGTTAACGGGGATCTTTCTTCCAAGTACCTTTTGGGTTGTCCCTCACGGTATTTCCGGGTGCCTTCTAGCTCTCACAGTCCTCATCCATTGGATTTGGAGTTTTTGTTACCAAAATATGACGATGCTCCACCACCAATTTCCTTACAACAAAGAACTCAGAAAAACGATTTGGGAGGATTTACGCAATCTCCTCAAGTTCAAACTCCCCGTCCGCGGGCGAGCCGGCGGTCTACCCGGCATGGTTGAAGGCTTCGGCCTTTTAGCCCTTACCTCCATGAGCTTCAGTGGCCCTTTTCTCTTTGGAAATTATCTCATCCACACAGACCATTTAAGTGCGAAGCTCAACTGGCTGCTCAACCTCCATGGATTCTTTGCTAATTTTGTCTGGATCTACTGGTGTGGACATGTCGGCATGGCCCTCCTCACCTTCTACATCGAAAGAAAACATCAACGATGACGACAGCATCCTCTATCTAGCGCCATTATCCAGAAAACGGTTGCAGATCATTTTTGATAAAATGTCACCCCATAATCGCCTGTATCCTCGTCAGAAAGATGCTCAACAATAAAGTGTTTGCCTGGAAACTCGTAGATCAGTTTTTGTGACCAAGTTTCTACGAGTTTTTTTGCAAAGAGTTCAGTCTCTAATTCAGTTTCAAAATAGGGATCAATAGATAAGAAGTTTATCCAAAACTCAACCTAAGCATTTTCAGAAGAAAGTCTATCGACCTTTTGCTGTGAAAAAGCTTCTTTTAGGAAAACATAATTTTTATAGGTCAAGAAGGTGGGCCAACAAAGTTCATAAAAGCCAAAAAAGATATCCGAGCTTAGATTGTTTAAATTTTTCATTTGAAAAATGTAATCGAATAAAGAAAAGTCCCTTTCTTTATTTGCTTCTTTCCACTTTCGAAAATCCTTTAAATCCAACTTTTCCATACTTTTATTTCCAAATTCCATCTTTTTAACTTGAGTGACACCAGCACAAACCGTATCTAATACGATCTGTGAGGGGGCCGCTCCGAGGAGATTGGGTGTGTTTAGAGGGTTTTTCTGAGGTGATTTAGATGTGGGCTGGAAGAGTGCAGCGCAAGGTTCGAAGTACCTTGTCAAGCGATGACAATCTGCAGATAAATTGTCTCAGGGAAAAGATCTAACACGGACAATCTGCTCGGGGCGGGACTCGAACCCGCACGGACCAAGGTCCAAGGGATTTTAAGTCCCTTGTGTCTACCAATTCCACCACCCGAGCACAGATGGGAAGAGTACAGATTAGTGTACCCTTCCGAGTGGTTATCATTCAAGATCTCAATTAATCTTCTGCTTCGGGGGAAGCTGGAGCCTCTTCTTCGAGTTCGACAACTTTGTCATCTTGGCCGGAAGTTTCATCGAACATTGGAGGTTCTTGAGACGTCACTTCTTCTTGTGGCAAGAAAGAAAGGTCATCGGAAGATTCTTTGGGAAGTTCTTCAACTTTATCACCTTCTTCTAGTTCTTCAGGAAGAATCGCCCCTTCTGCTGCTAAGAAGTCTTTGTAACGGTTGATTTGTTCAGAAATCAAACTTGTTGGAGGAGGAAGAAGTGTGCGACGAGAAGGCGTAGCATCTTCATCGACTCCTTCTGGAGTGCCTTCTTCTGTTGGCGGAGTTTCCACTTTTTCCTCTTTCTTAGTCGAGCGACGGCGTCGAGTTGTTTTGCCTTTTGCTTTCTTTTTAGGCTCTGGAGGAGCAGCTTCTTCCTGCTCTTCTGGAGGAAGTTCTTTTTCTTTTCCTTTAGCAGGAGCTTTTCCACCACCAATTTTAATCGATTTCTCAATCTTAGGTTTCTTAAGAACGCTGCGTGTTTCGCGCGATTCAAGAACCTCATAATCAGAAACGGGCAATAAAAACGGTTTCGGTTTTTCAAGGGAGCGAAAGAAAAATGATTTTCCAAAGGAAACCACTTCCACACTGCTGACTGCATACTCTTCTTGAGAATTTCCGTTGCTGTTACGGATCACAAGTTTAAACCCTTCTTTTGGGGTAATAATCGTTTCAATAATAGGTTCGCGTGTAAAGTTCACTGGTACCTTTCCATGTTTTAAAAGTTAATTTTGCAATCTAAAAGAGGAGAGCAAAGCTCACTCTTTTGATGCCATGTAAGTGATCAAGTCAAGGAGGCGGTTAGAGTAGCCAATTTCATTGTCATACCATGAGACAAGTTTGAAGAAATTGTCAGAGAGCGCGATTCCTGCATGTCGATCGAAAATTGAGGAGTGAGAATCTCCAATGAAATCAGATGAAACTACATCTTCCTCAGTATATCCAAGAATTCCTTTCAGGTTTGAATTCGCTTCCTGCTTCACCATGTCACAAATAGTATCATATTTGGTCGATTTAGTCAGCCTTACTGTTAAATCAACTACAGAAACGTCGGCTACGGGAACGCGAAATGCCATTCCTGTCAATTTTCCTTTGACTTCAGGAAGGCAAAGCGCCACGGCTTTGGCTGCCCCAGTAGAGGCAGGGATGATGTTCGTGCATCCAGACCGCCCACCCCTCAAATCTTTTTTTGAAGGCCCGTCATGGACAGGTTGAGTGGCGGTTATGGCATGAACAGTTGTCATCAGTCCTTCTTCGATCCCGAAATGATCGAGAAGCACTTTGGTGACAGGAGCTAAACAGTTGGTTGTGCAAGAGGCGTTTGAAACGACTTGATCCGAATCTGGGTTATACTTTTCATGGTTGACACCCATGACATAGGTCGGAACATCTCCCTTGGCAGGGGCGGAAATCACCACCCGTTTTGCACCACCAGCTAAATGTTTTTTTGCATCATCTAATTGAGTAAAGAGACCTGTTGACTCAATCACATAATCTGCGCCCAGGTCTTTCCAAGGCAATTTACTTGGGTCTCTTTCTGCAAGTACGTGAGTTTTTTTCCCCTCAACAACAAATTCTCCTTCTTTACTTTGAATGTCTTTCGAGAAGCGTCCATGAACAGAGTCGTATTTCACAAGGTAGGCTAAGTTAGGAGCCGGAACAAGATCATTGATTCCGACGATTTCAATGTTGTTGAATTTTTCATGAGCTAGGCGAAAAACAGACCGTCCAATTCTTCCAAAACCGTTAATTCCAATACGTAGGGTCATAATCGTCCTCTTAGAAAATTCTGTTTACGATTTTTTCATGTTACGAGAGTTGATGAGGAATGTAAAGAGGGATTTTGAAAGCATGTTCAAATGCGCAAAATTATCCTCTTACTCATGGATTTTTTTGACTCGGATGATAATCAGCGCTAGAAGTTGGACAAGGGTCACACCAATAAAAATGAGGGGGAGGACAGCTGGACTGACCAAATTGAAGCCACTCATGACAAGTACTCCAATAACCCCCAATCCAACATTATAAAAACTCATCATACTTGAGGCATGCGCAGCATCAGGAATATTCCTAGTGGCAAGGGCCGTCCCATTTGCCCAAACGAGTTGGAGAGCAGCCATGATAAAAAAGGCTGTAATAAATAAGACCCAAACATTTTGCAGGCCGAAGATAAATAGTAGTAACATGACCCCTTCAAAACAAAACATGAGAATAAGCGCTAGGGTCACAACAGAAATTCCCGAAAACTTAGCTGCTAATCGACGTGCTATGAATGTTCCAAAAAGAAATCCAAGTATAGGAATCACATTCATCAAACCAAACTTTCCTTCAGTCAAGCTCATCACATGAATAGCTAGAAAGGGAGCGACTGAAGAAAAAATGTAAAAAACCGCCACACAACATCCAATAATCAAAGAAAAAAGTGTGAGTTGGGGAAATTTTAAGACAGCTACATAATCTTTGAGTGTCTCTTTTAGTCGATAAGGCTGATTGGAGTTGTTTGCTGTTTCTGGTAGACGTCGAGCTAAAAGAAAAACATATACGGTATAGAGACAAAAAACATAAAAAACGATGTCCCAGCCTAAATATTCAACGATAAATCCCCCTAGGACAACACTTCCATAAGGAAGAAGCATCATTCCAATCGCTACAATGGGAATGAGCTTGCGCCTTTCTTCAACAGAGTAATAGTCGTTGAGGATCGTAAAGGTTAAAGCGTAACCCACCGCAGCCCCAAAAGCCATAATAAAACGGGCAATCACGAGTAGCCAAAACGAGTGAAATAAAGACGAAAGCCCACATCCAAGAGAGCCTAAAAACGCAAGGGCTAAGCCGATATAAATCGCACGCTTTCTTCCATATTGCTTCGAAAGAGGCCCATAACAAAGTTGACTGACCGCATATCCGATCAAGTAAGTCATCACAGTCAATTGCACCATATTAGGCGAAACATGAAAGAATCTCGTCAGCTGAGGAAGGGCTGGCGTATAGAATAGTGCTCCGACAGCTGCAAGCGACAAGAGCAAAGCTAGTGTTAATAAACTGGGGGCAGACCCTTTTTCCATACATCACCATCAACATGCGTTTCAAATTGCATCGTATTTTATTTATGACTTTTCGTCACTTTGATGATGTTAGAGTGTGAGATTGAATGAGTCTGCACTGGAGATGAACTCCAGTGCATCATAACTTATCTGATATACTCGATAATGCAAAGAGGTGCAGTATCGCCGTTGCGATTGCCCATGCGAACGATACGAGTGTAACCGCCGTCGCGGTCAGCAAAGCGTCCAGCAAGTTCATCGAATAGCTTTTTCACAACCTTACGGTCTGTGTTGTAGTGAGAGAGATCTCCTTGCTTAGCTTGTCTAGCTTCTTTAGGAGTGAGATGATTGAAGTTGATCATCATCTTAGCAATAGCAGCTCTACGGCTAGCTAGAGTTCCTCGCTTTGCAAGTGTCACTAATCGATCAGCATGACGTCTAAGTTCTTTCGCTTTTGCAACTGTCGTTTCAATGCGTCCATGCTCTACTAATGATTTAAGCATGTTTGCCATCAAACAGCGTCGGTGGGAGGAGGTGCGGCCCAGTTTTACAGTTTGCTTCCGGTGTCTCATGATTCTTTCCCTGACTTTTCCTTAAGATATTCGTCTACAATTTCTTTCACGTTATCGCGGTTAATTCCGAAACGAGAAAGATCCATGCCAAGGTGAAGGCTCATTTCTTCAAGTTTGGCTTTAATTTCATTGAGTGATTTTTTACCAAAGTTGCGGAACTTGAGCATCTCTGATTCTGGCATAACAACGAGTTCTGCAATGGTGTTAATGTTCGCTTGTGCTAAGCAATTTGTCGAACGTACAGAAAGTTCAATCTCATTGATGCGAAGACCCAGTTTTGACAAGATTTGATCACGGTCAGTGTCGTACTCAACTTCTTCCTTATCGAAAGAAATGTCTTGGAATTTTAGCTCATCAAAAATCTTAAGGTGAAGAATTCCAATCTGTGTTGCAAACGTCAGCGCTTCTTGTGGTGAAACGCGTCCATCTGTTGTCACTTCAAGAATGAGACGGTCGAAGTCGGTATCTTGACCAACACGTGTGTTCTCGACGAAGTAGTTCACTAAACGGACTGGTGAAAACGCAGAGTCGATAACGATTTCGTCAACAACTTTGTCTGCGAGCTCATGACGCTCTGAAGGAACATATCCTCGTCCGATAGCAATCTTGAGATCAACACGCTTTTTCATAGGCTTTGTGATCGTGAAGATTTCATGATCAGGATTGATCATTTCAAAGTTCGATTCACCCATGATGTCTTTGAATTTTACAACGTATTGCCCGCCACCTGCATCGAGCATGTCTTGAGTCACATCGAGATCTTGCGAAACAATTGTTGGAGCGCGTGTATCTTTATTTTCAACAAGCGGAAGCTTACGAATAAGCGCTCCTTTCAAGTTGAGAATGATGTGAGTCATATCCTCAATGACGCCTTCAATTGCTGTATACTCATGAGGAACGCCTTCGATCTTGATAGAGATAATAGATGGAGCTTCGAGTGCGGTCAGCATGATCCGACGGAGCGCGTTACCCACAGTATGACCAAACCCTCTTTCGAATGGTTCAGCAATGAAACGGGCAAATGTTTCCGACTTGTTCGCTTCGTCTATTTTAATCTTCGTTGGCAACTCAAACTTGCCATACTTAACGGTCATATTTTTTCTCCTATCAGATCAAATGTTATACTCGACGTCTCTTTCTTGGACGGCATCCATTGTGTTGAACAGGGGTGCGGTCCTTAATCATCGTGATAATCAACCCAGCGCTTTGCAATCCTCTAACGGCTGACTCACGACCAGCTCCAGGTCCTTTGAGGTAAACTTCAACTTCTTTTAGGCCATAATTCATGGCAGACTTTGCAGCATCCTGTGCAGCAACAGACCCTGCAAATGCAGAAGACTTACGCGAACCGGAAAAGTTTACTTTCCCTGCAGAAGCCCAACCAATGACATTTCCAGAAGGGTCTGTAATCGAAACAATCGTATTGTTGAAAGTGGCTTTGACATGTGCAACTCCACTTGGAACAGTGCGTGTGATTTTCTTCTTGGACTTGGCCGGTGCCTTTTTGACCATTGGTGGTTTTTTTGCTGCTTTTGAATCTTTTGCCAAAACGTTTACTCCTTATTAACCTAAAGCTCGGCGGCTTAACCTTTATACTGCCTTTTTCTTTCCAGCTATTGTTTTCTTCTTTCCTTTACGCGTTCTTGCGTTGCACTTTGTGCGTTGTCCTCTAAGCGGAAGGCCAGTGCGGTGTCTTAAGCCTCTGTAACAGTTGATGCTAATGAGTCGCTTGATGTTATTTTGAACCTGTCTTCGTAGATCTCCTTCAACAACGTAATCATTCTGCAGAATTGCATTGAGTTTTGAAATTTCTGCTTCGGTCAGATTGTGTGCACGCATGTTGGGGTCCAATCCAAGCTTCTCAATCACTTCTTGAGCTAGGGCTCTACCGAGACCATAAATGTAAGTTAAACTAATGACGAGGCGCTTGTTACCTGGGATGTCGTTTCCTATTACACGGGGCATAAGTTAAAACCTTTTTTAAACGAGTAGCTAAAATGTTACCAAACTATGAGAATCTTTTCAACCTAAGTTACACTCTTCGAGCTTAGGTGGTTTATAGCTCTTAATTTAGACTCTACCTGTTATTCGTCCTTTCTTCATAAATCCATCATATCGCTTCATCAGGAGATGGGACTCGATCTGCTTTGTCGTGTCGAGAACCACTCCGACGAGGATTAGTAGCGATGTTCCACCAAAAAAATGGCTGATAGAAGCATCGACACCTAAAATTTTTCCTACTAAAGTAGGAAGAATCGCAATAAATGCTAAAAATACTGACCCAGCAAGAGTGATCCTATTCATTGTAGATTCTAAAAACTCTTGTGTTGGCTTCCCTTGGCGTATCCCTGGGATAAAAGCTCCATTTTTCTTCATATCTGAAGCGATTTGCTCTGGGTGAAACTGAGTAGCGGTCCAAAAGTAAGTAAAAAACATGATGAGTAAGACAAATAAAGAGGTATATACCCAGCTTCCTGGAGAGAGCCACATCACAACATTTGAAAGCCAGTTTCCCTGACCTATAAACTGTGCAATAGTTGCAGGAAACATCAACAATGAAGACGCAAAAATCACAGGAATCACACCAGCATAGTTGACTTTAAGTGGAATGTGAGAACTTCCGCCTTGGGTCTCATGTCGCCCAACAACGCGTCTCGCATACTGCAATGGGATTTTGCGTGTCCCTTGAATCACTAATATCGTGCCGATAATGATCAAAACGAAAACAATTGATAAGATCACAATCGATGAAAATGTGAGTTGTCCTGGCTCTTGAGAATCTAGATTAAGTTGACTGACGATCGATCCTAATGTCATAGGGAGAGAGGCTAAGATTCCAATTGTGATGATTAAGCTAATTCCATTTCCGATGCCTCGCTCAGTGATTTGCTCCCCAACCCACATCAAAAAGAGTGTTCCTGCTGTCATTGCAAACATAATGACAAGATAAAAAAGCCACGGGAATCCCCCAATCTGAACATTGATTAGTTGATCAACAATCACTCCTGGGTGTGCAACGTTAAGACTCAGTGCATATTTTGCGAGCAGTGCAGATTGGAAAAGGGCGAGAAAAACTGTTGCAATTCGAATCATTTTTCCCATTTTGCGCTTTCCAGCTTCGCCATTTTCGCGAATTTCTCGTTGCATTGAAGGAACAACAGCGACAAGGACTTGCATGATAATCGACGCAGAAATATATGGCATCACTCCTAAGGCAATGATGGTCATCTTTGCAAAGGCTCCACCAGAAAAAACGTCAACGAGTTGAAGTAGGTTTTGTCCTCCACCAGTCATTTGACGAAAGATTTGAACAACTTCATCTCCATTAATTCCGGGGACTGGAATATACGCTCCAATACGACAAACAAGAAGCATCGTTAGAGTAAAAACTATCTTCTGTTTGAGTTCTGGCAATGCGAAAACTCTTTTGAGAGCTGCTATCATGAAAGGGCTCCAGCTTCGGTGTTCTTCGAAGGATTCATTCTACTTGACTCGTTTGAATTCTATCCCTTTTTCTTCTAATTTGCGAATTGCACCCTTAGAATAAGCATCTGCTTCGATAACGACTTTCTTTTCGAGATCGCCATTTGCTAAAACTTTAATTCCTCCCGTCGCACGTCGTACAGGGAAACCTTTCTTCAGAAGCGTTTCGCGGTTAACTGTTTCCCCTTCTTCAAAATGTTCATTGATTCGGTTTAAGTTGATAGCAAAAACCGGCTTTTGAAACCGTGTATTTGGAAATCCTCTCCCAGGAAGTTTTTGGAAAAGTGGCAACTGACCACCTTCTTTTCCTGCTCGTGTTTTATAACCTGAGCGAGACTTGTCACCTTTGTGTCCGCGGCAAGAGGTTTTACCTTTATTCGATCCAGGACCACGCCCAACACGCTTAGGTCCTTTCTTTTTGCGATGACTATTTTTTAGTTCAGATAACTTCATGCTTCAATTCCTCTTGCAGCTAATGTTTCCTGGCGATTTTTCAGTTCGCTAAGAGCTTTAAAAGTTGCATAAACTTGGTTAATGGGATTGTTACAACCAAGACTCTTTGCAACAACATCTTTGACTCCACCAATTTCAAGGACTGAGCGGACTTGTGATCCTGCAATGACTCCTGTACCTTGCATTGCGGGCTTGAGTAAAACGCGTGCACCATCCCACTCTGAAATGATTTCGTGTGGAATTGTAGTTTCTTCGAGCTCAAAATCTAAAATGTTCTTACGAGATGTTTCACCGGCTTTGCGGATGGCGTCAGCCACTTCGTTGGCTTTGGCAAAGCCAACACCAACTCGACCGTTTCCATCTCCAACGATGACGAGTGCAGAAAAACTAAACTTGCGTCCTCCCTTCACCACTTTCGAACAGCGGTTGATGAAGAGTACTTTTTCCTCAAATTCGGTTTCGAAATCCTCTTGTCGTTTTCTCTTATTCTTAGCCATGGATGTTCCTTAAAATTTTAACCCATTTTCGCGCGCTGCATCGGCAAGCTCAGCGATGATCCCATGGAACTTAAATCGTCCACGGTCAAACACAACGTGCTCAATATTTTTTTCTTTCGCGAGCTCAGCGAGTTTCGTTCCAACAAAGCGCGCGCCTTCTTTGGACTTTCTCTGTCCTTTGGCATCTTTTGATAGTGTACTAAATCCAACGAGGGTGACACCTGTCTCATCATCGATAATCTGTCCACCAATGTGTCTAAGAGACTTGAAAATACAAAGGCGTGGCTTGGATGGGGATCCGCGCAGCTTCTTTCTTACGCGTTGCATCCGCTTCTTACGTATGATAGTTCTCTTTCTGATTTGATTCATCATTGCTTATTTTCCTTTAGCTGCTTTACCCGCTTTCTTACGGACATATTCGTCTACGTAACGGACACCTTTACCTTTGTATGGCTCTGGCGGACGTACAGAACGGACATTTGCTGCAAACTGACCAACACGCTGTTTATCCATTCCAGAAATCTTAATTAGAGTACTTTTTTCAACAGCTACAGTGACATCCGAAGGGATTTTGAGCTGGCAAGGATGCGAAAATCCAAGTGATAGATCTAAGACATCACCTTTAACTGCTGCGCGATAACCAACGCCAATTAAGCTGAGTTGCTTTTCAAATCCATCTGAAACACCGATAACCGCATTATTGATCAGTGAGCGATAAAGTCCATGACGTGGTTTAGGGAGTCCCGATTTCTCGTCATAAAGTACTGTTGCATTCCCTTCTTCGACTTTAACATCGATGCCATGAGGAATGAGAACAGTCTGGTTCCCTTTTGGGCCTTTTACCTGTACTTCTCCCTTTGAAACAGTAATTTCTACTCCTTTTGGGAGAGGGATGGGAGTCTTTCCTAGTCGTGACATTCAATTCTCCGATTGTTGTAATTTTACCAGACCAAACAGAGGAGTTCTCCTCCGACCTTCATTTCTCGGGCTTTTTCTCCATCGACGATTCCTGTCGGAGTCGAGAGAATTGCTGTTCCCAAACCACTTAAAACTTTGGGGATGTCTTTATAACCAACGTAGCGTCTAATGCCAGGTTTTGAAACGCGCTTTAGTCCGTGAATGACAGACTCACGTGTTTTCTTTTCGTACTTTAAGAAAACCCGAATGGCATGTTTCTTCTCATTCGCGATAGAGCTGATGACATACCCATTTTCTTTCATGACGTCGACAATTGCCTGATTCATTTTGCTAAATCTTACATCAACATATTTATGCTTAGCATCTTTTGCGTTGCGAATGCGAGTTAAGAGATCTGCTACTGTATCGCTCAGCGCCATTAATATTCTCCTATTGTTTACGCTTAAATGGAAGGCCAAGCTGCGTGAGGAGCTCTAGGCATTGTTCTTCGTTTCCAGCAGAGGTTACAAATGTGATATTCATTCCCTGTTCACGCTTGACTTCATCTAAATTGAGCTCGGGGAAGATCTGTTGATCTGAAATTCCGAGCGAATAACTTCCTCTTCCATCTCCTTTCTTATCAAATCCTCGAAAGTCTCGGATACGTGGGCAGACAATGTTTGTGAAACGATCGAAGAATTCATACATACGAATCCTACGAATGGTCACCTTAAGTCCAATTGCTTGCCCTTCTCGAAGCTTAAAGTTAGAGATGGATTTTTTAGCTTTTGTCATGATCGGCTTTTGGCCTGAAATAAGAGACAACTCTTTCATGCAATCTTGCATGACGTTCTTGTCTTTAAGTGCTTCTGCTACACCCATGCTGATGACAATCTTTTTCATCATTGGAATAAGCATGTTGTTGTCTAGGGAAAATTTTTCCTTTAGAGCTTCTCTAATTTCTTCTACGTATTTCTTCTTTAACCTTGACATGACGCTTAACTTTTAACCGTTTTTCTTAATGTTCTATGCGAGGTTTCTTTTCCGTCCTCAACACTCACAAGTTCTTTGTTGCCCTCTTTGTCCATGTTGACTTTGAGCTTCAGTTTTTTACCCTCTGCGTTGCAAAGAGCAACATTTGAAATATGGATGGGCATTTCCATACTGATGATTTCAGATTTGCGATTTTGATCACGGCTCTTTGTATGACGTTTTCTGACATTCACACCTTGTACAATGATGCGATCTTCACGGCGAGCAATGACTTCACCAACTTTTCCGTTGTCATTTCCTGCAATGACCAGAACTTTATCGCCTTTTTTGATCCACTTATTCTTCATCGCTTCCTCTACTTAAATGACTTCTGGTGCTAATGAGCTAATTTTTAAAAAACCACGATCCCGTACTTCTCGAGCAACTGGGCCAAAGATACGCGTCCCTCTCGGATTTTGCTTGTCATCGATGATCACGCAGCTGTTATCATAAAATCGAATCATTGAACCATCTTTGCGTCGGATATAACTCTTTGAACGAACGATGACGGCTTTGATCACATCACCTTTTTTAACACTTCCTTTAGGATCAGCTTCTTTTACTGAACACACGATGACATCGCCTACAGAAGCGTAACGTCTTCGAGTTCCTCTAAGCACTTTAAAGCATTTTACGCGTTTAGCTCCGCTGTTGTCGGCAACTTCTAGCTGGCTTTCTTGTTGAATCATCTTCTATTACTCACTTGGCTTACGTTCATTAACGGTTACGACAGGACATCCACGACAATCCAACGCTTTAACTTTGAAAGCGGGCGTGTTTCCTGAATGCGAACGCGTTTTCCTACTTCTAATTCTCCTTTCTCATGATGAGCATAGTACTTTCTTCCTCGGCGAATCACTTTCTTGTATCGCGGATGAGGATAGGTACGTTCTACCATGACAGTCACAGTTTTATTCATCTTGTTGGAGACGACAACTCCTTCTCGAGTCTTTCTTTGCGTTTCTTTTTCCATAATTTCTTAAGCTCCCTTAACTTGTTTCTGCCGCAAAACTGTCAAGACTCTTGCTCGATCTCGTCTTTTTTCACTTAGCAGGTGTGGCTTATCCAGTTTTCTTGCAAGTTTGAGTTCATTCATCAGTTCGAAGATTTCTCTGGATAGGTCTTCGTATTGAGCTTCAAGTTCTTCTACGGATTGATTGATCAAGTCTTTTGCTTTTAACATACTTTCTTCACCTAAACTTGTTCCATGCGTTCAACAAAACGAGTACGATAAGGTAGCTTTGCTGCCGCTTTTAATAGGGCTGTTTGGGCTTCTTCTCTTGTCACGTTTGCAACTTCGAAGAGAATTCTTCCAGGGAGTGCAACAGCAACCCAATGGTCTGTTCCACCTTTTCCTTTACCCATTCGCGTTTCTGCTGGCTTTTTTGTGATCGGTTTGTCTGGAAAAATGCGAATCCAAACCTTTCCTTTACGGCTAAAGTAACGGTTAATCGCAACACGACAGGCTTCGATCTGTTGATTAGTAATCCGTCCTCTGTCGAGAATCTGCATACCATAGTCGCCAAACTGCACAAATTGACCAGCTTTGGCTTTGCCTTTCATGGTCCCTTTTTGCTGCTTGCGAAACTTTGGCTTCGATGGAATAAGTGCCATTGTGCTTACGACTCCTTTCTCACTTCTTAGTTGTTTTGATCGCCTTTATTAATCCAAACTTTGACGCCAATCGACCCGTATGTGGTCTCGGCTCTTCCAGTAGCATAGTCAATATTCGCACGGAGTGTGTGCAGAGGAATTCTTCCCTCTTTGTACCACTCTGTACGGGCAATTTCTGCACCGCCAATACGGCCTGAAACTGCAATTTTGATTCCTGCTGCTCCAGCATCCATGGATGCTTGGATCGCTTTTTTCATCACTCGACGGAATGCAACACGTCTTTCAAGTTGTTTGGCAATCGCGTCTGCAACGAGCTTTGCGTCTAAATCTGGTCTTTTGATCTCAGCAACTTCGATCCAAATGTCTTTTCCAGTGAGCTTTTTAAGCTCTTGTTTCATGACTTCGATTTCAGCGCCTTTCTTTCCAATCACAAGACCAGGTCTTGCAGTGTAAAGAGTCACTTCAATCTTTTCGCTCATGCGTTTGATCTTAATTCGTGATGTTCCGACGCAACATGGTTTCTTAACGAGAAAGTTGCGGATCACCATATCTTCTTGGAGAAGAGAACCAAACTCTTGTTTGTTTGCAAACCAGATGGACTTCCAGTTTTTCTTCAGTACGAGTCTAAATCCAGTTGGGGATGTCTTTTGTCCCATTATTGCCTCTATTTATGCTTCAGTTCCTACAACGACGGTAAAGTGACTCATGCGCTTCATAACCGGCACGCGTCCACCGCGACATTTCGATTTGGCCCGCTTCATTGTAGGACCTTCATCAACTCTAACTTCTTTAATTTTCAAGTCTCTGCGCTGCACGCTAAATTGGGTTTCAGCATTTGCAACAGCACTGTTAAGTGTCTTCTTCAAAAGACGTCCACCTTTTAAATTGCAAAACATCAATTGTGTGAAGGCGTCTTCGACTTTCATTCCACGAATCAAATCGGCAGCTAGTCTAGCCTTTCTTGGGCTAATTCTGACGTATTTCGTTATTGCGCGTGCTTCCATCATGACTAGTGCCTACCTTATTTCTTAACTGGGTGTCCTTTGAACAATCGAGTGGGTGAAAACTCTCCCAATCGGTGTCCGACCATATTCTCTGATACGAAGACAGTGATGAACTTTCGACCGTTATGAACTGCAAAAGTATGGCCAACCATATCTGGTATGATCATCGAGCGTCTCGACCAAGTTTTAATTTCTTTTTTCAACCCTTCTTCGTTCTGCTTTTTCACTTTCTTCAATAGACCGTGATCAACAAAAGGTCCTTTTCTTAGCGATCTTGCCATAAATTCCTCTACTTCTTCCGACGATCTTTAACGATCAACTTCTTCGATTTCTTTTTCGAGCGTGTACGCAGTCCTTTTGTCTGCATTCCCCAAGGGGTACGCGGAATGTATCCGTTGTGTCTTCCTTCGCCACCACCGTGAGGGTGATCGACCGGGTTCATTGCAGTTCCTCGAACTGTTGGGCGGAATCCGCGCCAACGATTTCTTCCTGCTTTACCTTCTACGCGAAGCGTCCACTCTGAGTTAGAAACAGCACCAAATGTTGCTCGGCATGTTTCTTTCACCATACGGACTTCTCCTGAAGGCATTTTTAGCGTGGCATATCCGCCACTGCGAGCCATCAGCTGTGCTGACAAACCTGCAGAACGAACAAGTTTCGCTCCTCTACCTGGATACATCTCAATATTATGGATGACCGATCCAAGGGGCATGTTCTTTAGTGGCATTGAGCACCCTGGTTTGAAAGGAGCTTTTTCTCCAGATGAAACCAGGTCGCCCTGTTTGAGCCCTTCAGGAGCAATAATGTAACGCTTTTCACCGTCTCTATAGTTGAGAAGTGCAATGTGTGCGCTTCTGTTAGGATCGTATTCAACCGATGCAACTCGTGCTTCAATTCCGTCTTTATCTCTTTTAAAGTCGATAAGACGGTAAAAACGCTTATGACCACCGCCTCGGTGACGGCAAGTGATACGTCCATGGTGGTTACGACCGTTTGTACGCTTCTTAGCAACGAGTAGACGTTTCGTCGGCTTCACTGTTTGGTGCGTCTTTCCAACTCGAGTCAACTCACCATTGCTCGGCAGTACAGTCTTTCTTTGTCCGGGTGTTATGGGGCGAAATTTCTTTACCATTCCAGTTTAACTCCTAAGATTAAACGCCTTCATCGATTGCATCACCTTTATCAAGTGTCACGATGGCTTTTTTGACACCTGAGCGGTACCCTAAACGTCCTCTTACACGACGCTTTTTAGGTTTGACGTTAATCGTATTCACTTTCTTCACTTTGATTTTTTTCTCAGCGTAGATCGTTTCAACAGCGTGAGCGATTTCTGCTTTAGTCGCATCTTTGTCGACGATGAAAACAAATTTAGGGCTTTCACAGCGCGCAATGCAGCGGTTACTTGCAGTATGTTGCAACTGCTCAAGAACAGTTGTTTTCTCTGTTACATATCGACTGCGGATAACTCGGTAGGGGCCTCGTTTGTTCATTATTTGCTACTCCCTATTGCTTTCATCAGTTGATCTAGAGCGGAATCTACGACGATCAATTCTTGTGTGTTAATCACATCATATCCGCTAATACCCTCAACAGGCATAAAGCTTGTTCTAGGGATGTTACGCATGCTGAGGTAAAATTGCGTGCGACTTTCTTTCTCTTTGACAGAGGTTCCGCTTAAGAATAGAATCTTTTTACCGTTAATGCCAATCCCTTTTAAAAGCTCTGCAATCTGTTTTGTCTTCGCTTCTTTAAGTGTTTCAAGTTTAAGCACACGCACATTGCCTTCTTTGATCTTTTCAGCTAGAAGGAAGTGGATGGCTAAACGTCGCTCTTTGCGGTTAATTCGAACATGTTGATCGAACTTGGGCTTTGGTCCAAATACAGTAGCACCGCCTTTGTATTGCGTAGCCTTAATGGTTCCTTGGCGGGCTCGACCAGTTCCTTTTTGTGGGTGAGGTTTTGCATTCGAGTGATTGATTTCAGATCTTCCTTTTGTGTTTGCGCTCCATTGACGGCGATTGTGTCTTAGCGCTACAAGGTAATCTTTAATCATTTGCGAATTCGCTGAAACGTCCAGAAGTTTATCGTCTACATTGACGTCTCCAACTTCTTTTCCTTTCATGTCATATGTCTTTAGCTTCGCCACAGCCTGTTACCTATCATTTATGTTTTTTCTTGATTGACTTCCTAATATAAACAAGGCTGTTCCGTGATCCTGGAACAGCCCCTTTAACGAGTAGTACGTGTTTTTCGGCATCGATTTTAACGATCTTTAGATTCATAGATGCGACACGCTTAGCTCCCATTTGACCTGCCATACGTCTTCCTGGCAGACAACGACCTGGTGTACTACGCATCCCTGTTGAACCTGCAGTTCTATGAAAACCTGATCCGTGAGCTCCGGGTCCACCGGCAAAACCATGCCTTTTCATAACCCCTTGAAATCCTTTCCCCTTAGAGGTGCCGATGATATCAACAAACTCTGTGTCTGAAAAGTACTCAAGTCCGATCTCCTTTCCAACCTCGTATTCTTCAAGGTTTTCTACGTGAGATTCAAGAAGGTGACGTCTTGGCTCGACTTTTGCTTTTGCAAAATGGCCAATAAGTGGTTTCGTAACATTTTTCTTTTTTGAATCGGGAACTTTGATGCCACCAAGTTGAATTGCTTGGTAACCGTCGTTTTCTTGATTCTTGAGTTGAACGACAACGTTTGGTTCCGCCTCAATGACGGTACACACAATCAGATTTCCGTTTTCATCAAAAACCCGGGTCATTCCTTTTTTCTTACCGAGTAAGTTCAGTGACATAGTTTCCAATCCTTATACAGTTCAATCGATCTATCGATGCATTTTGAAAATCGTGTTAGATCATATCCGACTCGCCCATTTTATTTGGAGCGAAAAAGAGCCCTTACCGAAATCTCGAGTTTCGATTAAATGACTCGCCTATTTTGGCTAAAGCGAACAGGCTATCAAATCGCTCTATTTTGTACAATCAAAATTTATTCAAGTCTGTATTTCCGACGAAAAAAACTCCACTTAAAATGTTTGTTTACTTGATGATGAGTCAAGATATTGCTCGATTTCCTGGTCCACTTTCCGATCAGAAAGATAGGCAATACTTACGAAAGAGACCAAAATTGCGAAAAAAATGGCGATTAAAATCCATTCACGGTTTGTGAGTTTTTCTACTTTATCCATACGTATGATTTGACTTCGACTCGTGTAATGTTAAAGATTTAATGCGCTCATCCTTTGTATCCCCCCAACGCCATTCATACGACTTCGACGCAAGATCAAAGAGAAGGCTCGAAAAATGAAGTTTTCGCAGCAAACTCCGGGAACAGCTAGCCCCAAAGGTCAGACTTCCCAATCCCAGGACCATACAAGATAAATAAAGCATATGAGAGACCAACAGGAGCTTCATATAGGCTCTTTCTTCTTTTTTTTCTTCTCCTCGAGCCCGATATAAGAGCTCGCTGTCAATCAAGACGGCATAATTGTAAAGAATGATCTTGGCTACATAATAAATTTTTCTTAACCGCGACAACGTCGGCAAGGCAATTTCCAGATACCCCCTCTCGCCTAGCCAACAAATTAATTCTACGCTATTGCTGCAAATTGAGACTGTCGAAAACCAAGGAGATTCTTCGCGATTTGAATGATTTCTTTGCAGCATTTCTTGGATACGCTCCGCTTCCATCACAAGAAAAGGAAGCTTGATCACCCCCGCCAGCCGATCAAATATATAAGACAGAGGCATTGGCCCTTCATCTTGCACGGGCATCACATGAACGGGCAAAAACGTCTTATCAAAAAATTCTGGAAGTAACACCCCTGTATGAAGAGGAGGACAGTCTAAAGGTAGATACATCTCCTTACCCTTTGCTATCTAAATAGAATCCTATGCTATGTGAAACGGCTGCTGATGTTCTCCAGAATCGATAAATGGCTGGAGTGATGCCTCCCGGCCCATAGAAATATGCTAGACCTTTAAAAAAATCTGTCGAAAGCTGGGCTAGATCGGCAGTCATCTCACATAAGTTTTTACTCCATTCAACATTTAGGCTCGATTCCCCAAAACCTTCATGACGATGTAGAGTTTCGTATTCGGTAGGAGCATGATAAATTAAATAATTGTCGTAAACCTTTTGTGAAAAATTTATTAGATTTGCAAGACAGGCAAATGTGGAAGCAGTAAAGGCTAAGCCTTGAACACAAGGAGATAAAACGACAACGCCTATCCATCCCAAACATTCAAGTGCAGCCGAGTTTCACTTAAAAAATGCAAAGTTTCTATCACGAGTGAAGTAATCCGATAGGCTGAATCATCTTCTAGGACTTGAGCATATCTTTTTTGGACTCCCCTCATTCGGGTAAACGGAAGAGCCAGACTAATGGCACGGTCCACATCTGCAAAAAACTCTTCAAATTGTTCGAATTGAAACGTTACATGAAATAACGTGACTGTCTTTTGCCCCAAAGAATCGTGCAACCATCCCACACTCGTTTCCGCAAGACGCACGGCATCTCGACTGCCTAAAAAATGATTGATTAGCATCAGAGTAGCCTCTTGTTCAATTCGATGTAGCGGTCAAGGTATTCCTCTGAAAAATGAGAAACGAGTGAACATCCTGTAGCAAAGGTAAAACACCCTAACAAACACCGCGACTGGTTTTGAATCACCCATCGCATACCACCGAGCTGAGAATTTTTTGAAAGTAAAATGGTCAGACCAATGATTTTTATGACGAAAATCGTGATGTACGTCATCATGTCCATGATGTCTCGGAGCTTTTCAACTGAAAATAAGTGCTGTCGTGCTTCAATTTTTACTTTTTCACGGTTTTCAGTGGGCTTTCCTAAATCGATCCAATTCACGACACTTTTTCTAAAATAGACAGCCCCTCCTAGAACTCCCCCAACTAACTTGAACGACTCGATGGATTCAAGCTGAATGGCTTTTCTGTTATAGAGCTCATTAAGCAAAAGAGTTGTAGAAGAAAAAGCTCCCATCACCTTAAACAGACTTTCTCGAAACTTCCGTTCATATATTTTTTCAACGGAACTTAAGAAGACCATTCATAAGAATAAGTCCGTTCAAACTCATGACTTAATGAGCTAACACAGGAGAGATAAAGGAGAAAACAGCGCTGGTAATCCTTTTCCCGAGGATCAATGTAGCTCAACGCGCCTTCCCACCAAAATTCTGCTGAAAGAGAGGGATAGTTAACAGAAGGCAACGTCATATTAAGCTCTATCTAGGTGAAAAATAATCCACAGCCATGTTTCCAAGAATACAAACAGATGCGCCTGTGCCCCAGATGTTAAAGAACAATCCGGGCATGTGTTTTTTTGGTTCAATAACATCCTTAAAGAGGCTTTTGCATCCACCAAAAAAGTTGAGTTGAAGAGTACAGACATACGCAACAACCATGAGCATATGCCCAAGCCATTCAAAACGGGCTTTTTGGAGTTCTTCCTCTGATTTAATCGGACGATAAACAAGCTTCACAAGATCTCTGACTCGCATAACAAGATCAAGCAGTGCTGCTGTTGCCCCTAAAAAGTTTTTCGCTAGCCCTAGCCCACGGGTATAAGGAGTTAATACAATGACTCCAAACATCGCAAGGCAGCGCAAGCTTGCAAAAGAATCCGATGCTGTTTTAACTGCATGTCTTATCCCTTCGATTGTGAAAGCACGAGCTAAACATTTTTCTGGAAAATCTAGAACCTCATTGAGCGCCTTAATGATATAAATCTGATTATCGAGAGGCTTCAATAAATTTGTGCTCAATGCTTTGACATCAAGCTCATACCCCAAAGCTGTGAATGAGGTTTTTTGGGCTATTTCTTGAAACCAAAGACATGCACCGTTTAAAAGACGCAGAACTTGGCGGCTTCCCATTGCAACAGAGCACGCAAAATTGACAGGCCCCTTAATGTCGATTGCTATGAGATTTGACATGATTCCTCCTTCAATTGATCTAATTGCAAATCATAATAGGTCGAAGCGATGGCTGCAGCTGTAAAAGTCACATACCCTCCGAATAGTAAATCTTTTTTATGATCGGCAATAAATTGTATCACCCTTCCTATCCCGCTTAAAGCGTGAACAGCCGTGCAAAATCCTATGATTTTAGCAGCAAGGATGCAGATAGTGATTGTAATGTCACAAAACTTTTGCTTTCTATACTGCTCAAGATAGACTTCCCTTTTAGATTTTTCTAGATCCTTGCCAACTTCACTCCTATCTTCGTTCCATTCGGTGTACAGTTTGTGGGCAAATCCCATACCTCCCGCTAGCGAGCCAAAAAACTTCCATTTGTAAATGTTCATTCCTTTCAAAGCGCCAAACTCCACCAGAGTTTCGAAGATATTGACGATACTTGAGAAGGTCTTACAAACGTATGGGGCAGTCTTTTGGGCCACCTCAAAGGCCTCAGTCCGGTTGCCTCCTGAGGTTAGGTCGAGAGTTGTAAAAAGCGGCCATCCATACGAAACCATGCGACTGCTGTTTTGAGCAAGCTCAACGATATCCCAGTAGTCGCAAAGAGATGAGATCGTATCTCCTAGCTGCAAAAAATTAACGATGCGTTCCCCCAGGTGAGTCGCTTTTTGAAACTTTGCAGCTAGCAGGCAAAAACATCCTAGAACGAGCAGTGGTAAATACTCGTAATCCCCATCTAGGTCTTTATAATTGCCCGCATCTCTATTTTTTTTATCTGTACCCTTAATAAGGGTATCAATAAGTGAAACTGAAGAGACCGCACCTACCATAGAAACCTCCGCATCTCCTCGATTAAAACAAAAAGATTATAATGGCTCTTTTAATTGATGTAAAACAAATAAAAACCCCTCTCTATAAATAAAGAGAGGGGTAACTAAAATTATGAAGGGGTACGAATGTATTCGATTGCAGAATATCCAAGCGCTGAGAGCGATGCACAGGTTCCCCAGAAATTGAAGACAGCATCTGGTATATGCTTTTCACTCGGAATGACGTCGCGGAATGCTGTGTAACAACCACCAAAGAAGTTGAGCTGAATCGAGAAGATCTGCGTCATAATCATCGTAACACTTGCAAGCCACTGCAATTCTTTATCTCGTTCTTCTGCTTTTGTTGTCGTGGGTTTGCTTGCTAGCTTATAAATGTCATGAACACGACATGCAATTTCACAGATTCCCGCTCCTACAGCAAAGCTATTTTTCATTAAGCTAAGAGTTCTAACGTATGGGCTAAGAAATACAAATCCAAATGCAGCTAAGCAACGAAGCCCTGCAGAAGAATCCCCAATTGTTTTAAGAAGGTGTTGAGTTGCTCTTAAAACAGTCCCTACATCATCTTTGCTTAATCGGTTCCAGCACTTTTCCTTAAGAGAAAAGATTGCTGCTGTTCCCTTAACAACATAAATTTGATTATCAAGAGGCTTAAACCAATTCTTGCTTAGGGCTGCGGTATCAAGCTCACAACCTAGAAATGCAAAGTGCGTTTTACCCGTAATCTCTTGTGCCCACTGACAAGCAGAGTTAGCCAAACGGATGATAGAACGTCCACCAATAACTTGGTCAGAGAAGAAATCATAAAAACTTTTTTCTACTTTTGCCATGCTTCACTCCTCCCTCTATGTTGCTTTGTTGAGTTTTTTAAACGCTGTCATCTGCTCTCCATAAAAATGGGACCCTAGAACACCAGCTGTAAATGTCGCGAACGACGTCAAGAGAAGCTCTCCTTTGCGGTCAGCAATAAACTTGATCACATTTGCTGTGCCATAAAGACTATGAGCTGCAGCACAGAATCCGATGACTTTGATCGCTAAAATCGATGCTGTAATCATCGTGCCATAAAACTTTTTCCACGCATGTTGTTCTTTGTATCTGTCTCGGGCTTCTTTATGGAGTTCATTGATATCTTCAGGATCTTTCAACTCTGTTGAGAGGTCGTCATAGAGAAGTTTTGTAAAAGCTAGGGCACCTAAGCCTGAGCCGAAGAACTTCCATTTGTAAATGTTCAGTCCTTTGAGCCCTCCAACATCAACCATCATTTCAATGAAGTTGACTAGGTTAGAGATTGCTTTACATGCAAAAAGAGCTGTCTTTTTTGCGGCTCCAAATGCTTCTGAACGTCCTTCGTCGGTGGTTAAGTCCAACTTAGTGAAAACCGGCCAGATAGCAGCCGTTGCTTTTCCAGCACCTTTCACAAAGTCAACAATTTCCCAGTAATCAGTTAAGTTGGAGATTTTGCCACCAAGCTTTCCAAAGTTGGCAACATTTCCCCACTCAAAACCGCTAAAGCTTTCCAGCTTACTAACAAGGAGAAAAATGCACCCTATGGCAAGCAAAGGAATGCGTTCGTAATCATCATTTTTTCGATTTTTAAAAAAGTTTTCACAGGCCTGATAGGTGAAAAGCGGTACAGGCGTCACTTTATCTGCCATTTTGTTACCCCACTACAATTATGCACAAAACGGCGAAAGTATACCCAGTACACTTTTTAATGTAAAGAAAGTAATAAGATAGTTCCCGCTAGACACTTCTATCTAAATTTAATTTTAAATCAAAAATGCATACGAGATGAACTTACTATTGAATTTTTGGGGGATTGGGGTGGCCCCGTAAAAAATCTTCTATCGCCATTCGCTTCTTCCCTTCAAGTTGGACTTCGAGAAGTTCTAAAGCGTCAGAGCCACAGGCAAGAATCCAATTTTTCTTATCATATTGAACAGTTTCACCTGCGGAACCTTGGTAATTTTTTGAGACTCGGCTGCGGAGGATTTTGAGTCGTTTGGATTGACCGTTGATTTCTACTGCGCACCAGGCACCTGGCTTGGGACTAAAAGCGCGGATCCGATTATGCAAAATGTTTGCAGGTTCTGACCATGTAATTTGAGCCATGGAGGGATCAATCTTTTTGACGTAAGTTGCTTGGCTGTGATCTTGGGGAGTTTTAGCAACGGGTCCTTTTTCGAAAGCTTGAATGACTTCAAGCAAGGCTTCGCAGCCAGCTTGGCACAGAGCTGATTCTAGTTGTTCGAGGTTCATGTCGTCTGGAATAGGAACCGTTTTTTGCGCGATGATGTCGCCGGCATCCATTTTAAGAGCCATTTCCATAATGGTTACGCCTGATTCAGGATCTCCGTTGAGGAGGGCAAATTGCATAGGAGCAGCGCCACGATATTTAGGTAAGAGTGAAGAGTGAACATTGATACAACTGAGGCGCGGCATGTGGAGGAGGTTTTCTTTCATGATTTCACCGTAAGCGACGACAATGAAAAGATCGGCACCATAGGAGTTTAACTTTTCGGCAAAGGCTGCATCGGAGGCTTCTTCAGGTTGGTGAAGAGAGATGGAGGGATACTTTTCAAGGGCAACTTTTTTAACGGCCGAGAAGGCAGGTTTTCCCGAGCGACCTTGGGGTTTGTCAGGCTTGGTGACAATGGCGACCACTTCAACATTGTGATCAATGAGATACGTTAAGACGTTTGCTGCAAAGGGCGGGGTTCCAAAAAAGACGATTTTCATTCTTCTAAGAGATCTTGGTACTCACCGAACTCTTCTTCATTCGAATGAGTGACACCTTGCAATCCGATAAGACCGCGCTTGGATGTGCGACAAAAATTAAGCCAATGTTCAATTGGCTTACTTTTTTCGATGCTGCTTTCAATATGCTCAAGGGCTTCATCTAGATGGTACCCGGAGCGATACGTCAGTCTAAATGCTTGAGAAAGGTCTTTTCTAAGCTCATACTGAAAGTTGTGCCGTTTGAGACCAATGAGGTTAAGTCCTCCAAGTCGGTAAGGAACGCCTGCTCCAAGTGTAAAAGGTGGAATGTCATTTGTAATGCGGCTTAAGCCTCCGACCATCGCATAGCTTCCCACTCGAACAAATTGGTGAATGGGGGTCATGCCTCCAATGATAGCAAAGTCTTCGACTGTCACATGTCCCGCAAGCATGGCGCCATTGGCCATGATGACGTGGTTTCCAATTTCGCAATTATGTGCGATATGGCAGTAAGCCATGATCAGGCAGTTATCTCCAACAGAAACTGTGGTGCCTTCTTGGCAAGAGGAATTGATTGTGACGAATTCTCGGATTTCACAGTTCTTTCCGATTGTCACATAAGTCTTTTCACCCTGAAATTTGAGATCCTGCGTTTTCGTTCCGATACTGGCACAAGGATAAATGACGGTTCTGTCACCAATTGTCGTGAACCCATCGATATAAGCATGGGATTTGATCACAACATTATTGCCAATTGTCACGTTCCCTTTGACAATCACATAGGGTTCGATTGTGACATTTTTACCAATGACTGCTCCAGGCTCAATGATCGCTGTAGGGTGAATGTTAGACATGCGTTTCCGTGGTTAACGTTAATTTCAATGTACTATTTATGCCATTTTTGGTCATGTGTTTAAATCTGATCTTTTTCTCGCAATGCAAATCCTATTTCGGCTTCGGCTGCAAGTTGATCATTCACGATCGCACGAGCTTGGACTTTACCGCCTCTTGAACCAAAGTGAATCCCTTGCGCATGCAAGTAAAGGACGTCTCCAGGAAGAACGGGACGGCGAAACTTGGCTTGGTTGACATTGAGCAAAACAGCAGTCTTGTCGTTATAACCTTTTTCATGAATTAAAATTCCGCCAACTTGTGCAAGAGCTTCTAAAATCAAAACCCCTGGCATAATTGGTGCATCTGGAAAGTGCCCTTGGAAAAATTGCTCATTAATCGTTAGACACTTCAAACCAATAATGTAATTATTCTCGAGATCAAGCTGGATCACGCGATCTACGAGCAAGAAGGGATACCGATGCGGTAATATCTTGGAAATTTCTTTGATATTAAACACCGTTGGATGTTCAGAGGACTGAGCAACCATCTAACGATTCTCCATCTTAAAGTTATTTACCAATTCTCTGGCAAATGAAGTGTTTGAAAAATGTCCTGAGCGGATAGCAATAACATGCGCATGAAAGGAATCTCCGACGAGAGATAAATCACCTATTAAATCGAGTATTTTATGTCGGACCATTTCATCGCGGTACCGCACACCTTCAGGGTTTAAAATTGAATCACCTTTAATAATGACGGCATTATCAAGGCGTCCCCCTTTAATGTTCCCCTTTTCAATTAGTGGAACGACTTCTTCGTACAGTGAAAACGTCCGAGCCGGTGCAATTTCTTGCTTATACGTTTCTTCGTTCACGTGTACAGTGTAAAACTGAGATTTGAGAAGCTCACTATTTGGATAGTTGAGTGTGTAGCTAATGCGAAACTCTTCTGCAGGAAGGGCAACAAGATGCACATCTCCTTTTGACCAAAAAACAGGCGTTTCTAAATGGTACACCTTTTTGGTCGCTGTCTGCGAAAGAACTCCCGCTTTTTGAATCATGTCAACAAATGCCAATGCGCTCCCATCACAGCTAGGAACTTCTGGGCCATCGATCTCAATAATCACATTGTCTAGGTCAAAAGCCTTCAATGTTGAGAGAATATGCTCGACTGTTTGAATTTGAAATTCGCTGTTTCCTAAAATCGTGCAGCGTGGAGTCTCTAAAACATTCTCAACGTTAGCTGCAAGAGTGGGTTTATTCGGAAGATCCATTCTCTGGAATAAAATCCCCGTCCCTTCTGGAGCAGGACGCAAGGTAAGCTCTGTCTTCGCTCCTGTAAAAAGACCGATTCCATCCATGGAAGCAGGTTTTTTCAGAGAACGTTGATGCTTACGAGAAGAAGACATTTCATCAGGAAGTGACATAGGGCCTCGGTCAAATAATCAGATGTTATTGAAGTTGGACTGTTTATTTCCCCCTAAGATTATAGGGATAGCCGTTTTTCATCAAGTCGATTTTCGACCCGCAACATATGCCCATAAGATAATCATGAAGGAAAGGGTGACAATGAGGTAATCCCCTAGATATGTGTAGAGGGTCGGATAGGTATAAAGATGAAGCTCTGTAATCAAAGCTCCCCTTTGCAATTCGAGGTTCCCTTTCCCAAGCTGACCGACGGTCCGTCCCAAGCTGTCAACAGCTGCTGTGACCCCGGTATTACAGGCCCGTACCAAGGGCACTCCATTTTCAATTGCCCGCAGCTTTCCATGGCTGAAGTGACTCAAATGCAACCGGGATGAGGGATACCACGCATCATTTGTGACATTGATAAAAAGCTTGGCCCCGCCTAACTTTCCTTCACGAATGATGTGACTAAAACATTCTTCATAGCAGATGGAAATATTGAGAGGATAAGCACCTTCAAAGACTTTTGCTTTTTTCCCATGAGTAAAAAAGTCAGTGATTCCATAGCGGGCAACAAGAGGTTTTAAAAAAGAGAATGGCAAGTACTCGGCAAGAGGAAGAAGAACCCGTTTTTCATAGCGATTGATTGAGACTTTGTGAGGAAGCAAGTGAAACGCTGCGTTATAGCTCTCCCCTTTTACTTCATCAGAGTCGTCAAGCCCAATCACGACTTCGGCTCCATAATGGTCAGCAAGAGCCTGCGCCCAAAAAAGATTGCTTACATACCAGCGGACTTTCCCATTTCCTTCGTGTTTTTCTGCTAAATGGGAGTTGAGAAGATAGGACCAATCATGTGCTCCCCAGGCATTATCCAAAACATATTTGACATCTTCATAGGCATAGACTTTTTTATTTGCAGAAAAGGGAACGGTGTATTCAGGCATCGCAATGAGGTCGACATCGATTTTCCCTTTTTCCTCTAAATAATTGAGGATGGCTTGCCATTGCTGATATGGTGGGATGTAAGCATGTCCCTGATGATAAAAATGACTTCTCATTTGGAAGCAAAGACGTTTGAATCAAGGCGACATGGGTCTTTTCATTCCACTCTTTTGAGTCGTGGTACAGCATATGCAACGACCCAAATAGGAAGGGGAATAGGAAACACCCTCCAGCTAAGACGGCCTGTTTCACAGTCCAACTCGTCATGGCTTGTAATACCAGTAGATTGACAAGCGCTGTCCAAAAAGAAAGCCCAAAAATTCCCCAAACAGAGGCAAGTTGAGAAGAAATCGTGAAGGCTGTCATGGAAAGCCCTATGGGGTTCCATGCAAATCCGCATAGAATGAAGAGCCTCCCCCACTCAATCAGGGTCCAAATAGCTGCTACCGCTAGAAGCTTTTTAGCTTTCAAAAGGGGCTTTTTTGGGAAAAAGAGGGAAAGCAATCCAAATTGAACGCCTAAGAAAAGAATGAGCCCCCATAGACAAAGAAAATATATGTTCCTTGAAATTGAGGTGTCGCTAGCCAAGAAAGCTGGACGGCTTGCACAGCAGTAAACCAGAGAGTGCTGAGGAAAAACCGGTGTTTCTTGCTTGGAAGGGAAAATAAAATCAGCCAGAAAAAGGCAAAGCCACAGCTACTCGCTAAGAGAGAAAGAACAGGACTTGCATCGGGCTGTCCCCAGGCAACAATGACAAAGCTGAGAAGGAAAAAGAAACTCTTTTTTAGCATGATTTTTTAAACCGAGGGCCAAGTGAAAGCAAAATAAAGCTTCCTATGAGCGCGAGATTTTTCATAAACATTGTGAGCTCCAAGGCTTTAGCACCTCCAATTTTAAACCAAAAATCATGGTAAAGCAAGGTGGTAGGAATGAGAAAGATGAGGAGAAAAATAGCCCCAAGCCGCATGCAAAATCCCGAAATAAGAAGGATTGATCCCGCCAATTCAAAAAATGTTGCAAAGCCAAGCATTACAGGTACAAAACGGATGAAGTGGTCGAAAATGCTCGCATCGGGAAAGTACATACGGAGCGCCGTAAACTTCATCAAAATGCTTTCCAGCGTGTCATGCCAGTAAAGAATCTTTTTGATTCCAGCAATCAAAAAGATCAATCCAAGGCAAACACGCCCGATAAAAAAAATGATTTTTCCTATCCTAGACATAAAAGTTAGTTTACCAGCCCCACATGCGAAAGGCAATTGCTAAGATACCCTTTTTCCAGGTAAAAATAGGATGAAAATATTTTTTTGCTCACATGAAAAACTTTCGTAAACATCACCTTTTACAAATCTTTGCTCAAAGCGAAAAGTCGAGGCTTCCTCTTGATGCCTTCTTAAGAGATTACTTTCGTCAGCACAAAGCGATTGGGTCCAAAGACCGGCAAGAAGTTTGTGAAACCCTCTACGGAATGGTGCGATGGCGAGGACTACTCGACCACCTCTGCGAACGTCCGGCCACCTGGCAAAAACGTTTGGACATCTACCAGCAAATCGACCCCGTTGATTTTCAAAATGAAAAAACAATCCCTTTGCATGTACGTGTGAGTTTTCCGAAATTTATTTTTAACACCTTGAAAGATGCTTACGGTGAAAAAAAAGCGGTTGAACTCTGCTTAAATTCCAATGAAGTTGCACCGACAACTGTAAGGGTCAACCCAGCCAAAATTGAGCGAGATGATTTGCTTAAGCACTGGAAGGGAGTCTACAATGTTTCTCCTTGCGATCAATCTCCATTGGGCATTGTCTTTCATAAAAAAATCAACTTTTTCGCGCTTCCCGAATTCAAAGCAGGTTTGTTTGAAATTCAAGATGAGGGAAGCCAACTCGTCGCAAATGAAGTGGACCCCAAGCCTGGCGACCACGTTTTAGACTACTGCGCCGGGTCAGGAGGTAAAACACTTGCTTTTGCCCATAAGATGAAAGGACAGGGACAGATCCACCTTTATGACATTCGACCCCATATGCTTCTTCAAGCAAAAAAGCGGCTAAAAAGGGCCGGCATCCAGAATGGGCACCCTTTGACTGAGCGCCATTTGAAACGGAAAACTCTTTTAGGCAAGATCGATTGGTTACTCCTCGATGTTCCTTGTTCGGGCAGCGGAACCTTGCGACGCAATCCAGATATGAAATGGAAAATGGATCGAGAAATGATCGAGCGTTTAGCAGCAGAACAACGCAAAATTTTTGCAGAAACATTAAAATTTTTGCATCCTAATGGTCGAATCGTCTATGCTACGTGTAGTGTTTTTCCCGAGGAAAATGAGAGGCAGGTTTCAGGTTTTATTAAGGAATACAATCTAAAACTCGTCAAACCCCCTTTCTTATCTCTTCCTGAAAAGGGAAAAATGGATGGATTTTTCTCAGCAGTATTGAGTTATTAAATATGAAGAAAACGTTACTTTACCTACTTCTTTTACCTTTTTGTGTGAGTTTGATCGCTGACGAGTACGCCCCTGTCACCTCTTCTTTTACAGGTACTTCAAATCAACGTGAGCCTCAAATCATCATTAATAATTGCCCCCTGGCAAAAATTAACGGAAAGATCATTTCTCTCATCGATGTGGTGAAGAAAATGGATCTCTTTCTCTACGAATATGACCCAAATCTCAAACTTTCTGCCGCTGAAAAGGTTCAATTCTATATGGGACGTTGGGACGAAACGCTTGAAGAAATGATTTGCAGTGAATTGGTTTTACTCGATGCGCAGCAAAAAGAAATCAAAGTGAGCGATGGCGAAGTTCGTGAGGAGCTCGAAGATCGATTTGGTCCCAATATCATGTCAAACCTAGAAAAAATCGGGTTAACATACGATCAAGCACGTGAATGGATTCGTGACGATATTACCATCCGACAAATGATGTGGTTCAAGGTCCATTCTAAAGCCTTACAAACGACCACACCACAGGTGATCAAAGACGCCTACCAAGCCTACCTCGAAAAAAATCCACCTGTTGAAAACTGGACCTATCGTGTTTTCTCTGTCCGTGGAAAAGATCAAGATGCTTGTGAAGCCTTGGCAAAACATGCATACACACTTCTTTCAGCAAATGAAAAGACTTTAGAAGAGGTCGCTGCTGAACTCAAAGAGCAAAACCAAGAAATCACCATCACAGTCAGTGATGAACTGTCAGGAGACACTCCAAATATTTCAAAACAACACTACGAAGTGATCAAAGACTTAGATACTCATTCATTTAGTGAACCTGTATCTCAGGTCAGCCGCTTTGACAAAAGCACAGTTTCTCGCGTGTTTTATCTCGACAACCTTGTTGAAAAACTCCCCAGCGATTTCGATACAATGCATGAACCGCTTAAAAACAAGCTTCTGCATGAAACCGCTGATAAAGAAAAAGACCGTTACTATCATGGCCTAAAGAAACGATACGGATTCGACAAAGTGAGTCCGCGCATGCCACTCTCAAGCGACTACCAACCGTTTACGGTTTACTAATGGGGCTTTACCAGCCTAAAGCCCTTAAAAAACTTCTCGAAGATCTTAAAACGCACCCTAGGAAATCTCTTTCCCAAAACTTTTTGATCGATGGCAATATCGTCCGAAAAATTATTGAGTCTTCAACAGTCGTTGAGGGAGATCACGTTTTAGAAGTCGGCCCTGGCCCTGGAGTTTTAACCGAAGCACTGCTAGAAAAAGGTGCCAACGTCACCGCAATTGAAAAAGATGATCGTTTTGCCGCCGCTCTTCAAGATTGGAGCCATCCAAAGCTTAACATTGTTCACGACGATTTTCTCAAAGTTGATCTACCTTCAGTTCTGAAGAAAAAAACAAAGGTTGTGGCCAACATCCCCTACAACATTACAGGAATTCTATTGCAAAAGCTCCTCCCTATGGGAAAGCAGATCGCCTCCCTTACCTTGATGGTTCAAAAAGAAGTCGCAGAACGTCTGGTGGCTAAGAAAGGAACAAACAATTACAGCTCCTTCACCCTTTTTGCTTCGTACTACTCGACTCCTCAGCTGCTTTTTTCTGTAGAACCCACTTGTTTTTATCCTAAGCCAAAGGTCACTTCAGCTGTCGTGCAATTGACCTTAAAGGAAGTGGATGAAAATGCTCCATCCCCTCTTCTACTGATTCGCAAGGCATTTCAACAAAGAAGGAAGATGCTCCGCGCATCACTCAAGTCTCTCTATCCGGCAACTCAAGTCGAATCAGCTCTCAAAGAGATGGGGCTTGCAGAAACTGCGCGTCCTCAAGAGCTCTCTTTAGAAGAATTCCAAAAGCTTTACAACCTGCTAACCCAATGAATGAACCTCATATCTTTTACGACGGAACTTGCGGTCTATGCCATTCCATGGTTCGCTTTGTTCTTAAAAGGATGGACAAAACGCCTTTTTATTTCGCACCACTTGATGGCCCAACTTTTCAAAGCTTAAAAATCAATCAGCGCCCAGACAGCCTTGTTGTCTTTCTTCCTAAGACGAAACAAATCTATTTTAAAGGAGCTGCTGTGATCTTCATCTTAAGCCGCATCGGAAAACCTTGGAAAGCCCTGAGCGTTTTTCTACGCTGGCTTCCTCCTCGATTCGTCGATGCGGCATACAACCTCCTGGCAAAATCCAGGCGGAAGTTTTTCAAGCAGCCCAAAACAGCTTGCCCAAAGGTTCCAAAAAACTTGCAAAAGTTTTTTAAGCCTTAAGCAGCGGAAGCAGCGGCTTTGTTCACTAGATTAACGGTCTTTGTGAGAGGGGTCACGTTCAAATCAATCCGCATTTCTTTGCCTTTTTCAGTTTCCACTTCTTTGACAATTGGTTGGATTTCAACTGTCTGAGGCAGCTCGTTTTTGATGTTGATCGTGATGTTGTTGTTATTGACAACTTCAACTGTTGGGCGCGCTAGGGAGCGGTAAGCTTTATAGCCTAGGTAAGCCACTGCAGCTGCAGTTGCAACGTATGGAAGGTAATTCCAAGCAACGGTTGCAACAGTTGCAACTGTTTGAGCAGTTTGGGTAAAAGTTCCACCTACTGTCGCTTCTTCAGCAAAGCCGGTGTCCATTTGCTCAACGTTTTGCGCTTGGTCTGTAAATGTCTGAGTCGGCTCGCTCGGCATTCCATCGAAAACCGCATTTGCCGTATCTGCAACATTTCCCGAAAGAAATGAAGGGAGGTAGGACCCAAATCTGGTCAAAAGATGCGCGCCCATCAAAAGGGTCGGCAACATCTGCGTCGAATGAGTGTTTTCTATACCCATTACTTGCCTCCTTCAAAGGTTTTGAATCTATCCTGTATAGATTCTTCATTAGAGGCTTACATTTTAACCTTAATAATAGTATTAATCTATGGAAATCGGTTAAATAATTACTTAACAGCTCTAGTTGATTTAAATACAAAATAAAGAGTTGCACCAACTGCTAGAAGGAGGAAGACAATAAGAACATTGCGCAGCGGTGTGAAGTCTAGACTGCCAGTTTTCAGTCCATCTACAAAAGCTATAAAATTTTTCTTTTTTACATCCCGCGTGGCGTAGAGTGGCGCCTTTTCTAAAACTTTATGATTTTGATCGAGAATGTGCATTTCTCCAACCCACTCACTTGCAGCAATGGGAAGTTCAAGTTGTTCCCAATTCAATTCGATGCTGATCTCGGGCTCTTCGGAAGGAAAGTAGTTGATGAGAACATTTTCCATTAAAGAAGCTCTCAAAGGAGTCTTCCCCTTTTTAATTTCTCGAGTGAAATAGTTTTCATCTTTGTTAAAGAGAAGACGGGTTTCTTCTTCTTGAGAAAAGGCCGCTTCAAAGAGGCGAATGGCATCACGATATTTCTGCTTGGGATCTTCGCACTCCAATAACACAGCAATCAGGATGCGATCCCCTTGCTGAGCAGCTCCGACAAAGGTGTGTTTTGCATGAAAGTGGTAGCCATTTTTCATTCCAATGACTTTGGGATAGAAAAACTTACCTGGTTGCAACAAGAGCCCAGTATTTTGAATGACTCTAGCACTTTGCATGTTTGTAGCTGACCGCTCATACTCTTTGGTCGCAAGGATTTTTAGAGCTGTTTTGTCTTTGATAGCGTCTTGCATGATGAGAGCCATGTCGTATGCAGATGTGACATGTTTAGGATGATGTAACCCATGAGGATTGGAAAAGTGAGTGTTTTGACACCCCAGTTTTTTGATGTAATCATTGAGCCCGCGCATGAACTTTGGAATCGTTCCCCCGACATGGTGGGCAATGAAATTGGAAGCATCGTTTCCTGAGACAAGCATCATTCCGTAGAGAAGATCTCTCATTGAGAGGCGCTCCCCTCTTTTGATCCCAAAATGCGTCCCATCTGGCTCAAGCCAGTAAGCAGGATCTCTATAGTGATGAGCCTCTTTCATACTCCCATTGATTCTCTTTAAGCAGTGATAGGGGCAAGTCACAACTTCATCATAGCTCTCACTATACTGAGAAAGTGCATAGGACAACGTAGCGACTTTTGTGATACTGCCTGGGAAATGGGGGGCATGAGGTGCTTTTTCATATAAAATAGCTCCTGTCTTTGCATTGATTAAGATGGCAGATTTAGCTGTCACTTTCACTTTTAGTGGTTCAGCCCAAGCACATTGGCAAAGACAAACGAGAAATAGGAACAAAAAACGCACATAAGACATAGCCTTGGTTATAGCAAAATTTCATAAAAATTCAAAACATATTGAATTCATTTTTAACCATTTGATCAAAATCGAAAATAAAACTTATCAAACAGGCTTTAAAAAAATAACCCCCACCGCTATGAAGAAAAAAATGTGATGGAATTAACAAGGCAGTTCATGAATCCAATCCAACTAGATCAAGCATACAACGAATTCATTTCCAACCTCGCGAGTTGGATTCCGGAAGGGATTATTGAAGTGGATATCGAACTTTTAGAAGAAACAGGTCTTCTCAATCACGAATCCTTTGAGGAAGAGCAAAAAACAGAGCAGCTTCCTCATTATTTTCACGTGATTGAAACAGCAGACCGCGTCACTCTGTTCAATCACCAGTTTGTGATCTGGATCGTTCCTAAAATTGTCGATGAAACTCCTACGACAATTGTCCTGATTGCTCTTATGAACGAAAAACACCCTCACCTTGAAATCGTATTCTCAACGCAAGGGGTTTACAACACCCCAAAGTTTGTGTTGCGACTTTTGAAATATTATTTGTCAGAAGTCATCGATACTGAAGAAGCCATCTCTTCTATTGAAAATTAAGGATTGCTAAAAACCTATTGAATCAATGACAACATGTTTATGGTTTTCCCGATTAGAAGTATAGATAATGTGAAGCAACCCATCTTTCGTTTGAATGCTTGCCAAGCAAAGGCGAGGTTAGAAAGCCTCGAATAACTGAAGCTATCATTTTATTTTCCTTCAAACAATTTAATAAAACAGTCTCCAATAGTAGGGTAAACAATCGTATATTCAGCGTTTCATACCAACTACTCAATAGTTTCCCAAAGTGTGACCTATTTGATCTGACTGAAAATGCCTTGATGATCCGAGAGGGCACCTGTTGGGTCATCGAGTCGATATAGGTGAAACACTTCACTTTCAATGGCTATGGGAAACGCGTGATACATCAAAGCATAGTCATAAATATAGTCTTTGTTTTTCACTTTAGATCGCATTTTGATAGGGGTCCAAACGAGATCGTTAAAATAATCGGTGCACGTGGGGTGTTTCTTTGAGTAGCCGTCGATAAACAATCGACTCAAACTAGAGCTTTTCCATTCTTGAGTTCCATAACTCACATTGAGATCGCCAACAACAATTGCCGGAAGAGGTAAATCTTTTTGCAAAGTTTCGATTGTCTGAACAATCATTTGTGCTTCTTCCTCACGCACTCTGATAGCTGTCTCATTGTCATGAGGGTTAAGATGCGTTGAAATGAGATAGCAAAAAGGCTTTTCATTTAAGACAATTGTTCCATAAAAGAAGCCTTTGTGAATTCCTTTTTGCCTTCCTTCAGATTCAAACCGGATAAATCTCGGCTCTAAAATCGGATACTTGCTTGCCACAAAAAGGCCGCTATTCATGGAAATCTCATCGGGATCAATCACAGCATTATCGGTCCCCACATTCAGATAAAAGTAGGGATATTGGCGCTTAAGAGCACGAAAAAGGGCAAATGCGCTTTCTTCATCGTGTATTTCTTGGAGGCAAACGATGTCGCTATTTTTCTTTTTGAGTGCTTTTGCAATTTGCAGAATGCGAGCTTTCCAATGACGAACTCCACCAAAATAATATGTTAGATCTTGAGGCATAAAAAGAAGGTTTGCATTGAGAATACTAATCTCTGCGCCCTCTACTTTTTTCGCCCCAGTTCCTTCTAGATAGATGTAAGGGGCTTTTGGTGTGGATGTAAGGTTATCAAGTGCCTTACTTATCAAATCGGCGTTTGCTCCGCCTTGAAACCGACTTAAAAAATCGTAATAAAACTGCGCTTCATCGGGAAGGAGGTCTTTTACTCCCAAAACATAATTTGCGATGGCGTTTTGAAAGTCTTCGTCTTTGACCGTTCTGGCATACAAATTATTGATTTGCTCATAGTGTTGCAACGAGGTTTTTGCAAACTCAGTGTCTGGATAAAGTTCATAAGGAATCAGATAGCCGAGATCGGTTCGACCGACGAGTGTTTGCTTGATATTCTCTCCCCAAGCCCTCAAAGCCTGAGCTCCCTCTTTTCCCTCTAGATAGCCTAAAAATGCTTGCACATTTAGATTGAAGTTTTTTTCGTAGTTGCTCCAATACTTTTCAATTTCAGTCGAGTTTTTGGACAGTAAATTCTTGATATAAGGAAGTTCATCTATGTCTGCATAAGCTGTCGAAAGTAAGAAAAGCAAACAGAGATTAACAATGTTTCTTAAGCGTAAGAATATTTGCATCACCTTCACGGCTGTACTCCATTTTATCCATGAGTTCTTTCATAAATGAAATTCCTAACCCCCCGACAACCCGTTCTTCAAGCGGTGCCATGCGGTCGATCTTCTGACCCTTTTCAAGTGGATTAAATGGAACTCCATAATCTTTAATGATGATCTCAATCTGCTCGTTAGGTGAGTAATTGCAAGTGATTTCAATCACCCCTTCTTGATCGAGATAGGCATAATGAATGATGTTGACCAGAGCTTCTTCTAACGCCACTTCAATCCGACGCAGTTCCGGTTGCTGAAAAGGGCTCTCTTCTATCTGACTTAAAACCCATGCAAGCATCGGTCGCAATGAAGAAATATTGGCAGAAAAAGTTGAGCATGCGCTCTGAACTGGCTCAGTCATACTAAGTCATTCGATTCAACAAAGTTTTGATCATATCGAAAAAACTTATTTTTCTTCTAACACCAATCGAATGCGTTATTGAGATAGGTTCAAATTTTCAATTCCACGAACGATTTTTGTGGCGACTTTTTGATAGAGTGGCTCGCGTGCAGAACTTTGCGCGCCTTGCATCGAATCCAATTGCCCTAAAGAGAAGAAGAGGACAGATTGACGCCGACCTGTTGGAGTAAGAAAAGAGGTATCGAGAAGTGAATCGGAATCGACAAAGTCGTAGTCTACATGTGCTGAAACATCAATCGGTCCATAAACAACTTTTCCTGTTCTTGCTGCAACAAGTGAAAAGCGGACAGTCACTTCACGTCTCCCTTCATTGGGCACAAGTCGATTGATGCGCGTTCCTGATGTCGGATCACGGTCATACTGCCAGCCGATGTTGGAGTTTTGGTCTGAAACGATTTTCCCTTCTAAAATGAGCTCTCCCTCTTTGGCATATGCAAACTGACTTGAAAGTCCAATCGCTTTGACGAGTTCGTCAGTTAGAAGCCCTTCCTCATCTCCTTGGACATAAGGAATCGCGACCGTTTTGTAGTGAGTGGAAAGTTGGTCAGAGTCTTCCCAATGGTAACCACAACTCGTGAGAAAAAAAGGCAAACTAAGGAGTAGCAGATACTTCTTCATCGCTTTCCACAATGATCGCCTCTTCCGTTTTCTTCGGCGCTTGATCGGAAGCGTTTTTCATTTCAGAAAACGTTTCAGGCAAACCTAACTTTTCGAGCTTCTTTCTCGAAACCTTGGCTGCTTTCGTATCGGGATACTTTTTTAGAATCGTTTGATAGTAAATCGCTGCAGCTTTTGGCCGCTTGGTGCGATGATAGAATTCTCCCATTTCTAAAAGATCATCTGCCATGACATCTTTCAAACGCAGCAGTTTCTTTTCAGCTTCATCTAAGCGAGGTTCTCGCGGAAACTGGAACCGAAATTTGCGCAAATTAATTTCAGCAAGTTCGAGTCGATCTCCATCGGGAAATTCTTTTTGGCACCAAGTGAGATAAACTTCAGCCACACCCAAATAGCTATCAGGAGCTAGAGGATGCTTTGGAAAACGACGTATCAAAGTTTGATAAGCTTCGATACTTTCTTTGTATTCCTCTAAAGCAAGAAGAAGCGTTGCTTTCCTGTAGAGGGATTCAGCAGCCATTTCGTCACGTGGAAGTGTCGTAATCACTTCATCAAAAATTTCAATCGCCTCTTCATATCCATGGACCCATTTAGGTAAACCACGCACATGAAAGAGGTGACGGCGCACACCTTCTTGAAAGTGACACGCGATTTCAAACTTGTAGCGAATGACTTGATCAAAAAACTTTGGCGTCATTTCCTCTTTCAAATAGGCTGAAAAGGATTCATTTGCCATTTCGAAGTCGGTAATTTCATAGTAAGCAACACCCATGTAGTAATAGACTTCCTTAGCAAAGGGGGCGTCTGGAAAATCTTGCATGAGCATGCGCGATTGCCAAATGAGTTTTTCCCATTCTTGGTTTTGAAAGAAATCGATGATCAAATTGTAATGGTCGTGAACCGAAATCTCCGACTTAGACGTGGGGTCTAGAGGATTCGCATGAAGAGTTGCTCCCACTCCGCAAGTCAACATGAAAAAAACAAAAATTTTTTTGAGCTGCTTCATTCCAAACTCTAAAGTTGCATTGTAACGCATGATTATAAACATTCACTCTTCAAAAGAAAAGGATTGAATGAATGAAAGATTTTGAAGCTCGTTTTTTAACCCATCACTGAGGCCCACACCCCACTTAGACTCAACTTCGAGAGTGCCAATTTTTTGCTGAGTTGCATGGAAAGTAATGGCAACAGAGGCGCTCCCAGGGAAACGGTGAAAAAGTTTTTTTAGTTTGACAATCTGGCTAAAACGGGTTTGATCCGCATCTAAGACAAGGTGAAGTTTTTGCTCTTTTTGCTGCATATCGACCTGCTTCGCTTGTTTTTTCTTTCTTTTTGCTTCGGATTTTGCCATTCCTTTGACCTGCTCAAAGATCGTATTTAACGTTTTGACCTGATCTTCACCGAGTTCACTCAAGTCTTCGACGGCTCGGCACCTTAATCGGAGCGAGTCATTTTCCTTATCGACCTGCAGAATGGCAAACAAGAGGCGGTTTTCATGAAAGAGTGGAGCCTTTTCTTCGTAGAGATCGGGCCAAATAGGAAGTTCAAACCGCTCCATTCCATCACTGATTGTGAGAATCGCAAACTTACGTTGCGTCTTTGCAGAGATTCTGACTTTTAAACTTTCGATGATAAATGCCGCACGACAGACGCTCCCATGGGGAAGCTCTTCGATTTCATGAAAAGACTGTGACCCCAATTGCTCGATGAGCTCTTTGTACGCATCCATGGGGTGCCCAGTTAAGTAAAAACCTAAAAGCTCTTTTTCTTTGGCTAAGATCTCTTCTTTTGTCATCGGTGAGTCAATCTTAGGTGGCTCTTCAAAAGCTTTGTCTTCATCGCCTAATGCTGAAAAGAAATCGAGAATTCCCTTTGCATCTTCCTTTTGCTTGCGCGATGCTTGCTCAAACATGGGTTCAACGCTCGCGAGCAGTTGCTGCCTTGTCCACATCGTGAAATCAAAACTTCCAGCTTCGATCAAATTCTCAGCGACTTTTTTTCCGACCATCGACGTGTCGACTCGCTTGAAAAAGTCATAGAGTGATTTAAAGGGACCGTTTTCTTTTCTTTCTTTCAAAATTGCCTCGACAACGCCTTTTCCAACTCCCTTAATTCCTGACATCGCAAACCGGATTCCTTCATCTCTTGCACGGAACTCAAGGTCGGCTTCATTGACATCAGGAGAAAGGATTTCAATTTCCATGCCTTCCGCTTCACGAATATGCTTGGCAACTTTTGTCAAATCATCACTATCACACGTCATGAGAGCCGCTAGCCATTCTTTCGGGTAGTTCGCTTTTAAAAACGCTGTAACATAACTCAAGTAACCATACGCAGCAGCATGTGATTTGTTGAATCCATAAGACGCAAACTTTTCGATTTTATCAAAGATCTCGATCGCTTTATCTTGGTCAATTCCATGTTCGAGAGCCCCTTTCTGGAATTTCTCTCGTTGACGGGCCATCTCGTCGCGATCTTTTTTCCCCATCGCACGTCGCAATACATCACCTTCCCCAAGTGAGTAGCCAGCAAGTTTCTGCGCAATCTGCATGACTTGCTCTTGGTAAACCATGATGCCGTAGGTTTCTTTAATGATATCTCCCATCATCGGATGGTCTACTTCGATTGCTTCTCGACCGTGCTTCCGGTTAATAAATGAAGGAATCATCTCCATAGGACCTGGCCTGTAAAGGGCATCGACCGCAATGATTTCTTCAAATTTGTCAATATGCAGTTGCTTCGCGAGTTCCTGCATTCCCGAAGATTCAAGTTGGAAAACTCCTTGTGTCTTTCCGTGGTTTAGAAGTTCAAACGTCTTTTCATCTTCGAGAGGAAGGTCGACCCAATCAATTTTATCTCCCGTATCAGCTTCGATAGAATCAACGGTTTTTTGTATCGAAGTCAATGTTTTGAGTCCTAAGAAGTCAATCTTGAGCATCCCAACTGCTTCGACAGGCTTCATCGAATATTGGGTCACGGCAATTTCAGAATCTTTGGCCGAGCAGACTGGAATGTGATCGGTTAAGGGATCACCGCAAATGATCAATCCTGCAGCGTGAATCCCCGTGTTTCGGATCGATCCTTCTAATTTTTGAGCAAACTCTAGAACACGCCCAGCTTCATCATCATTTTCCCCCATCGACTTCAACTCGGGATCGATCTCAAAGGCTTTTGCTAGAGTCATCGTAGGATCTTCTGGAACAAGTTTAGCTATGTCATTCACTTTGGCTAGTGGAAAATTGAGTACGCGACCCACATCTTTAATCGCCATCTTGGCTTTCATCGTTCCAAATGTGATGATTTGGGCGACTTTTTCTTTTCCGTATTTCTTCAAAGTGTACTCGATCACCTCTGAGCGCCGGTCCATACAAATGTCGACGTCAATATCGGGATAAGACATCCGTTCCGGGTTGATGAATCGCTCGAAGAAGAGGTTGAATCGAAGAGGTTCAATATCGGTGATTCCAATCAAGTAGAGGATGATCGATCCAGCTCCCGACCCTCGGCCAGGTCCGACAGGAATGCCCTGTCCTTTTGCCCAAGCAATGAAATCATAAACAATCAGAAGATAGTCACACATTCCCTTAGAAGTGATAATTTCAAGCTCTTGATCAAGACGACTGTGAACAACATCAAGAGGATCCTGCCCGTGGTACTGTTCTTCAACCTTTGCAAGCCGCTCTGCTGTGTACCGTTTCGGGATTCCATGCTCACATAGATCACGCAAAAACTTCTCTGCTTCGCGCACGCGCTCTTCTTCGGCAATCTCTTTTCCTTCTAAATGAGGAGGAGTAAAAACAGGATAATACTTGGTTTTAAAGTCGAGAGTGAGTTCGCACTGCTCTGCAATCTTCTCAGTATTTGCAATCGCTTCAGGTAAATCGGCAAATAGAGCTTCCATTTGCTCTGGCGATTTAAAATAAAGCTCATGCGTTGGAATCACTTTTCGTTTGGGATTAGGCATCCGCCCTTTCACATTGCCATAGCTGTCACGCTCAACAACTTCACAAGTTTCCCCTGATTGAACATTCATCAAAATTTCATGGGCTTTCCAGTCATCAGGCTCTAAGTAATGAATATCGTTCGTTGCGACGTAGGGAATGCCCTTTTCTTTTGACAGCTCTAAAAAACGGGCAATAACTTTATCTTGGCTTTTGATGCGCTCTACGTAATTTTGGTACAGCCATGATTCATGGTCGATGCCATCCTGACTAATGGCGGCTTCTGTCATTTGATGCCGTTGCATTTCAAAGTAGAAACGATCCTTATAGACGGATAGGGTCCACTCCAGCTCTTCTTGAAGATCTTCTTCGCGCTCTTGGACAATCATTTGAGAGATACGGCTTTGGATTGGGCCCGACAGACAAATCAAGTCTTCGCTATACGTTTCTAGAATCTCTTTATCAACCCTGGGGGTGTAGTAAAACCCTTCAAGCGAAGCAATTGAAGAAATCTTACAGAGATTTTGATAGCCCTTATGCCCTTTGGCAAGAAGAACAATTGGATACCCAACCGAGTGGCCTGAAATGCGCTTTTTATCCAGTCGGGAAAAAGGTGCAACAGCAACCTCAATTCCCATAATCGGCTTGATCCCTTCAGCAGTGCAGCTTTTGAAAAAGTCGACGGCACCAAACATGTTGCCAAAATCGGTTAAAGCAAGAGACTGAAGTCCGTAACTTTTGGCTTTTTTTGCTAAGGCTTTAACAGACGCTGTCGAATCCAGAATGGAATACTGGGAGTGCACATGAAGTGGAATCCAGCCCATCGCGACTTATCCCGCCACAAGTTCTGTGCGAGGTTTCCGATTCCAAAGAGGCAGTAACATCGAAACAGCTACAACACCACAAATTCCTAGAAGGACAAAGAATCCTGCCCACCCATAACTTTGAATCACGTGGCCAAAAGGATATCCAGCTGAGGCAGCCCCTGTATAAGCAAACAATCCTGCAAAACCGGTTGCAGAACCCGCTGCTTTTTTCCCTGCCATTTCAGCGGCAGCCATTCCAATGAGCATTTGAGGACCGAAAATCAAGAAACCAATTGAAAACATGATGACCGAAATCAATGCAACGCTTGAAGAGGGAACTGTCCACAATGTGAACAAGGTACAAATGATTCCTAGACTAAAGAGAACATTGACAGGCCCCCTCTTTCCTTTGAAGACTGTATCAGATAACCATCCTGCGGCTAAGCTGCCAAAAATTCCACCGATCTCGAACCAAAAAACGCACGAGCCAGCAACCATCAGGGAAAAGCCTTTTGACTCCATCAGATAAAGTTGTATCCAGTCATTCACAGCTGTTCGAATCACGTAAACAAAGAAAAAGGAAATCGCAAGAATCCAAATGAATTTACTTTTGAGTACGTACTCTGTTAAAATTTCTCTTGATCCTTGAGGGCGTTTTTCTTTTGACTCCTCCTCTTCATCTAATGCGACATCAGATTCCGTAGTATAGTCATTGCGAAATTTTTCAACCGTCGGAAGCCCAAGAGCTTTTGGATTATCACGGATGCGATTGATCAAGAAAAAGCCGACGATAATCGCCAATGCTCCGGGTAAATACATCGCATAGCGCCACCCATAAAGTTGGATGGCAACTGCACAAATAAGCGGAATGAGTGCCCCACCAATATTATGTGAAGTGTTCCACACTCCCCACCAACGCCCCCGTTCCTTTTGGGAATACCAATAGGTCAATAAACGGGCACAGGGAGGAGAGCCCCATCCTTGAAACAGACCATTCAATCCCAAGAAAAGACCAAACAAAATCAAAGAAGAGGAAAACCCAACAAAGAGATTAAAGACTCCCGTCATGATTAAACCAAACCCCATGAAGTAACGGAGGTTGGCTTTATCGGAAATCACACCACTCAAAAATTTGCTAACACCGTAAGAAATCGATAAAAGACTACAGAGGATTCCTAGTTGCCCCTTATCAAATCCCAAGTCAGCAATGAGCGCAGGCATCGCAAAAACAAAACTTTTCCTTGTAAAGTAGAATAAAGCATAGCCGATATACATGCTGTAAAAGACACGAAGACGCCAATAACGATAATTCTTTTTAATCTCTTCTTGATCTGTTATGGGAGTTTGAGGAGGGTCAGGTTTGAAGAAGTCGATAACACTCACAGGGAATCCTTTATCGTTGGTTGTATTGTCCGCAGAATACCAGCTGATGAAATAAATTTAAACCCCAATGACTGAGGCATCTCAGGGGATTACAATCGAACAGCTACCGTCCCAGCCTTCCAATCAATGTAATTAATTTCTACAACATTTTCCAATGTACTTGTCAGAGACATCTCACCATCTTCTAAACAACGCGATGTCTGACCATGGGCTAAATCTGTTTCACCCATGAGATAAGATCCATAAAAGAATGCAGCCAGTTCGACAATTTTTGGAGGGCGATCCCCGTCTGCAAGTAGTTCAGCATGGCGGTCCCAACTCACTTCAGAGCTTCCAGGAATTGGCAAAAGCGTCATGATCGCCCAATAAGGTTTTTGAACTTTAATATTATCGTACTGCGCAAAATAAGGATCTCTTACAAAAAAAACTCTTGTCACACGTTCCCCAAGAGACAAATGTAAATGCGTCTTAAGCGTAAGATCTCTTAATAATTTTGGAGAAACCCGTCTTCTTTCAATTTTTTCAGGAATCAAAACGAGTCTTGAAGTTTCTTCAACAAGATACCCCTCCCAATAAGGACAAGGCGCTTTCATTTTTTTGAGGAGTGATTTCGGAACTGGGGGAACTTTTCCAACGCGTCCTAACTTTGACCATGTTCGCATATTGATCGGAGATCTTTCACGAAATGCAACGCATTCTTCTTTTTGTGTTGGCATTTTTGAATAATGACTTCGCTTCGAACTCAACCTTAAAGATAACATGATGAATCTCCCTTTCAGTATGTTAAGTCCAAACAATCTAGGCAAACTATGAGATTTCAATCAACTACATTAAAAGTAAGTTATTTTTTTAGGTGAAAATTTATTCCCGACATCTTTATAAAGATCTGATTAAATTTAATTATTAACTTGCTGCTAGAATTTAAACGGGGTTAGGTTTCTATGACAAGCTCACTTTTAGAAGAATCATTTTATACTAAACATATGCCCTGGGTTGATTCTGTTGGATTTGCCATCACAGGTTGCATTGGACTCGCGCAGATGCGAGCCCTAGAATGGCTTTCAGTCCCTCTATCTCATACAGAAATGGCCTTAGCAGGAGTCGTGAATGGCCTTGCAAACACGCTTACCTATCGTTTAGGAAAAGGCGATGAAACCTCTTCACCTTATCGCAAGCTTGCATTAACCATTCTTGGGATTGGGTTAGGGGTCATCACCTTTCCTTACATCACACTTAAGCTTTTAAAAGGCAGAGCGACGTTGATCACCCCTGGACCAGTCATTAAAGTTGCCATGTATCATTTAGCTGCAAAATTCTGTATCTCTAAAGGAAGTGGCATTGCCGAAGATTACTACGGCAAACTGAACTTTCCCCTCTTTCAAGATATTGAAGATCTGTCGCCCCATAACATTGCAGTTTTCTACAAGCATTTTAAAGAACACCCTGATGCCTGGAAAAAGAGTCCTTCACAAAACAGCTTCGCTATAACCGCGTTTTACTTGAGCATGATCTTAAGCCCTTAAAAGTCACTTCGATTGATCTCTCATCTTTTCTTACCAAAGATGAGCTCGAGACTTTTCGACATCTCTACAAAGATAACGCACTCTCAGAAACGCAAGCAACGCTCCTCTATAACTTTCATGTTGCTCCACAAGATCGAAAGTATGAAAAAGGTAGTTTGCCAAATATCGATCCAAGAACCATCAATGTTCGCAGCTTATCAAACGAACAAACCATTTGGCACCACAGGTGGATTACTCACCACCCTTCCACCACGATTCCTCAAACTCAAGTCGAAGCTTTTGCCCGAAGATTTTATACATTGGATCTACCTCCTCCTGAGCACCCTAATTTTGTTGCCGAAGTGCCCTTTGCAGGTTCAAACCAAGTCACTTCAAAAGCAAAAGCTCTCTATCATCACGGGTTTTTCCAAAAAAATTCGGAAGAATGGGAAAGCCTATCGCTCCAGCAACAAATTCTCTACAGAGAGTCTTTTGATAATTATCAATTAGATCGGTTCCCATTAAGAGAACCGCTTATTGAGGAACTGTCACTCCTAAAAAAAGCTTTTCTCAAAGAAGTAAAAGCCTATTTCGAGAGCCATGCCGAGGAATGGAACAACAAATCGCGCGATTATCAGTTGGCATTTAATAAAGCCTTATCAATCCTTCACATGAACCCAATGACCCTTCCCACAAAAGGTTACTTACATAATAAGCATGTGAGACGAGTTGGGAGGATCGTCCTTCAAACCGCGGCTCTTTATCTAGTAGGGGTAGCTCTTCTTTATACAAGACAATACTTAGATAATCTCAAAGCTGACTATCAGCAACAGCTGAACGATTTGGAAAATGGCGTGGACGCGGCAACCCTTACTTCCTGCGTAGGTACGCTTTGTCAGAACGCAACAAAGAACCTCGCAGCAACTGCTTCAAAAACAAGTTTCTTTAATCCAAAAGTAACACTTTCAACTACTCCTAAAGCTTTTCTCACCAAACAAGATTTTTCACTCTCTCGATTGACCGCATCCGCAATGAGTTGCCCCAAAAATCCTTTGTGGAATATGCCGGTTCAATTTGACAATTGTCCTATAGACGGTATCTACCCTTCCTCTCAACTCTGCTATGTGCCTGCAAATAACGTGACGTTATTCGCAAAAGATGCCTGCCCGATTGATGGCGTCTGCTCTGAAATACCTCTTATCACATCAGAAACGACTGAAACCTTTACTCCCTCTCCTTCTCCCTCCACAACTCCTAGACTCTCCTCAACTGCTGATCCAGCCCCTTGTTTTCCCAAAGATGCTCCACCTCAAGGTAAAACTCCACCCCCAGCCCCAAATGGACAAACCTTCAAGGATGAAGCGGCTTATCAAGCTGAAAAGGACTCTCTCAACATAAAAATGAGCCTGCTCAATTGGCTAAGTTATGGAATTAATGTCATTATCCTTGGAAATATTGCAGTCCGTAGGATCCGCAACCCTTTCGGACCCTAACATGCGATTTGCCAACTAAAAAGTCTTTATCGTATACGTAAAAATAATCAACCACGGTAAATGAAATGACTTTTTTCCCCGAGCCTTTGAGGCCTTCACAAGGGCGTAAAGAAGACGAAGAAATCGTCGTTAACCCGATTGAAGCAGATAAAAAAGGGGGAGAAGAACCCGTATGGGAGTTTCCCGGAGGGGAAAAGGGGAATTTTTACGCTTCGATGGTGGTACTTCTTAAAAGATTCACGAGTCTTTTTAGTCGGCAAAAAAGGGAAGAGTTTTCTGAAGACGCCCTTGCTGCCGACATTCATTCCTTAAAAGGGCTTTTAGATCGGCTCAAGGAACTTGACCAAAGTGAAAATGCCCACTTTGCCCAAGAGCTTTCAAATCTTTGGCATGAACTTTTGCAACACGTTCAACTTGCCACAAGAGCCAAAATGAAAACGCAGGTGGAGATCTCGAAAGTCAAAATTGTTTTATCAGATATCGACCATTATCCTCCAAATGAGGAACGGAAGCTGGGATTTTACCTCGCTGAGTTTGCTGGAGAAAGCTGGCTCCCCATGCCATTTATTGAAATTCTGCGAAAACTCCATGATGATTACAAAGTGAATCAAAATTCGAGCATTCTTGAAAAATGGACCGACCTGCTCAAAGAAAGCGTCGAAGGTTGACCACTTCCCTCAAATTCTCTATAATTGTTTTCATTTTTGACCACAGACAGTTTTGATGAAATACCAAATCCCAAAAGGAACGTTTGACATCCTTCCTACCGAAGCCAAAGCGCAAAACAAATGGAAGGAATCGAGCCGCTGGCACTATCTAGAAGAGACTATGCGGCACCTTGCCCTTGATTATGGCTTTCGCGAAATCCGGACACCGATTTTCGAGCAAACGGATCTTTTTATTCGGGGAGTTGGTGAAACATCTGACATCGTGTCAAAAGAGATGTACACCTTTAAAGACAAAGGAGACCGCTCCATGTCGCTGCGCCCTGAAGGGACAGCTTCTGTCATCCGTTCATATGTTGAAAATGGATTGCAACAATTTGGCTCAAACCAAAAGTTTTTCTACATTGGTCCCTTCTTTCGTTATGATCGTCCCCAAGCCGGTCGGTACAGACAATTTCATCAATTCGGTGTTGAAGCAATTGGGCAAGGATCTCCTGAACAGGACCTCGAAGTCATCGACATGCTGTTTGAACTTTACCGTCGCTTAGGATTAAAAAATCTCAAGGTGATGCTCAATTCTCTGGGTGGTGTAGGAACAAGGCAAGTCTACAAAGAGAAACTGCTCGACTTTTTACGCCCTCATTTTGCTTCTCTTTCTCCAGAAAGTCAAGTCCGCTTTGAAAAGAACCCTTTGCGCATTCTCGATTCAAAAGATCCGAAAGAACAAGCCCTTCTTGAAGGAGCCCCGACGATTTTAGACGAACTTGATCCCGAAAGTCGCACGCACTTTGAAACGCTCTGTGATTTGCTTAAGATGCAAGACATCCCTTTCGAGGTCGAGCCAAAACTTGTACGTGGGCTCGACTATTACAACCGCACTGTTTTTGAAATCACCTCCGATGTTCTTGGAGCACAAAACACGATTGGTGCCGGTGGACGCTATGATGGACTTTCAGCTCTCCTTGGTGGCCCCGACCTCCCCGCAATTGGTTTTTCTACAGGGATAGAACGGATTTTACAAACCATGGATGGTCAAAACACGCCCTTTCCCCCTCCCCCTGCTCCCTATGTTTGTTTCATTCCACTTAGCGGCGAGGCAAAAACAGCTTGCATCCAAGCTCTATATGCACTTAGACACGAGAAAGTCGCAGCTGAGCTCATAGGAGCAAAGAAAATTCAAAAAGCTCTGCAAACTGCAAGTGATCTAGGAGCACAGTTTTCGATCATTCTCGGTGACGATGAATTAGAAAAAGGACTCGTCCAAGTGAAAAATATGACAAGTCGCGACTCAACACAAATTCGTTGGGAAGAGCTCATCTCTTTCCTCTTAAATCATAGGAACAACTCATGACGTTTGACTATAGACGGACGCACTGCTGCCACGAACTCACTAAATCCAATGTTGAAGAGGTTGTCACTCTCTCTGGTTGGGTCCATCGCCGACGCGACCACGGCGGACTCATCTTCATTGACCTGCGCGACCGCTATGGACTCACGCAGCTTATTTTCGACCCCGATATTTCTAAAGAGGCGCACGAAGAAGCATCCAAACTCCGCTCCGAATGGGTCATTTCTGCTAAAGGAAAAGTTCGCCCTAGAGGAGAAGGACTTGAAAACCCCAAGTTAGCAACTGGAGAAATCGAAATTGAAGTGACTGAATTTGCAGTTTTGTCAAAAGCCAAAACACCTCCCTTTTCCGTTTGCGATGAACTGACGGAAACGCACGAAGACATTCGACTCAAATACCGCTACCTAGACATCCGTCGCGGCGACATTGCAGAGAAGCTTGTGATGCGCCACAAAGCTATGTTGTCTACGCGCAACTTCTTTAATGAGGAGGGCTTTCTTGAAATCGCCACACCGATTCTCGGGCGTTCAACTCCTGAAGGAGCCCGCGACTACCTCGTCCCCTCACGCGTTTATCCTGGCAACTTTTACGCACTTCCTCAATCACCACAGCTCTTCAAGCAGTTGCTCATGATGAGCGGCATGGACCGGTACTTTCAAATTGCCCCATGTTTCCGCGATGAAGACCTTCGCTCTGATCGCCAGCCCGAGTTCACTCAGCTTGATATTGAAATGAGCTTTTCAACACCAGAGGACTTCAAAAAGCTCATCCACGATTATCTCAAGGTTCTCTTTAAAGAATGCCTCGATTTCAAAGTCCCCGACACCATTCGGGAAATGAGCTATGCCGATTGCATGGAGTATTATGGAACAGATCGGCCTGACCTTCGTTTTGACATGCCACTTGTCCGACTCGATGAAATTGCAAAAGAATGTGAGTTCACAGTCTTCCGTGATCAAATTGAGGGAGGCGGCATCGTCAAATGCATGTGCATTAAAGGGGGTGCTGAAATCTCTCGTAAAGATATTGAGCGCTACACCGAGTTTGTCGGTAAATTTGGCCTCAAAGGTTTAGCATGGATGAAGCGCCAAGCCGACGGGCTTCAATCGAGCATCGTCAAGTTTTTCTCCGAGTCCCTCTTAAAAGAGATTGAAGCGCAAACGAAAGCAGAAGAAGGAGACCTTCTCCTTTTTGCCGCTGCAGATGAAGCGACCGTCAACCAAGCAATGGACCACTTGCGCCGCCTTGTCGCTAGAGAACGCAACCTCATCGACCCCAAGCGCTATGAGTTCCTTTGGGTCGTAGACTTTCCCCTATTTGAATGGGATGCGGACGAAAACAGACTATCAAGTGTGCATCACCCATTCACCGCACCCCACCCAGAAGACATCAAGCACCTTGACTCTAATCCTCTTAAAGTCCGCTCACTCGCCTACGACATCATTATTAATGGATTTGAAGTCGGCGGTGGATCTCAACGTATTCATGACTACCAAATGCAAGAAAGAATCTTTAAGGCTCTCAAAATCAGTGAAGAAGATTTGAAAGGAAAGTTTGGGTTCTTTGTCGATGCCTTGCAGTACGGAACACCCCCTCATTTAGGGATCGCAATGGGTGTCGATCGTTTGATCATGATTTTGACAAAAACAGAAAATATTCGCGAAGTCATCGCTTTCCCCAAAACGCAAAAAGCCAGCGACTTGATGATGCAGTGTCCTGCTTCTGTCAGCCCTAGTCAACTCCATGAGCTCGAAATCGAAACTGAGCCAAAAGAAATCACTTGGATATAAATCCAGCAGATAATAAAGTTGAGCTTTTCAAGAGGACTCGATTAGGAGAAATCAAGATGTTTAAAAAACTCAAAAGTCTCTTTCTAATTTTATTTATCACGTCTTTTACTTTTAGTTATGCAGCTGTTAAACAAGAAACACCTGCTGCTCAAGAGCCTAAGAAAGAGCAAGAAATTGATGTTAATAAAGTCTCACAAGCATTTGGTCATTTAATAGGTAAAAACCTTGAGACCCTGGGATTTGAGTTTGACATGCAAGAAGTCATTAAAGGATTGCAAGACTCGCTCGCGGGAAAAGACTCCCCAATGGATGAAACTGAGTGTGTCCAAGCTATCTCAATTGTTCAAGAAGAGGCCTTTCAAAAACTCGCCAGCAAAAACCTTGCCCAAGCGAATGAATTCCTCTCAAGCAACGTTAAAAGTCAAGGCGTTGTTGAGCTTGAGAAAAGCAAACTGCAATACCGAGTCGAAAAGTCAGGAAATGGAGCTGTTGTCGAAGAGCACCACACTCCTATGATTCGTTACACAGGGAAATTTCTTGATGGAAAAGTCTTTGGAGCATCCCAAGAGGATGAGCTGATCTCTCTAGACGAAACCATTCCAGGCTTTAGCAAAGGAATTGTTGGCATGAAAGAAGGTGAAAAACGCACCATCTTCATCCACCCCGAGCTTGGCTACGGCATGACAGGCTACTTGCCACCCAACTCACTCTTAGTCTTTGACATTGAAGTTGTGAAAGCAAACGCAACACCAGATCAGGAGGAGTCGCTCACAACGATTCATTCTTCTGAAATCGATGTGCAAGAAATTGCAGATCCTGGCCAAGTCAAAGAAAAGGCCCTACGTTAACCCTTAACCTCCCCCTTCTTTCGGGGTTTCCTTCGGGGAACCCCTCCCTTTATGAAGATCATTCTTTATCGCCCTCAAATTCCTCAAAACACCGGTAACATCGTTCGGACCTGCAAAGTCACAGGCTCAAAGCTCGTCCTCGTTCGCCCTCTTGGGTATAAAACAGATGATCGCAGTCTCAAACGCGCAGGCCTTGATTACTGGGAGGGTGTGGATGTGACTGAAATTGACGATCTGATGAGCTATCTAGAAAATCTTGAAACCTCATTCTACTTTTTTTCGAGCCATGCAAAAAAGCTCTACACAGATGTCTCTTATGACGAGAACACAGCCTTGATCTTTGGCTCTGAATCCGCCGGACTCCCTCAAAAATATCACGAAAGATGGCCTGAAAAGTTCGTCACTCTTCCGATGGTTGATGGCAGCCGCTGCCTGAACCTGGCTACTTCTGTGGGTATAGGTATCTATGAAGCACTCCGACAAAACTGTTCGCAGCAAGAAAGAAAAACTTGGGCCAAACCATTGGAAACAACAAGTCAGCCTAAGCTTTTCTCATGACATTCTGTTAAGCACTTACAAAATAAAAGACTATATTAAAACGGCAAAACAGCCCTGATCGCATTAAAAATGCCCGAAAGAAGATCCAAAGGACCGAAAGTAAACTCAGCTCTCGATCTATTAACTACATCTCTCACCATACTTTCAATTTGTTCATCAATGCGATCTCGCATTGCTATTAGATCAAGCGGCGGAGGTATATTTCCTCTCTCAATTTGAAGAGCTTCCTGTTGTGGTGGCAAAATTTGTTCAAAACCAAAACCGGATTGATGCGGTTCCACCTTATTATTAGTTAAATCAGTCATTATAACCCTAATTATTATTAAATAAAACACAACTTTCAAATGCATAAAAAATTATTTATTGATAGAACTTTTTGCTGTTGAATATTAAGAGCTTAAGAGTACACCTGCTTAATCAAGCGTTAAAACTACCTTGCCGGCACCTCTTCAGACAGTAAGACTTCATGAGATTGCGAAGCGTGAGTCAGAGGAAAGCTTTTAAATACGAAGGGTCTAATCTTCTTGCGCTGTAAAAGACGTTGAACATGATTCACCAACTGAGAGAACCTATCTCCTACATTAAAAAGGCTCATTCCTTGTATTTCGATGTTATTCGCGTATACATGATGAAAGTTAATGACTCCTTCAGAGCTTTTTCGCGTACCCGCTCCAATAAGAACGAGACGACCAGATTTTCTTAAAGCCATACAGTCTTTTACAAAGTTATCTGCAGCTGTGGTCTCTATAACGACATCCACTCCTTGACCCTGAGTGAAGCCTAAACACTGCTCCACAAAGTCTTGCTCTATGTAATTGATCACAAAATCAGCACCTAACTCCTTGCAAAAATTGGCTTTTTCTAAAGAGCTTACCTTCACAATTACATCTGCTTCAGAGGCCTTTGCAATTTGAATCGCCTAGCGACATGACTTCAGGCCCTTCAAACCTTTGAACTTGTATTGCTTTAATTTAGGCTTACCTTTTTTAACGCCTGGAAAATAAGAATAAAAGAATAGAGAGAATGAAACTAAATATAATGGAAGTTGTAATGGGGATGTAGATTTTTGTACTTCCCCATTGAAATGAACAATCTCCGGGAAGGTGCCCAATCCAATTGAGTGGAACTTTGAGAGTGATGAGCACTCCCAAAATGACTAAGCACATCCCCACAAGAATGATCAGGCGACCCATTTTATAGTGCCGCTGTCACGAAGTCGACGATCTCTTTCGCTTCACGCAGACCTACGAGTCGATTCACTTCCTTCCCATCTTTGAAGAGAATCATAGTAGGAACCGAAGTGACTTGAAAATTTCCAGCAATCTTGTGACTCTTATCAATATCAAGCTTACCGACTTTAGCTTTTGCGCCTAAATCAGCTGCGACTTGTTCTAACACAGGAGCCAACATGCGGCAAGGTCCGCACCAATCTGCATAGAAATCGACTAGGGTCACCCCAGAGCCTGTCTCTGCATCGAAATTTTCATCATCAAGTTTTACCATCTGTCCGCCAGACATTATGCCTCCGAAATATCATATTTTGTTTGCTTAAGTGTAGAGATCTTTATGATTTTTTGCTAGGCTGAGGTCATGGAAGATATTATTAGCGTTGAAAAAGTTGCCGTGATCGCAAACGGCGCCGTAGCAGACTACGATGCTCTTCTCCCAGCATTGAAAGGATATGACCAGTACATTGCTGTCGATGGAGGGCTTCATCATTGCGCTGCACTAGGTGTCACGCCCCTCTTTCTCGTAGGAGATATGGATTCAGTTGAACCCGAGATGAAAGCTAAATTTCCTAACGTCAAAGAACTCAAATTTAAGCGCGAGAAAGATGCGACCGATTTAGAACTTGCCTTAGAATTCTTAATCAAAAAAAATCCCAGATCCATCACGATCTTTGCTGGATTTGGCGACCGCGTCGACCATTCGCTTTCGAATCTCGTTTTACTCACTCGCTATCCGGGCAAAGTTTTTCTCGAAACTGAAACAGAAGTCCTTGGCGTCATCGACAAAGAGCTCGAGCTAGAAACCCATTCAGGTCAAACTCTTTCTCTCATCCCGATGAATGGCCCTGCACTTGGCATCACAACTGATGGTCTTAAATGGGAACTCAAAGATGACGTGCTAGATAAGAGCTTTGTTGGCATTTCTAATGAAGCGACTGGGACCTCTGTTTTAGTCTCCTTAAAATCTGGAGACCTTCTCTTCAGTATCCACAAAAAAGGTGGGTTTTAGATCGGAATAAATAGTCATCCGGGCTATTGACCTGAACTCTGTTTTTTTTGCTTATTTTCAGGAGAGAGTTCTCTTAAATTCTCGAGCTTTTCGCCCGAAGGGAAGGGCCAAATAGTCCTTTTCAAGGCAAAAAAGATTGGGAAGAAAGCCCCCTCTGAGAATGAGTGAAAAAAACCAGAGTTCAGGTTATTAAGGCGGATTCCCCTGCGCGCCATTCTCATACCACTTTCGCAACTCTTCGAGTGCTGTAGTCAACCTTTGCGCGATATGCTCTTGCGCTTCTTTCTTATCCATATCGGTATAATCTTTCCAATGAATGGGTGAACCAAACACCACAGCAGTGCGCCCAAAGAGGCGAGGAAACTTGCGCGACCGAGGCCAGATTTTATACGTTCCGTGGACATAAACGGGAATAATCGCCGTTTCACTTCGAGAAACGAGCATTCCAATTCCCGGTTTAATCTCTCCTAAGGTGTTATCCTTCGAGCGCGTTCCTTCAGGAAATAAGATCATTTTATAGCCTTTTTTGAGTAGCCCACAAATCGTTTTAATGGCTTTGATATTATTCACATGGCCTTGAACAGGATGGGAATTGAGAGCGGCAATCATCTTTCCAAACCAAGAACGAAAAAGAGTCTCGCGTGCAAGAAAATGAATGCTTTCTGGACTTGCTGCAGCAACAATGGGTGGATCGAAATAAGAGACATGGTTGGGAGCAAGAATCGCCCCACCTTTAAAATAATGCTCACGTCCATAAACGCGCATGCGATAAAACACTTTAAAGACGAAACGGGTCAGGGTAATGACAAAAAAATAGAATGCTTTCATTTTGATTTTTCTTTGACGTAGTTTTCAAGGGTTGCAACCACTTCATCAATGGTCATTTGGGAAGTATCGACTAAAATCGCATCATCGGCTTGCTTAAGAGGAGCAAGTTTTCGGCTAGAATCATACGCATCTCTTTCCTGTATTTTTTGCAAAATGTCTTCATATGAAAACTCACTTGCACGATCAGGGAATTTCTGCTGCAAGTCTTTGAGCCGTCTCTCAGCGCGTACTGAAGCGCTTGCTGTGAGAAAAAACTTCACCTGAGCATGTGGGAAAACAACTGTCCCTAAGTCTCTTCCTTCAAAAACTGTTGGACCTTCATGAGAAAAAAGTTCCTGCAACGGACGCATCGCATCACGTACACATTTCATTGCTGAAACCTCTGAAACAATTGCCGTCACTTCCTGAGAACGGATCGCTTTTGTCACATCATGGGTGTCGACTTTATAGGTTTTTCGCCCTTCATGCGTCTCGACATGAAATGAAAAAGTTTGCAGCATCTTTTCAATTGCCTTGAGATCTGAAAGGACAATGTCATCATGTAAAATTTTCCATGAAATGGCGCGGTAAAGAGCTCCTGTATCAAAATAAGTATATCCCAGCCTCTCGGCCAACTGCTCAGCGACTGTTGACTTTCCAGTTCCTGACGGGCCATCAATTGTCACAATCATAGCTGCACCTAACAGAAATAGAGGAAAAAGTAGATTAAAGGAGCCGTGAAGAGAAGGGAGTCGACCATATCCAAAATTCCCCCGAGGCCAGGAAGACGATTGCTATCTTTCACGTCGGCATCTCTTTTAAGAAGCGACTCAGCTAAATCCCCGACTTGTCCGAAAATTCCAATGAGTGCTCCAAGCCAGAGACTTTCGTAAAAGGTTAAGTAGAAGCTTGGAATCATGTGGGACAAAGCGTAGAAAATGAAGCTAAAAATAATTGCCACAACAAAGCCAGATAGAGCTCCTGCTACGGTTTTACCTGGACTGATGCTAGCTGCGAGCTTTTTATTTCCAAAAAGCCTGCCTCCGAAATAGGCACCAACATCTGTGATTTTTGTAACAACGAGAAGATAAATAAGCCACATCCGTCCTTCGTGCCCAATTTTACAAGCACTATAAAGGTAGAGAATCTTTAGAATGAGGCCTAATGGAACAGCGACATAAAAAAGGCCAAAAAAACCTTGAGCAATTGATTGGGTGCATCCCTGGATCTTATTGAAATGGTAGACAAAGACAGCAATAATTCCCAAAAATAACAGCGCAAGAGGAAGGAGTGCAAAAGCACTTTTTAGGGTCGAACAGTAAAAACCTAAGATCACGACCACAGTGGAGGTAATCAGCAGTTGTCGATAATGCTTTTTACTACTCAAGTTTGTGAGTTTCACAAACTCCCACATTGCAATTCCACCTAAGGTAGCCGTGAGAAGTGTGATCACCCATGAGACTAGGGGAACATAGGCAAAGATCAGAAGAGCCGCGATGATCAATAAGCTAATAATTGTATAAATGGCCCTTTTGGATAAATCGTGAAAAATCATAACCCGAATCGTCTATTCCTTTTTTGAAACTCTATCACAGCGCTCAGTAAATGGCTTTTAGAAAAATCAGGCCATAGTACATCTGTATAATAGATTTCGCTGTATGAGATTTGCCAAATTAAAAAATTACTAATACGAAGGTCACCACTTGGTCGAATCAAAAGGTCGGGATCAGGCCATTGAGCTGTATCGAGAAAGTTACTGATTGTCTTTTCTGTGATCTCTTGTCGCTGAATCCGTCCAGCTTCCACTTCATCCAAAAGGCGAAGAGTCGCACGTCGGATATCATCACGACCACCGTAATTAAGGGCTAAAACGAGATCGATTTGACTCCCCCCTTTCGTAGCCTCTTTGGTCTCTCGTAATACTTGCTGAACATCTTCCGGAAGCTTCGAAAGGTCACCGATCGATTTTAAACGGACCCCCTCTTTGACCATGGTTTCTCGTTGCGCATTCAAGTAGGTCTTCAGTAAATGCATCAGAGCATCCACCTCTTCTGATGACCTGTTCCAATTTTCAGTTGAAAAGCTATAAACAGTTAAAACCTTGATTCCAAGACCAATAGCTGCGCGCACAATCTGATCAAGTGTTTCCGCTCCTTGCCAATGGCCCACTTCTACGGGTTTATCCCATTTTTTTGCCCATCGGCGGTTTCCATCCATGATGATGGCAACGTGCTGTGGTATCTTTTTGGAGTCGATGAGGGAGAGTTCTTCTTGTGAAAATATGGGTTTTTCCGTTTCTGTATAATTCGGATGGGTCATCTAAAAGAAAGGTTTACGTTTCCATGTCTTTTCTCTTTCTGGGCCAAAAGATACTACGTCAATTGGAATCCCCAAAAGAGATTCGAGCTTATTGAGAAAGAGTCTAACATTTTTTGGGAATTCTTCTAACTGTTTAATTTCACTTGTATCAGTTTGCCACCCTTCAACTTCTTCGTAAATCGGAGTGACACGCTCTAAATCTTCAACACAGGGAGGAGGAAATATCCATTTTTCTCCATCCAATTCGTATCCAGTACATATTTTAATTGTGGGCAGCTGATCCAAAATATCGAGCTTCGTGAGAGCTAGAGAAGTCACCTCACTCAGTCGGATCGCGTGGGAAACAAGGACTGCATCAAACCATCCCATTCGTCTTTGCCGCCCTGTTGTTGTCCCAAACTCCCTTGCTTTTTTGGGATCTAAAGAGGTCTCGCCCTCATTAAACTCAGTTGGGAATGGCCCGTTTCCGACCTGAGTTGCATATGCCTTCACAATGCCCAAAGTTTCCTGGATGGCCTGCGGTCCAACACCTGCACCAAGAGCCAACCCTCCACTCGTTGTGTGGGATGATGTCACAAAAGGATATGTCCCATACGAAATATCGAGTAAAGCTCCTTGAGCCCCTTCAAAAAGAATTTTCTTTCCTCTTTTGATTTCTATGGCAAGCTCAACCTCAAGGGGTTTAACAAACGGTTTGAGTTTCTCAGCATAAACAGAATATTCTTCTATAATCGCATCTACCTCTATAGGTTTTTCTAGAAGTCTGTTTTTTATTGGGAGTACTTTACGGAGTTTATTTTTAAAGATTTCCGGCGAGATAAAATCACAGATACGAATTCCCAAACGAGCAACAGCATCACTATAGCAAGGACCGATCCCCTTGCCTGTCGTCCCTATAGAAGTACTTCCTTTTTCTCGCTCATTTTGAGCATCTAGGAGACGATGATAGGGAAGAACTACATGTGCGTAGGGAGAAAGCCACAACCTCCCTTCGAAAGAAATATTTTGAGTCTCTAACTCTTTCATTTCTTCTAAAAGTGAAGCAGGATCAATCACCACTCCTCCAGCTATCATACAGGTCACTGTAGGAGACAAAATACCTGATGAAATTAAATGGAAATGGTACTCTTTCCCTTCAGCAATGACGGAGTGCCCTGCGTTGTTCCCTCCTTGAGCACGGACAACAATCTCGACTTCTGAAGAGAGCAAATCAACAATTTTTCCTTTCCCTTCATCCCCCCACTGTAGACCAATAACCGCAAGAGTAGGCATAGCATTCCTTTTAAAATAAAAAAACTATGATAGCACAAGATATAGAAGTCGTAAAACCCCTCATTCATAAGTCGAATTCTACTGGACAGAATCACTTCCAACGCGTATGCTCTTTTTTTAAATTAAGGATAGATAGAAATGGAAAAACGCAAACGCTGGCAATTTATTTTGATCACGGTTGTCATTCTTTTGACAATCTATAACATTCTACCAACAGTTCTCTTTTACTCTAAGCCACTCAAAGAGCCGATTGGAGAAAAAAAAGCTTACGAAGTCGCCTATCAAGCGGCCTCGCGTGTCAACCAACTTGAACCTGAAGCGATTAGTTGGTTAAAATCTTACAATAAGCTCCTGAAAACCAAAGCTAAATCAATCAAGATCGACGAGCAAAATCCCGAGCTTATCCATGTAGAATTTGATTCTGAAAAAGATGCAAACACCTTTAAAAGACATCTTCCTCGAGCTGGATCCTTGATTCCTTTTGTCCCTGCTCAATTGGCTTTAACAGAAGGAAGTCAAGAAGCATTAGCTACAGAAGTGACCCTGAAACGCAATATCCCCATACAATTCGATACGAGCAACTTAAAAGCCGACTTCACATTTGTTGAAAAGAAAGATGCAAATGGGGAAGTCACTTCACAGTACCACGAATTGATCGATGATCGCCTACTCCAACTGGGATTATCCATTGGAGGAACAACCGAAAATGCTGCCTATGTCGAAACCATTTTGCATCATATGGGCAACCCTCGATCGGAAGAATTTCTTCAAATTTTATCGCAAAATATTCTCGCCTACTCAAAAATTTTCGGTGAAAATTCCCCCATTGCAAAACGTTACTTTGCGACCTTTACTCAAGGTAAAATTTCTAACCGCTCAGACACGATCACCAAACTAACTAAAGCTTTTGAGAGCGAGCTAGACAAGATTAAACTCGAGCGCATCAGTCTACAAGATAAAGAAAAAGGTCTACGTGATAAGGGTGGCTTTTTAGAAACAACTGACCAACAAAAACTCGATTATCTCCGCTCCAAAGAAGATCAGTTTTTCTCGGCAACCCAAATCCTGCGCCGCCAAAGCGGAGCGTTCAGCCAAGGAGCTAATCCATGGACTTATCCGACCCTCATCCAACTTATTGGATCCACATATGCAGGTGTGAGCTCCGAGCATCCAGTCCAAACGATCCAAGTCGGAGACCATAACCCACTCATCAAAAACCTTACAATTGATTGGAACAGTGAAAAGATCCTTTTCGAACTACACGGAGATATTCAAGTACTTCGTAAGCAGCTCGAGCGTGAAAAAGGAAAATCTCTCACTCGCGACCAACTCGACCAACTGATTTATAATGAAGTTGCACGTATTAGTCGTGAATCAGGTGAACAGCTCGCACCCTACCGCAATGCGTTCCAAATTGAACTCAACACCCTAACAAACAGCCAAAGCTTACTTGTAATGGACATCGGCTCGCTTGCCGAAGAACAAGCAAAGCAGATGAAAAATTTGATTTCGTCACAGTGGCACCCTACTTATCCTGATCTACGAAGCGAAGTTTTCCCCATTTGGGACTTTGCAACTTATGAAAAACTTCCTGCACATCAGAAGAAGTTAGGCCTCGTTATTTACGCTCCAGCAGCAGATCAAAGTGCTCCACAGACTGGCTTTCGTACAAACTCTGTCTATGTCATTGCAAAAGGCGTGCAAGATATCATTACGAAGCTGCAAACAAACCCGAATTCGCCTCAAGCAAAAGCCTTCATGGAAGATTTTGAGAAACTGCGCATGCTGTTGCACCAAAGCGGTTTTTATGGATATCCAGGCACAACTTACCCCTTAAGAGCATCGTTTGCAAATGACTTCATCTTCGAAGCCGAAGACTTCTATCAAACCATCTTGATGGCAACACGTGAAGACTTCAATGTACATGGAACGAGACGTTTCGCAACATTGGAATTTACCAATGTCGAACAACGTATCTATGCTTTGAATCGCATCGAAACGCAAATGCATGAAGATCTTCTTAAATGGAGAGACGAGTACCAGGCAGCTCAAGTTAAAACCCAACTTGAAGCTAAATACGACGTTCCCGCTCCGACAAAGAATCCTCTTTTAAATAATCTCGCACTCAGCTTCCGCAAGTATTTCCGTGGCGATGAACGAAAAATTCTCCACTGGGGGCTCGACTTATCTGGTGGTAAAACTGTTCAAATCGAACTGCGCGATGCCAATAACCGTGTCGTAACAAATGAAGATGACATCAAGCAAGGCATTAATGAGCTTTACAACCGTGTCAATAAGATGGGTGTATCTGAAGTTTCTATCCGTCAAGAAGGAAACCACATCACACTCGACTTTCCAAGCGCGCAAGGACTTTCAGCTGCCGACTTAGTCAAAGCCTCTTCAATGTTCTTTCACGTCGTAAACGAGAAGTTTTCAACAGAAAATCGAGAGCTTCGCACCTCAGTCAACCAATTCCTCCAAGATGTGTGGAACGAAGCGGTTGTGACAAATCGAAAAGACATCGACAGTATCAACATGATCGCCTGGAAGCATCTCTTTGGTGACACAATGGATACTGAGTCTGTTCAACCTGTCAGTGAATCGGCAAAAACCCTCTATGATCAAGGGTTACGCTTAGGTTATCCAGGAGAAGCTAAACAATCGAGTGCATTCAATGACTCGCTTTGCAAAATTGCCCTCTACCGAGGAGACAGTTTCACCGACTGGCATGGGCAAACTCATCCTCTCTTAATTGTGATGAATAACTATGCTCTAGAAGGATCGAACCTTATCGATGTCCGCGCAGCCTATGATCCTTCACAAGGAAACTTCCTGACATTTAACGTGAAGTCATCACAAACACTTGCAGACGGACAAAAGACCAATCCACGTAACGACTTATACAATTGGACCTCGGCTTTTTCGAAAGAAAAGATTTCAGGAACAGCTCTTGGGAATATCTCTAATGACCGTGGCTGGCGCATGGCAGTCATTCTCAATGGATCGGTGATCAGTGCACCTGCAATTGAGTCAGGACTTCGCGATCACGTCTCGATTACAGGAAGCTTTACTCAGCGCGAAGCGAACCGTTTAGAAGCCGACTTAAAAGCTGGCTCTCTAAGCTTTGCACCACACATCCTTTCAGAAAAGAATGTCAGCCCTGAACTTGGATTAAAAGATCGTGCCATGGGAATCATCGCAACGATTGTTGCTTTAGCCCTTGTGATCTTAATGATGGTTGGCTACTACAGGTTTGCCGGAGTTGTGGCATCGGTTGCAGTTCTATTTAACCTGCTCATTATGTGGGCCACTCTTCAAAATATTCAGGCAACTGTCACCCTTGCTGGAATTGCCGGAATTATCTTAACTGTTGGAATGGCTGTTGACGCAAACGTACTCGTATTCGAAAGAATCCGCGAAGAGTTTGCCGCATCTGGGCGCATTGGATCTGCTGTTCACACAGGTTATCGAAAAGCCTTTTCAGCCATCTTAGATTCGAATGTCACAACCATCATTGCAGCGCTTATTCTGCTCCACTTTGATTCAGGACCGATCAAAGGTTTTGCAATCACTTTGATTATTGGAATTGTGTCGTCGATGTTTTCTGCTCTTTTCATGACACGTTACTTCTTTGCAGGCTGGGTTAAAAAACAAAAAAATCAAGCTTTAAAAATGGCAAGCTTGATCAAGAAAACTTCTATCAACTTTCTAAAGTATGGTAAATGGGGCTTTAGTGTTTCATTGATTATTGCACTTGCTGGAGCCTACTTATTTGTTTCACAGAAAAATACAATGCTTGGAATGGACTTCACTGGAGGCTACGCGGTTTCTCTTGAAGTTGAACCGAAAGCTGACACAAATTACCGCTCCGATGTAGAAGCTGCGCTTGTTAAAGCTGGTCTTTCAACAAGAGATTTCCAAGTCCGTGAACTCTCCCCTTCAAATCATCTCAAAATCTTACTGAGCAACAGTCTTGACCAAAGTGGTAGACCATTCGAGTACCTTCCTTTTGAAACCGATCAAAAAGATGTGACCTACGCATATGAAAATAATCCTCGTCTTGTATGGGTTGTTGGAGCACTTGCAAAAGATGGACTTGAAGTAACACCTGTGTCTCTCAAACAGCTTGACAGTAGCTGGACAAGCATCAGCGGTCAGATGTCAAATGCAATGCGCAACAATGCCCTTATTGGCCTTTCGCTTGCACTGATTTGCATCCTTTTATACATCACATTCCGCTTTGAATTTAAATATGCAATCAGCGCAACTCTAGGCCTAGCAATTGATGTTGTGATCACTCTTGCTCTTCTTACAATCTTGCACACTTTTGGCGTCCCCATTCAAATTGACTTGAACACCATCGCCGCACTGATGACAATTATCGGATACTCTTTGAATGACACGATCATCATTTTTGATCGCATTAGAGAAGATCTCAAAGTGATGCGTAAGCACTCTTTCAAAGATGTCATCAACCACGCTCTCAATGTGACCCTCAGTCGTACAATCATGACTTCAGGAACCACATTGGTGGTCTTACTAGCCCTCCTTTTCTTAGGTGGAAGCACTATTTTTGGTCTTTCACTTGTGATGGTGATTGGGGTCGTTTTTGGAACTCTTTCTTCCCTCTACATTGCGGCACCGCTCCTACTCTTTTTTCACAGAAAGGAACAGAAAAAAAGCGAAAAGTTAGCATTGAACGAAAAATAGTTGCTGCTTAAAACAATGGTAAATACCTTAAAAATAGGTCATAATCCGGGTAACACTTTTGAAAGACGAAGAACAACTTCTTTGGGTCTATCCTGACTACTCACCAGAATGGTGTGATTCGATTGTCAACGAATTTAACATTCATCCTGTGACTGCTCAGGTTCTTGTCTCCAGAGGTTTTTCTTCTTTCGAAGAAATCTATAACTATCTGTACGCAAAACTTCCGAACTTAATCGCTCCGGACCAATTTCTCGACATGAACATTGCAGTCGAACGAGTGATGCAAGCGATTGCGAAAAAAGAAACAATCATTGTCTATGGGGACAATGATGTCGATGGAATTACAGGCACAACACTTCTCGTCGAATTCTTACGCATGATTGGAGCTCACGCCCTCTACTATGTGCCCAACCGAACGACTTCGACGCCCACAATGATTACTGATGCTCTAGAGTATGCTCTAGAAAACAAATGTAAACTTTTCATCACAGTTGACTGTGGGATTACGGCAGCCGATGAAATCGAAGAGTACTTTCGCCACCAAATCGATGTGATCATTTCAGATCACCATGAACCCACGGCTAAAATTCCTAATTGTATCGCAACCCTCAACCCAAAACTGATTAACAGCACTTACCCCAATAGAGATCTCACAGGGGTTGGAGTTGCATTCAAACTTGCCCATGCTTTGACAAACCACCTGGTTTCAACGGGGAAAATCAATCCAAACAAAATTGATTTGAAGCGTTTTCTAGACTTGGTCGCTTTGGGTACCATTGCAGATATGGGAGCACTCATTGGAGAAAATCGCATTTTAGTACGCTATGGGCTAAGACAATTTGCCCAAACGAAACGCATTGGCCTTCTTAAGTTGATGGAAATCTGTGAAGTCAAAGCCAGTACCATCACGACAGCTGACATCGCTTCAAAAATTGCTCCCCGCTTAAACAGTTTAGGACGTATTGCCGATCCGCAAAAAGGGGTAGAACTCCTCTTAATGCACGACTCGGAAACGGCAACATCGTTGGCAAAAGAACTTGATGACAACAACACAGAAAGACAACGTATCGAACGGCGCGATTCTGACGACATAGAAAGCTACCTCGTTGCACACCCACAATCCTTAAAAAATAATGCTATCGTTCTCCATTCTGATAAATGGCATCCGGGTATCATTCCGATTATCGCTGCACGCGTCTCCAAGCAATACAATCGCCCGACCGTCATCATTGCCGTTGACCAAGGCGTCGGAAAAGGATCGATCCGCACCATCCCTGAATTTCCTCTCCTTTCTGCCTTGCGAAAACACAGGGATCTACTGGTCAACTTTGGAGGACATGACTATGCAGCTGGACTTCTCATTCAAGAAGAAAACATTGTAAAATTTAAAAACGTCTTTATTGAAATGGCAAATCAAGCGCTGAACCAAGAAGACATTTTACCAAAGTTGCACCTCGATGCACGTGTCCAGTTTGAAGACTTAACCTTTGATTTTCTCGACTCACTCCAATTGTTAGAGCCTTACGGAACAGCAAACCCTCCTCCGATTCTCTACTCTGATGTCACTCAAGCTTGGCCACCAAAAGTTGTCGGAAAAACTCACCTCAAACTCTATCTCGAGCAAAATGAACGCATCTTAGAAGGCATCGGTTTTGGCCTCAGTGAATCGCGTTCACGACTTTGCAAGAAAAACCTCAAACTTCAAATTGCTTTCACGCCTCATGTCAACGTCTTCCTTAACAAATCAAGCATCCAACTCCTCGCCAAAGATTTTAAAATCAAAGATTGAAAAGCTTGTTTTTGGCGGCGGGGGTCTTTCTAGAGATCAAGGCTTTGTCCTTTTTGTTCCTTATACAGCTCCAGGCGATCTCGTTGAAGTCACCATCACTCGAGCGAAAAAAAACTACAAGTTTGCCAAGCTTCATCGCTTGATTGAAAGCGGGCCTGAGCGCACTTCTCCCCAATGTCCTTACTACGCTCAATGTGGGGGCTGTCAATTGCAACATCTCACTCCAAAAGGACAGCTTGAAGCCAAACGGACCTTTTTAGAAGATGAGTTTGGGAACGTTCCGCCTCTCATTCCTTCTCCTGAAGTGTGGCACTACCGCTCTCATATCCGACTCAATTTACAGCAAGGGACTTTTGGCTTTAAAAATAAAGGCCTTGTTGAAATTAACTCCTGCTCACTTTTTCTCCCGATAGATCATGATTTATTGCGTATCTTGCGAGAGCACCTCCAAGAATGGAAAGAAAGCGGTTCTTTTCGGATTTTCAAAGCAACTTCCTCTCATTTTGTACTGGCCTTTTCGTTTCCAAAAAGATTACCTAAATCAAGGCGATTTCTTGTAAAAAAACTGATGGAAAACCTCCCTCTTCAAGGTATTGCCATGAAAAGCCCTTCTGGAGAAGAGCACTTTGGAAAGACAATGATTTCCAAGACAATCTGCGACCTTCATGTGAAGTTTTCTCCTTACGGATTCATGCAAAACAACCCTTTTTTAACTCCACAGCTGTATGAAACGCTTGTCAAGTGGGCTCAGCCAAAAGGAAAATCCATCCTAGACCCTCTACTCAGGGGTGGGAGTCACGTCTCTTCTCCTTGCTCGAGCAGGAGGCTCTGTGCTCGGAATTGAAGAAAGCTCCGCCGCAATCAGATGCGCTCAGGAAAACCAATCCCAAAGCGGGACGCAAGGAGTCAAATTTAAATTTAGCAGAGCAGAAGAGGCCTTGAAAACAGCCGAGCCCGTCGACTTGGTGATTGTGAACCCTCCTAAGACAGGTCTTTCAAAGACCGTAAGAGATGCTCTACTCCACCTTCAGCCAGCAGAAATTCTCTACATTTCTTGCATGCCTGCAACTCTTAAACGGGATTTGGATGATTTAATCGGGTATAAACGAGAAAAATTATTAGGCTTTGACTTGTTTCCTCAAACGACACATTTGGAAACATTAGTCAAAATGGTAAGAAAAAATTTGAAATAAAAATGCAAAAACGACCCTACAAAGGTTCACCTCTCTCTCAAATCTGGCTGAATAGACGGGTCTTACTACATCGCTTCAGTACTAGAGCTACTCTTGCTCAGGTACTTCTCTCGATATTCCTTCACATCTTCAGAGTGAATGACCCACGCTGCGCCCTTTCTCGAGGCTTTCAGCATGCCAATTCGCGTTGCGTAGTAGATCTTTTGCGCTGGTACGCCAAGAATCTTTGCAACTTGATTAACTGAGTAGTAACCCTTATCGTTATCAAAGAGTAGTTCTCCGTCATAAGTTGACTTCGCTCGCGAATACTTATTGCGTCTGTATTCTTCTAGATCGTCTAGTTTGATCGTCCAACGAGTTGCATCTTTTTGCGCTTTCAGCTTTTTTTGCTTAATCGCAACGTAGATTGCTTGTCGTGTGACGCCATTTATACGTGCTGCTTCTGTAATCGAAACAACTTTCTTTGGAGTCTCTTGCGCGAAGGCAGGAGCGTCCTGTCTATTGTCCATATCCATCGGATTATATCCTCCTCAATCCAAGAAAACCTGCACAAAAGTGGCCCGCATTATAGTCCTATTAACAGGGGATTACGCGCTGGAATCGCCACTTTTTTATATTTTAAGCCTTATAGACATCTAATTATTACAAAAAATTGAATTGAAATCAATCTATTTCCTTTACTTTTCCGAAAATTTTTGATTTACATAGGGTTATAAAGTAATATCTATATGTTTTGACGATTAAAATTTTGATTATGATGAAGATAAACCCTTGATATGCTATAAGATACACAAGGTAGGACGAGGTACTCGTATATGAAATTCAAGTCTTTAATATTTAGCATCTTATTGTTAATTTTTCTCGCCTTTGCCGAGGCAAAACCCCCTGAATTGACGCCTCACCTGACCAGAAAAAAATCTGAAGAAATCTTCAAGGCCCACGTCACCTACAAAAAGCTCACACCTGATCTCGCTCATAGGATTTTACAAAACTATTTAGAGGAGCTTGACGCCACGAAAACCTATCTCCTTGAAAGTGAAGTAGCTACGTGGGACAGCCCCTCAGAAGAACTTCTTAATCAGCTAGTTAGCAACTACCGGAAGGAAAATTTCGTCACTTTCGATGAAATTTACGAAACCATGATCACAGCTATTGAACGCCGAAACCGCTTAGAGTCTGAAATAGCCGATCAGGACCTCCCAGAAACGAGCGTCAATGAGTTTAAAGACCTCAAATGGGCTACAACTGAAGCCGAGCTTAAAGAGCGCCTTCTAAAGCTCAGAGCGCTTCAGCTGGAGACCGCTGAAAAGCTCGACTTTGAAACCAAAGACCAGTTCATTCAGCGCATCAATAAGCGGCGCATCTCTAGAGAACAAGAAATTCTGCAAGAAAACCTCAAAGACCGCCATAAGCAGCAACTCGCCTACTTTCTCAAAGCCTTCACAGGGGCCCTTGATAATCACACGGTTTATTTCACTCCAACAGAAGCCAATCAGTTCATGATCCAGGTCCAACAGCGCCTCTTTGGGATTGGCGCCCAACTGCGCGATGACCTGAATGGATTCACCCTAGTTCGCTTGATCGAAGGAGGCCCTGCCACTCGTGAAGGAAAACTCAAGGTGAATGACCGCGTCATCGCCGTCAACCACGAGCCTGTCGTCGGAATGGATATTGTTGAAGCCGTTGAATTGATTCGCGGACCCAAAGGAACCGCCGTCACATTGACCATTTTACGTGAGCATGGGGAAGAAACTCCGAAGAAAACTGAAAAGCTCGACATTGAAATCATTCGAGATGAAATTGTTCTCAAGGAAACCCGTTTTGAGTCAGAAACCGTCCCCTACGGAGATGGAGTGATTGGGCACATCCGCCTCTTTTCGTTCTACCAAGATCCAAATTACTCTTCGGCAGCCGACTTAAAAAAGGCGATGGAAGAGATGAAGGAAAAGCACAATTTAAAAGGCGTTGTCCTAGATCTCCGCAACAATGCCGGCGGAATCTTGCCGCAAGCTGTTGCTGTGACAGGACTTTTCATCAAGAAGGGAATCGTCGTTTCTATCAAGGATAGCAATGGAAACATCCAGCACTTGCGCAATTTTGAGTCTGATCTCACTTGGGATGGACCACTTCTCGTTCTGACTAATAAGGGAAGCGCTTCAGCCGCTGAAATCGTTGCTCAAACGCTCCAAGATTACGGTAGAGCCGTTCTTGTAGGCGACCCGTCCACTTGGGGAAAAGGGAGCTATCAAACTTTCACTCTCGATTCGTCGAATGCAAATACAGTGAACCCCCAAGGAGAGTACAAAGTGACACGAGGCCTCTACTACACCGTATCGGGCAAGAGTCCTCAGTTAACAGGAACCAAAGTCGACATCGAAGTTCCTGGTGGCCTGACAGAAGCAGAAATTGGGGAAGCTCAAGCTAAATTTCCACTCGAAAATGACGAGATTTCACCCAATTTCCAAGACAATCTCTCCGACATACATCCTTTCCATCGCGGGAAAATGATGCGTTACTACAAAAAAGACCTTCAAGAGCGGATGACCATCTACGAACCCTATATGACGACCTTAAAATCTAACTCTCAAATTCGGGTTCAAAACAACACGAACTACCAAAACTTTCTCAAAGAGATCAAAAAAGAAGAGTTTGATGCGGAGTCTGTTGAAAAGTACGGTCAAAACGACCTCCAACTCGAAGAAACGATGAACATCATGAAAGATCTTGTCTTACTCTCCGAGCAAAAAGAAAAGGCTGAAGCCCCTAAAACCCAAGCTGCTCCCGCTGCTTAAGCTCACATATTTCAGATAGAATTGCTTTAGTTTCTTAAGAGCTCAGAAGACCTAGGACTTACAAGCCTTCGGAAGCTCCCTGAACGACTCTGATGTTACGACCACTTCTTGTATAAGACAGACCTCTTTCTATAAAACCCTTTTCAAAACCTGATAGTTTTTTAGGTGAAATATCCTGAACTGTAACACCAAGCTGCCCTTCTGAGATACGCGCAACATCCTCAGCTGTCACACTCGTCAAGGCCAGCTCCACATTTCTCAATCCCTTGATTTTTAGAATAGGATCAATATCGCTACTCCCGAAGGAAAGTCCGGACAATCTTAATGCTTCAACTTGAGCTCTGACTTCTCGATCAGCCCCACTTGCTCCAGAAGTTTTTTTCTGCCTGCCAGCTAAATCGACAGAGAGTTTCAAAAAATTCCTATCAAGGTTTAAGATCTGATAAAACGCCTCCTTCGAAATCCTGCTATTTTGGCAAATTCTGAGGGTTTCTAGATCCTGGCAAGCATTGACAACTTTTAGAAGATCCTCATCCGTCACCTGATGAAGATATTGAAAGGAGAGCGTTTTAAGGTGGGGCATCATTTTGGCAAGATCCACTAAGGTTGCGCCATCAATCTCGTTGTTATTTTGAAGGTTAAACCGTTCTAGATTAGAGTCATGAGCCTTCACGAAAAGCTTTAAAGTCTTTGCTGAAATAGTTGATAATGGTGCATCCACCGCACGGATGACCAAATCAGTTCTTCCAGCGAGGCTCTCAAGAACCTCGTCGGTGACTTTTGCATCTTTTAACGCCCAAGACTCTGAATTTAAGGCGGATAAAGACGAAGAATAATTGGAACTTGTAGCTGGAGATACACCCATAATGACCCTTCAAAATCTCATTCAAGGGACATTATATCAAACTCGCTCTATTAAGACCAGAGCCCCATTTCTCTAAAAAAAAACAACTTAAACAATTGATAATTAAAAAGAAGCGCTTTTAATTTATTAAAAACTTATTTATTAACAAAATATTTATTTAAAATAAATGTTTTGTTATAATATTTCGTAAGAAAGCTTAAAAAAAGGAATAGGAAGGAAATTATGAGCGCTATAGATTTATCACAAAATAATCTCGAAGGTCTAATCTCTTTTATGCAAACCACTGAGTACGAAGCTCTCGGTACAGAAGAGAAAGCCGTCTTAACCCGGTATGCACAATTAGAAGGCACTGGAACGTTAGACAAACGGACTGTCGTTCAAATCTCAAAAGTGACAGATCCGAGAGTTGTCGGCCCCAAATATCCTGGCGGCGGAACAGTCAAAGAAGCGGAAAAAGCAAATTATACAGATGGTGTCGAACCCGTCTACTTTATTGGAGAACGCAAGTACCTGTTCTTTGCGGACCCAGAGAAGCACATGTTTTACTTTATGAAGAATCCAGACACTTTTTCACATGATGTTAAAGCATTGGAAGTATTAGATATAAGCGCAAAGGAGTGGGTACGTATCGATGACCTTGAACCATTTTTTGGAAATGAGGACAATTCTGCATCATTCCCTGGCTTGATCAAAGCGAACTTCCTTGTAGCACAATTTAACAGAGATGAAGAACAAGTAGCATTTGAACGAGATAAAATTGGGCTACGCGTTGAAGGGGAAAGCTTAGCCCCTAAAGCACCAGGGGAAAAATATTATTGCGAAGAACAAAAAAACTCCTATTGTCAACTGCATGCGGCAAATGCCTTTTTAGGATACGGCGCTGTTAGGCCAAATGCGCTATCAGAGTACGTCTCAATGAGAGCTGCTACATTTAGTCACTCACACGTAGAAGGACTCGCTCAGGGTGGCCTACTTGCTGAGTCTAAACCTGCAACAGGACTCTTAGATATTGAGTATGGGGTTGATCTTGGGATGGTAGTCGACTTCATGCACTATCTTGAAAGCGAAGGCGAACTAAGAGGAAGTGTTGAGCATATTGAAGTCGGAGAGCTCGCTTATACACCAGAGAAAGGTCTTGAGTTTGTGAATCATGGAACAGGAACAAGACATAAAGTAGATGAGGAGTTTCTTGCATCAAGATCACGCTCAATGCTTGGTACCTTTGCACCCGTTCATGCTAGAGCACTTAGAAAAAACACGGATGGCAGTTGGACAGAAGTCGATAGTTTGAAACCCGGCCAAAAACTTTCTGAAAACTTTTCAGCGAGTTTAATTGAAACAATTCTTGAGCAACAACAAGGAAATACGAAATTAACCTTGCCTTGCGCGTTCATGTAGGCCACAAAGAATACGCTCGCATTTGCAAACCAATGTAAAGCTAGGTGAAACCACCTGGCTTTTTTATCTCAAAAAAAACATTATAATCTGTTGGTAGTTAGCGCAAAAAGGAATAGATAAACAAAACACAACACTTTTATATAAATTAACAATCGTGATAAAATGTTATTCCTTGAACAGGAAGCTTTATGAGTGCTATAAGTTTTAAAGAAAATAATATCGATAGACTGTCCTCTTTTATGAATTCAGACGCGTTTGACACGCTCAGCTCTGAAGAGAAAGGCGTCCTTTCCCGCTATGCGCAATTAGAACAATCAGGAACACTAGACAAGCGGACAGTTGTTCAAATCTCACAATATGATGATCCAACGTCTAGTCGTCACTACCCTGGCGGCGGAACAGTTGAAGAAGCCGTCAAAGCCAATTATACAGATGAGGTCGAACTCAAGTACTTCATGGTACAGCGCCCTTATTTGTTCTTTGCTAATCCAGCAACGCATGAATTTTACTTTATGAAAAATCCCGACACTCTTGCCGACGACGTGACTGGAGTGGAAATCTTGGATGTAAGCAGTAGAGAGTGGGTAAATATCGATGACGTTGAACCCTTTTTTGGAAGACCACCCGCTCCTGGAGATGCAGGAACTTCAGCGGACTACCCTGGTTTGATTAAATCCCACTTTCTTGTGACGCAATTTAGCAGAGATGAAGAAAAGATCTCCCTAGACCGTAACAAAGTGAAGCTTCGTGTTGCAGAAGAAAGCCTGGACCCAAAACCTCCTGGAGAAAAATATTATTGCGAATCACAAAAAAACTCCTATTGCCAAATGCATGCAGCAAACGCCTTTTTAGGTTATGGAGCGATTAGACCAAATGATCTAGCAAAGTACATCGCACAAAGAGCTGCAGGATTTGGCCAGTCCTCTTTGGAAGATCCCACTGGTGTCGATGCAGACCACATGACTGCAGCTGCAAAAGAGCTTCTAGGTACACTCCTAGATATTGAGTATGGAATTGACCTTGGATTGGTTGTGGATTACATGCACCAACTTGAATCTGAAGGCGCTCTTCGATTAAGCGTTGCCGAGATGCAAGTTGGAGACCTCTCTTATTCAGACGAAAGAGGGCTTGAATTTGTGAACCATGCAGCAGGAACAAGACACGTCGTAGATGAGGAGTTTCTTGCATCAAGATCGCGCGCCATGCTTGGCACCTATCAACCTATCCATGCTAGCGCTCTTAGAAAAAACACCGATGGCAGCTGGACTCGAATTGACAGCTCAGAACCTAGCCAACAAGTCTTTGCAGACCTCAAAACCAGCTTAGCAGAGATTATTGTTAGACAGCAGCAAGGAGACACCAAATTAAGCTTGCCTTGTGCATTCATGTAACCAAATTTGTAACTAGGTACGCACTTAGTCACACTCAAAGCAGGTGTTCTCTCGTGGCTTTACGTCCTTCCATTTCGGCTGCTCTTTGCCTTCTAATTTCTCAATGTTGTTTAAAAGATCTAAAATTGAAGGAAGCTCCTGAGGTAGGAATTCATGATGTGTCCGCACGATTTCATCGATCAAGTGCGCTAAAGGTTTATCCATTGCATTGGTTAAGGCTTAAGCATTAATCGAGCTTGACCCAAAACGGTTTTCGCCTATTTGACTCTTCTTGCAGTAAAAAACGATCAGAACAATCGGACCGATGAGCGGAATGAGCGCGAGTAATATGTTCCAGCCACTTTTTCCAATATCATGAAGTCTTCGAACAGCTACAGCAATCCCAGGCATCATAAAAACAAGAAAATACACTAGAGAACAGATCATACGCGCTGCTTGAGTGAGATCTATGCTATTCATTCCAAAAGAAAAGATCAAAATCACAAGCGTATAGCGCCAGTACTCTGCACGAGACGCACGCCCTTTGAAATTCGCCCAATTCTTGAAAAACCATTTGATCGCTTTGCTCATCCTAAATTCCTAATATTTTGAAAAATACCTAGGAATATTTTACCATCTCTCAATTGAAATGATCGAGCTTTTTCTCTTAAAATATTTAGATTTCAGAAAGACGATTCCGCGCAATCTTCCCACTTGGAGTCCTAGGAAGTTCGTCTAGAAACTGAATAGAGACAGGAACTTTATAATCCTCAAGGTGTTCCTTTGCAAAAGCGATAAGCTCTTCTTCAGAGATCGGGTGCTTGAGCTCGACAAAGGCTTTGGGAACTTCTCCCTCAGTTGTGTGAGGAACTCCGATCACCCCAACAGCCTTCACAGCGGGATGTTTTGAAAAAACCAATTCAACTTCTAATGGAGAGATATTATCTCCGTCTCGAATGATCATCTGTTTAAGACGCCCAACAAACCAATAAAAACCGTCAGAGTCGCAACGAAGAAGATCACCCGTTCTTAGCCATCCATCGACTAAAACTTTTTGAGTTTCATCTAAATCATTCCAGTATTTGAGCATCCTATTAGGCCCTTTTACCCACATCTCTCCATCACGAAGCTCAAGAGTTGCATTTTTTGCCGCTTGCCCCACTGAGGCTTGCTTCTCCTTTTCCCCACTTTTATTCACAGTCAAAATAAGAAATTCACTCATCCCATACCCATACCGAATAGAAACCCCTGTTTTCTCCTTAAACGCATCCATTAATGCTCCCGTTACTTGATCCCCACCGGTAAAATTGATTCTCACTCCTTTAAAATGGTCTTTAGAAAGCGTCGGTTCATGAATGATATCACTATTCCCTTTCCCCATTATCGATAAAACGGTTGGTTGATGCTTCAAAGCCTCCTTAAGATTTGGTATATCGAGGTGTGGAATAATCACACCGGATCCCCCACTGAAAAGAGGCATAAAAGCGTGGCAACATCCACTCGCATTGCTCATCGACTCTGAAACAAGAAAACGATCTTCTGAGGTTAAATCAGTGGCATCAACCATCGTATCAAGCATGGCGGTAAAGGAGCGATAGGAATGAGTCACTCCTTTGGGATGACTTGTCGATCCCGATGTAAAATAAATTGCTGCAGGATTCTCTGGTTTTGGCACGACCACTTCCCCGCTTCCTTCTTCGAAACGAAGAGAATGTGAAGCATCAATCATCAGCTCTGGGTTTGTTTGATCGATAATGTAATCCCTTTCACTTTGTTTCAGATTAGGGCTGATTGGAACAGCAATCGCGCCAGCCATAAATACCCCCAAGTAAGCAATGGCTAAATCGATACTATTTGGAAGAGAAAATCCAATACATTTTGACGCTAGCCCTTTTTTTTGAAATTGAAGGGCTAAGTTCCTACCATAATGGTAAAAAGCTCCATAAGTGATCGTTCCTCCCCCTTCAACAAAAAGGACTCGATTCGGATTTTCTTGGGCATGTTTTTCAATTATTCGAATGATCATAAATTTTTTGTATTAAATCGCAGTTAATGGATCAAGCTCTTTAACCTACTCTCTTAAGAGTCGTCTTAGTTTTCACTTGAAATCTATCGATTGAACCGAGACAATTATCTTCTATTTACAGAATCAAAAAAATTGCTTTATGACAGTTCGCACACGCATTGCTCCGTCTCCGACGGGAGACCCTCATGTAGGTACGCCTTACATGGCTCTGTTTAACTTCATTTTCGCTCGTTACCATGGCGGAGAATTCATTTTACGTATCGAAGATACCGACAGGACCCGTAGTCGCCCGGAATATGAGGAAAGTATTTTTAAGTCCCTTCAATGGCTCGGGATTCAATGGGATGAAGGACCGGATATCGGCGGTCCGTATGGCCCCTATCGCCAATCAGAGCGGTCGGAAATTTACAAGGAACATGTCCAAAAGCTGCTCGATGAAGGCAAAGCTTACAAGTGTTTTGCAACCGCTGCAGAACTTAAAGAAATGCGGGAAATTGCAGCTAAGACAGGTCAACGATCTGGCTATGATAGACGCTACCGTAACTTAAGCCCTGAAGAGATTGAAAAGCGGGAAAGCGAAGGGCAATCTTACACGATTCGATTAAAGGTTCCTCTAACTGGAGAATGTGAATACGAAGATCTCATCAAAGGGCGGATCACTTGCCCCTGGGCCGATGTTGACGACCAAATTCTACTGAAATCTGACGGCTTTCCAACTTACCATTTGGCTAATGTCGTCGACGACCATTTGATGGGCATCACGCATATCATTCGGGGAGACGAATGGATCAGCTCCACTCCCAAACACGTACTACTTTATGATGTCTTTGGTTGGGAACGCCCTAAGATCATGCACATGCCACTGCTTTTAGGAGCAGATGGGAAAAAGCTCTCAAAACGCAAGAATCCGACTTCGGTTTTTTACTACAAAGAAAGTGGTTATCTGCCTGAAGCCTTTGTCAACTTCTTGACTCTCATGGGATATAGCATGCCAGATGACCAAGAAATTTACTCACTCGAAGACATTATCAAGAACTTTTCGACAGATCGAATCGGTGTTTCAGGAGCTTTTTTTGATGTGAAAAAACTCGACTGGATCAATCAACAGTATTTGATCAATTCCATTCCAGAAAATCAGCTGTGGAACAAAATCCAAGAGTGGGGCTTTTCAGATGAAAAGATGAAACGGCTCATGCCGCTGATTCATACTCGTATAAAGACTTTTGGAGAGTTTATCGAACTCTGCGACTTTCTTTTTGTGAACCACATTCCTCATTCGCAAGAGCTTCTTTGTCCGAAAAATATGGCTCCAGATGTGAGCGCCATGATGTTGCAATGCATGATTTGGAGCATGGATGCCGGTGAAAACTGGGGACGTGATGGGTTTGAAAAAGCCTCGCGCGAAGTTGCTGAAGCCTTTGGAGTGAATCACAAAAAAGTGATCATGCGTCTCTTGTTTGCCACCATTACAGGACGTCATCAAGGCCCTCCACTTTTCGACTCAGTCGATATTTTGGGCAAGGACCGAACACGGGCACGCATTTTAAATGCCATTGAATTTTTGGGCGGTATTTCCAATAAGAAGATGGCAATGCTGACGAAGCAATGGGAAACAAAAGATTGCAAGTCTTGGCTGAATAAGGATTAATCTTCTTCAGGGACTGGAAGGGTTTCCTCAACTGCATCTGAAACGATGTAGTGCCGGTCGTACCCGTTGGATCCACAACCAGATAAGATGATAAGCGGTAGTAAAAATAGAAAGAGTCGCATAATTTTATCCTTTGCTTAAGGCTCTTTTAAAAAATGTCAGGAGCGGTTGTCAATGACAGAGTACAACAAAAATAATCCTTTTCCTGCAAAATTGCTGGAACGCACTCTGTTGAATCAAGAGGGTTCTAGTAAACAAACCTATCATCTAAAGCTCGACCTTTCAGGTTCACAAATGCATTACGAACCTGGAGATGCCATAGGGATTTTCCCTGAAAACCCTCCCACAATTGTTGATTCAATTTTAAAAGCACTCAAGAAAACAGGAAAAGAAGAGGTCGTCGATCCGCGTAGTCAAGCAACCTTTTCCCTGAAACACTTTTTAGTCACAAAGTCGAACTTGATTCGTATTACTCTCCCGATGTTAAAGCAATTTCCCGCTTTGCATGAACTAATAGAAGATAAAGAAGCCCGCAAAGAGTTTATTGAAAATCACGATCTTGAAGATTTGCTGACTCAGCAACCAAACCCAAATGTTTCTCTGCAAGAGCTTATCTCTTATATTTCACCCATGCTCCCTCGCTTTTACTCGATTGCTTCATCTCAGCAAAAAACTCCTAACTCGGTTGACTTGTTAGTTGTCACGTTTCAATGTCAGCAAGGAGGAAAAATGCGTTGGGGACTGGGCAGCCGTTTTCTCTGTGATCAAGCTCAAGTTGGAGAAACTGTTATTCCAACATACCACCATCCGAATGCAACATTTAAAGTCCCTAAAGATAAAAATACTCCGATGATCATGATTGGCCCAGGAACGGGAGTCGCTCCCTACCGCGCTTTTTTACAAGAGCGGCTGCAGCAAAAAGCTTCCGGGAAAAATTGGCTCTTTTTTGGAGAAAGAATGCGAGCTTATGACTTTTACTATGAAGACTTCTTTACCGAGCTTGAAGAAGCTGGGTTCCTCAAGCTCGATTGCGCCTTTTCACGGGATCAGGAAGAAAAGGTCTATGTTCAACATCTCATCAAAAAACAAGCTGCTGATATTTGGGCGTGGATCCAAGAAGGCGCCTACATCTACATTTGTGGTGACGCGCGTCACATGGCAAAGGATGTCACAGCAACTTTGCACAGCATCGCTGCAGAAAAAGGAAAACTATCTGATACGGAAGCAAAAGATTTCATTCGAAAGATGCGCCAAGAAAAAAGGCTGCTTCTCGATGTCTACTGAAACGTTGTAACCACCGCATAGCACATCAGTCCTTCTCCTTTGCCAAATGAGGTGAGTCCATCGCCTGAAGTAAACGTGATGCCAACTTGATCCTCCTCAAGCTTGACAACTTCAGCAACACTTTGGCGAATATCTAGGCTCCGCTTTTGAAACTTGGGACGTTTCCCTTCGATCGTTAAAGCTATGTGCTCAATCTTTTGTTCACCTAAGGTTGCAAGTGCCTCTTCAAGGTAAACTCGGCTATCAGTGATTCCTTGTTTGTGACAAAGGTCGATTGCCAACTTGCCCAAGATGGGCACATGGGTCAATGACGTGATGGCATTACATATCGCATGGAACACCACATCCCCATCGGAATCAGCATCCATCCCCGGAGCATCTTCAAAAACAAGCCCCGCAATGATGCATTTTTTTTCTGTCCCGTTAGAGAGAAAACGGTGACTATCTTGCCCTATTCCTGTTCGAAATTTCATGTTATCGATTATATTGACTTTATGAAAAAGTTGCACCTTGGAAATGTCAATTTCGAGTGGGAACTCAAGACGCGCTCGACTCTCCCCTTTAACCAAGCCTTTTTGGTTCACCCAAACTTTTTGCAGCTCCAATTCCTCCCCCTTCTCTATGCAGATGAAAACGACGACATCCTCGTCACTCACCTACCCCAAGAACCTGCCCCCAACCTCAAGCTTTTAGCTGAGACAGGCTTTACTGATGAGAAGCTCGAAACTTGGGGATGGTCTCAAACAGCAAAAACCTGGGCCGCTAAGGAAGGTGAGATTTATGAGCCGCCGTCGTTCCCCATCGTTCGGGATGTGGCGTCTAAAGTCTTTTCCTTCACTCACAGCCCCACTCTTCCAGGAGCACAACTCTTCCACACTCTTGAAGAAGTTGAAAAATGGCTAAAGGAAGGCACTTACCCTAAAGTTCTCAAAACATGCTACGGACTCGCAGGGAGAGGGCGCTTTATTTTAGCAATTCCTGAGGAATTTGAAAGGGTACGGAAAAATGTGATCAAAAACTTTGAAGAAGGTCATGCATTGATTGGCGAGCCTTGGGTTCAACGACTCCTTGATTTTAGCACACAATGGATGATTTCAAAAGAAGGCGATGCGACCTATCTCGGTGCGACCATTATGGAAAACAAAGCAAGTGGTCAGTATGAACGCACGATTGCAGGTGAGGAAGAAGCGCTTTTTGGGATCCACTACCGGTTTTTAAAAGACCATCTCGAAATGGTTAAAGTCCCTCTTGCACATCTTGCAAAAGAAGGCTATTTCGGCCCACTGGGAATTGATGCAATGGTCTATCGCCATCCAACTGAAATGGATGAATTGCTTCATCCAATTGTAGAACTCAATGTGCGCAAAACCATGGGATGGCTTGCTCTTATCCTGCGGGAGAAAAAAAAGGCGCCCTTTCTTTCTTTAAGTTATATTTCAGAAGGTGGACCTGGACTTCTCCCTCATGAACTATTTATAGAAGGTGGAGAAAAGATCTCCTTTCGAAAACAACTCAAAGCTGATATATTAAATGAATATGGAAGCGTTTAAGATTATCGGCGGACAGCCACTCAAAGGTAAAGTGAAAGCAGCTGGGGCAAAAAATGCCATCACGAAAATCCTTGTGGCTTCGCTTCTTTCCGACAAAAGGTGTATTTTTTCCAATGTTCCTGACATTTCTGAAGTGGAAACAACGGTAAACCTGTGCAAGGAAATCGGGATGGATGTGGCGTGGGATCGAGAAGCCGGCACAATGGAAGTGATCACAAAAGAGATCAAGTCCTCCTACATCCCTATGCACTTTTCAGGTGCCAATCGAATTCCGATTCTCACAATGGGCGCGCTTCTAGGAAGAACGCGGGAAAATATTATCGTCCCTACTGTTGGCGGTTGCAAAATTGGAAAGCGTCCTGTCGATTTTCACGTCATGGCCTTGGAATCCCTAGGGGCAACTGTCGAAGACCGTATGATAAAAAAAGACAGAGCCTACTTTGCTCATGCGCCTAATGGACTTAAGGGGACTCGTATCAAGCTTCCTTATCCTTCTGTGATGGCAACGGAAAATGCCATTTTAGCAGCTTGCCGTGCCGAAGGTAAAACAGTGATCGAAAATGCGGCGATGGAGCCTGAAGTGATTGACTTGATTCTCTTTCTTCAAAAACTTGGCGCCATCATTCATGTCGATGTGAACCGAAAAATTTACATCGAACAAGCGAAACAGTTTTATGAAGTGGAACATCCGGTGATTACCGACCGTATCGAAGCAGCTTCTTTTGGAATGGCAGCCATCAGCACAAAAGGGCGCGTGTTCGTCAAAGGTGCCAAACAAGAGCACTTTATCACCTTTCTCAACAAACTTCGGAGAATTAATGGAGGCTTTTCGGTTAAAAGCGATGGAATCGAATTTTATCACCAAGGTCCTCTTAAAGGGGGACTCCACCTGGAAACAGATGTCCATCCTGGATTTCTCACTGATTGGCAACAGCCTTTCGTGATTCTCTTAACCCAAGCGTCTGGAAGCTCTGTTGTGCATGAAACGGTCTACGAAAATCGATTTGGCTACATCAAAACGCTCAAAGAAATGGGTGCTGACGTCGAACTGTTCACTCAGTGTTTAGGGGGGCGTCCCTGCCGCTTTGGTGCACAAAACTATGAACATAGCCTGATTGTGAAAGGTCCTACCCCCTTTATTGGAAAAGAAATCGAAGTTCCCGATCTCCGTGCAGGATTTGCCTATGTGATGGCTGCGCTTTTAGCACCAGAAGCCAGTACGCTTACAGGACTACGCTATCTTGATCGAGGATATGAAAACCTCGAAACAAAGTTGCAATCGCTTGGAGCAAATATTGAGCGAGTGGTGATTCCAGAAACAGCAGAAGCTTTAGTTTCTGTGTGATCGGTAGACAAACCCTAAACTCTCCGCACGGTTCGCCATTTCCGTTAAAAAGTTGTCCACTGTCCAGTCTGAAAAGGCAGGTTTCAATGACTCATAATAGTAAATAGCAACCCGCCAGTCTTTTTTTGCTTTTAAAGGATAATATTCAAAAACATCTATCCCCGCTAAATGAGCAGCAGCGACTTGCATCAAAGCCACGACTCGAGGATTGTGTCCCGAGACTCCACAACCCCAGTTTCCTGTATGAATCCGGACTTTTTGAGGCTTTGCCAATACCCTAATCTTTGAAAATGCGTGGTAGGATCGGTAGAAAAGTGCTTCAAGGTCTTCTTTTTCGTAAGGTTTTCCAACCTTCTCTAGTGAAACTGGAGGAGCAGACATGCAAAACAGGCGACTTTCTGCTTCGTCCAACTTGAATGCATATCCTTGAACATCTTCTATAGGCCTTGATGCAAATCCTTTCCCATAGCAGTACTTCGCAAGGAAAACTCCATGCCGTTTTGCTCCCGTTATCAAGGATATTTCATCCCCTTTTAGAGTGCCCATCTCTGGTTTTTCATCGATCTTTCGTTTGATATGGTAAAGACCAGGATGCTCCATCACTTGCAGTTCATCTTGGGTCAAATCCCCACTTAAACAATGCGAGAATAGCTCTGGAGTCGAAAAATTCGCAGTCCACTCTTCTTGATGTTCTTTCGAATCTGGGTAAGAGAAATGCCCATCACGTGCCCTAATTTCTCCACACTTATTGGAGAAAATTGGCAACTGTTTCACAGTAGCTCTTTTGAATGGATAAATCGTTAAACGAATATTGGTGTCTTCAATCCAACTTTTTTCACCCTTCATCTTGTCATAAATCGCACTCTTATGAGGATGTAGGTTTGCGGGTTTTTCAAGACCTGTTGTATCTAAAGTGATTGAGCGAACTTCTTTGAGCGTTTCAGTTCCGCCACTTTTTTGTTCAACGACGCGGATTTGACTCTCAACCATGCTCGATTCCATCAAATACTTGATGCATAACAAACCAGTAGAAACGAGAGAAAAACGATAAAAGTAGGCAAATAACGTAAATATGGCAAATCGAAGGACACGAGATGCTAAGAGTGCCAAATTGGGGTTTGCGATCGTTTTTGAAAAATCAAAAACGTTACGCTTCATGGTCGCAGGCTCCCCTCTGAGATCCACCACATGACCATTCAAGAGCGCTCGCAAAGGCAGCGTTACCAAGTCAATCGCTTCATGAAAATAAGACTTTTCATTTAGCAAATATTCGTTGGTTACAAAATAATTTGTTTGAACGGTCCCCATTTTATTTTACCCAAATTAGAAAGTCGAAAGTTTAAAGAAAGATTCCATTGAAATCAAGCTATTGACGGCCGTAGGCAGCATAAGCTAAGATAATTCCCCATTTTAACCACGATAAGGAACATTTTTTGGAACAGTGGCGCCAAATTCAAAAAAATAATTTTAGAAATTGGAAACCTTTAGCAGAGTTCTTAAAGCTTGACCTTGACAAGCCTTTTTTTTCGCATCCTCACTTTCCCCTTAATCTGCCGAGACGTCTTGCAGAAAAGATTGAAAAGAAGACGCTAAATGATCCCATTCTTCTCCAGTTCTTCCCACACCAAAAGGAAAATGTCGCTGCACCCGGTTTTCTCACCGACCCAGTCGAAGACACTTCTTTTCAAAAAACGCCACGTTTGTTGAAAAAGTATGAAGGACGCGTCCTCCTCATTGTGACAAGTGCCTGTGCGATGCACTGCCGTTTTTGCTTTCGGCAAAATTACCCCTACAATGAACCCCCTCTTGATTTTTCAAGAGAACTCGAAGTCATTCAAAACGACTCCTCAATACACGAAGTGATTCTCAGTGGAGGAGACCCGCTCTCTCTCAGTGATCAGAAGCTTGGTGCACTCATTGAGCAATTAAGCGCAATTCCCCACCTCAAACTGCTGCGCTTTCACACCCGTTTTCCCATTGGAATCCCCGAACGCATCACAAGCCCTTTTCTGGATCTCTTAGAAAATACAAGGTTACAAACCTTTTTCCTCCTTCACACCAACCACCCACTAGAACTTGATGCCGATGTCTTAGAAGCCATGAAACGGGTTCAAAAACGGGGCATTCCTGTCCTCACTCAAACGGTACTGATTCGAGATGTGAATGACAATGCCACTACCTTGAAAGAGCTTTTCTTAAAACTTGCGACTCATGGGATTGTTCCCTACTACTTGCATCAGCTTGACCGCGTTCAAGGCGCCGCACACTTTGAAGTTGCAACAGAAAAAGGGCTTCAGTTGATTGAGCAGCTGCGCAAACAGCTTCCTGGATATGCGGTTCCAACTTACGTGCAAGAAGTCCACCACCACAAGAGCAAAACCCCTCTTACATCCTTGGCATTGTCTGCAGACCAAGAATGTTTAGCCCCGTTTTTAGAATGCGGGCAGTAAGCTCACAGAGAACTAAACGACTACTTTCCTCAGGAGCCCCTTCAACGCGACAGTCGCGAAAGAAAGCATGGAATTTTTCTGCTAGTTCGTAGAGATAATCGGATAAGCGGTTCGGCAAGAGGTCCCGATCCATCAACTCAAGAATTTCCCCAAAGCGGCGCAAATGGAGACCTAAAGCAACTTCAGTAGGATGCTTTAACGCGATTGGTGTTGTGAGAACAAAGGCTTCAACATCTTTGCCGACTTTTCGCTTAATTCCCTGAATGCGGACATATGCATAGAGAAGAAATGCCGCTGTGTTCCCTTCAAACTTGAGCATTCTGTCATAACTAAACAGATAGTCCTTCACCCTGTGGCAAGAAAGATCAGCGTATTTCACCGCATCCACACCCAAGGTATGTGCAAGCTCCTCAATTTCTTTTGGAGTCGCATCCTCTAATCGTTCTTGCAAAATCTTTTTCGCATAATCCACTGCTTTTTGGAGCAAGTCGATCAGCTTTTCAGTTTCACCCGAGCGGGTTTTGAATTTTTTTCCATCGGGGCCAAGAACTACCCCAAAAGCGACATGCTCAAGCTGCACTTTTGCTGGGTCATAGTACCCTGCTTTTGCAGTCCCTTGAAAAAGCATTTGGAAATGAAGTTGCTGGCCTGCATCAACAACATAGATGATCCGATCTGCTTTTTCTTCTGTCACACGGTGATGCACGGCTGCAGAATCGGTCGTGGAATAGTTGTACCCCCCATCTGATTTTTGCAAAATCATCGGGAGAGGCTTATCATCTTTTGCTGTAAACCCTTCAAGAAAGACGCACTTTGCCCCGTCTGACACTTCAATCAGCCCCTTGGCTTCAAAATCTTGAATCACTTGAGGAAGTTTGGGGTTATAAAATGACTCCCCCCGTTCAACGAGTTTAACATCTAAAAAGTCGTAAATTTCTTGAAACCCTAGCCTTGAAATTTCACAAATCTTTTCCCACGCTGCAAGCGCTGATGTTTCTCCACCTTGCAATTCAACCACTTGAAGCTGTGCCCGTTTTTTAAATTCAGGATCCGCATCAAAGCATTTCTTCGACTCACGGTACCAGTTCATAAGCGACGGAAGATCGGCCTTTTCTTCATTGGCTAAAACTCCTGGATGCTGCTCTTTCAAATAGGTGATCAGCATCCCAAACTGGGTCCCCCAATCTCCAATGTGATTGAGTCTGAGCACATCATGTCCCAAAAATTCAAACAAACGCGCCAAAGCGTCGCCAATCACAGTCGAACGAAGATGACCCACATGCAGTTCTTTCGCCACATTTGGGGAGGAGAATTCGACAATGATTCTCTTCTTCTCTTTTAAAGGTGGCACACCTAACCGCTTGTCAGCAATCACAGCTGTAAGCTCTTTCGATAAAAAGGTGTCTGTCAAAGTGATGTTGATAAATCCGGGGCCTGCTATTTCAAGAGACTCGATCATCCCATCTTTTAGTCCTTCCCACTTCTCCACAATTTGCAACGCAACATTGCGAGGATTTGTCTTGAGCATTTTGCCAAGCTTCATGGCTGAATTGCACTGATAGTGACCGAATTTCTCCTGGGTGCTAGGCGTAATGTCTGCTAGAAGACATGAGGAAATGTCTTCGCCTGGGAAGCACTGTTTAAGAATTTCCGTTGCTTGATCTTGCAGTATTGTCGAAAGGTTTTCCATGATTCTCTACTCTTACTTAATCGTAAGTTATTCTGCTTACCCCTCCTGTAAATTGTCAAGTTCTTCTCATAATTCAAAACGATTTGACTTGGCTGAAATTAGAATTATCAATAAATTGTTTTGATGAACATGCCTAATTGTCTGAAACGCGAGTCTATTTATGAAACTTTTCCTCTTTAAACTCACTCTTATTATCCTCTGCTTAACCAACACGACTCTTCTCCAAGGGGTCTATATTCAAATCTTCCAAACGACTGTAAACGGAGGAATTACAGCAACCGGCAACACATTAGGCTTGAGCAACATCCTTGGAACAAATCAGCCTGGAACGAATGATGGGATCGGAGCTTTTATCACTCAAGACACGAGTTCTCGTGTCAACAATTACCCATTTGGAACCACTCTTGACTATGAAGAAAATGGCTCGCTTGCCTTTCTAGATTTGCCTCCAGGAAGTGTTGTTCTTCATGCCGAACTCATTTGGAGTGGAAGTTATGGTCAAGGCACCAACATTACCATCCCTTTAATCAACTCGACCTCAGTTGAATTTGTGACTCCTGATGGAACAAGCCATTCCATTGCGCCAAAAGCTGTATATCCAAATGGCACTGGTCAGACAGTTCCACCTGAATATTACGTTAGAACGCAAGACGTCACAACTTTAGTTGCTGCGTTTTTTGCCTCAAACCCCACTAGTACTTATAGTCGACCTTATATTACAGGGAATGTTCCTGCAACAATTGCAGCAAGCATAGATGATAATGTTGCAGGCTGGACCTTACTTGTTGCGTTTGAAAATGAAAGTATGAATACCCACCAACTGACACTTTATGGGGCATTTGAAAACAATAATGCCCCTCCTTTGGCTTTAACAGGTTTTCAGACTCCTACTTCGGGCTTGCTTTCAGGATCTCTGTTTATTACCACTTTGGAGGGAGATGCCCGTGCAAGTGGAGATCAAATGCGTGTAGGACCTGGAACGAATAACCCGCCAACAGGCGTTCTTTCTGGACCAAACAACCCCGCAAATAATTTTTTCTCAAGCCAGATCAACACCCTATTGACTTATACAACTGATGTGAATACAGGAAAACTTGTCCAATCACCCTCCGGATTATTAGACACCAGAGGCTCTTTTGGAACCGTCAATCATAACGCCTTTGCAGGACAAAATGTAACCGGAGGTAGGCAAGGATGGGACATCGCTAAAGTCGACATCTCTTCACAGCTTGTCAATAACCAAACTCAATTGTTTACGCAAGGAGTATCTAGCTCCGAAGGTTTCTTCATATGTGGTTTAGGGCTGCAGATCCAACAGAACGCACCTCTCATTGTTGCAACAAAAACCGCCTCTCCAATTAACGTGATGCCTAGCGATACTGTCACCTTTACCATGGAATTCGAAAATGTTGGGCAAGAAAGCGCCATAAATCTTACTTTTTTTGATGTTTTGCCTTCCGGTTTAACGTTTGACAGTGGGACCTTCAACCTTTCTGTAAATGGCGCACCACCTGTAAACATCCCGATTACAGCAGGTGATCTCACAACAGGTGTTGACTTGAGTCAACTCGTGCCCAGCTTAGATGTCACTGACATCATCACCATCACCTTCGATGTGACCGTGTCAACCTTTTCACCAAGTTATGACAACGCAGCTCAACTCAATTATGAGCCACTGACACAAGCCCTTAACTTAACTGCGCAAACAAACATTGTGACATTGATTTCTTCTCTAAATGCTCCAACAGCGAATCCTGAGTCCTACACAACAGTTGTCAATACACCGTTAACCATTTCAGCGCCTGGGGTTCTCACTAACGACACTGGGACCTCCTTAACTGCGATGCCTATAAATAATTTCCCCACAACATTGGGTGGCCAGGTCTCTATTTTTGTAGACGGCTCGTTTACCTACACCCCACCCACCAACTACTCCGGTTCTGGCGGTGGCGCAGACACCTTTGATTATACCGCTGTTCAAGTCGACCTGCAAACCGCTACAAGTACAGTCACAGTTACGATCACTCCCCAAGCTGTAAGTGATTTTGGAAGCGTCGCGGCAAATACAACCCTTAATTCCCTCGCAAGCATCTTAAGTAACGACCTTGGCTCGACCCCATTCCAGCTAGTGAATTATACGCAACCAGTAGTTGCAGGAAGCTCTGTTACTGTCGATCCGGCCGGTAATTACATTTACAACCCAGAAAACAGATTTTCCGGCCTAGATAGTTTTGGCTACACGATGGCAGACTTTTTTTCCCAACAAAGCCTTGGCACCGTCACGATAAACGTTCTTCCAGCAGCTGTTGATGATGTCGGCACCACACCAGCCAATACCACACTTAACGGAGCCTCTGTTTTTGCGAACGACCCATCACTTGGAACACTCACTGGCTTTCAAAACCCCTCCGCTCAAGGAGGAACCGTTACGATGATCGCTACAGGCCCCAATGCTGGCACTTACACCTATATCCCTCCTTTGAATTTTTCAGGCTTAGACACATTTACATACACCATCTCAGATGGCGTCAATCCACCTGTCACCTCGACAGTGCGCATCACAGTGACCCCAATTGCACAACCCGATACGGCTACCACTTTTGTAAATACCCCTTTAAATCAAACCACCCCCGTGCTAAATAACGATATAGGAACAGGACTCTTTGTTGCCTCAACCGGAACGATTGCTACAGTCCAAAATGGAACAGTTGCGATGAACGCTAACGGAACCTACACTTATCTGCCTCCTCTTAATTCGACAGGAGACGACAGCTTTAACTACACTCTTGAAGATCAAGCAGGCAGCCAATCGATAGCAGAAGTCATCATTAAGCTCCTTCCTGTTTTAAATAACGACTTTGAGATGACCTTTATCAACACTCTACTCATCGGTTCTAGCGTTCTTGCAAATGATACCAACCCGAACGAATTGATTATTGTCGCCAATCAAATGCAATCCGACGCAGGAGGCATGGCCACCATGAACGTCGATGGAACCTTTTGCTACACCCCTCCACCTAACTTCATCGGAACAGACCGTTTCTCTTACACTGCCCAAGACCCGAACGGAGACCAAAGCACCGCTTTTGTCTCCATCAATGTCATTCCTAGACCGGTCCCACCCCCGCCAGAAAACTTCTTCGGATGCATAGAAAAATACGAATTTCTCAACAAAAATGAATACCGACTCTCGACCACCTGGACTGCTCCTAACTCTCCCACCATCAATATTTCTGCCTATAGAATTTATCGGAACGGTCAATTAGCCCAAACAATTCCAGCAGGCCCCACCCTTATTTTTGAAAGATTTTCCAGCTCAAGAAAGTCTCTTTCCGGCTATGAAATTGCCTCTGTTAGTGACTTTGGAGTCGAGAGCCCACGCGTAAAACTAGAAATTATAAAAAAGTAATCAGGTTATGAGTTTATTTATCCGCACCATCTGCTTCATTGCATGCATTTTATCGTTACAAGCGTTTGCCACTTCCCAAGACGCACCGCAGATCTCCTTGTCTGGACGCATCGCAGCCTTTTTCCCCCAGTCTAGCCGTTTCCAAAGAATATATGGACACAGTCTCCCCGTTTATGGAGCACAAGTCACCGCGCAATGGCACCCGTCTTGGGAGCTGTGGACAACCCTAGACGGCTACTCTAAAGATAGTCGAAAATATACCGATCAGACCAACTCATCGGTCACAACCTTCACCTTAAGTGTCGGTATTAACTACCTTTTCAAACCCATGCCTAAACTAGACCTCGGCCTTGGACTTGGTCCGATCTTGGGAGTGATTCATCTCAATAACCGGTCTTGGAGCAAACGGGAAAAAACAACCTCCTTTTTAACTAGTGGAGTGGCACGTTTAGATACACGTTGGTGGATTCAACCAAACGTATTTTTCACATTGTTTACCGATTACTCCTATCAGCTCACGTTTCTGCAAAACCATGTCAATGTAGGAGGGACAAAACTAGGCGTCGGATTGGGTGGGAAGTTTTAGATAGTGTCGTCGCAAGAGGGGCAATAAAGAAGCGGCTGATGTAGGAAGCCCAAATTAGGCTTTCAAAGAAAGGCAACGATGAAATTTTCTCCATGAGACGTTTAAGGATTGACCAACTTGTGACGACACTATCTAGAAAAGACTAGGCCAAATTAAGAAACTTGATGGAGGAAGACATATTCGAGGAGCGAAAAGGTTCTCTTGGACTCGAGATCCGCCTCATCGATGTAAAACCAATAGCCGTGGTGATTCACTGCAACAAAGGCACTTTCAGGATAGCTTTTGCTCCATCGAATAGTAATGAGATCTCCAACCACCTGAGCCCAATCAAAAGGAGCGCCTTCTTCATCAGCTGTGATAATCAATGCCTGTGACTCAAGGTCTTTAGGTGGAACTTGAACTCCAAAGCTCAAATACTGCAAACATTCGAGAAGAGAACGGGTATAAATCCCCGATTCAACATTATGGACAAGAGTAAACTGATAAGGCGTTCGTTTCTTTTTTGTGATCTTAAGAAAATCAGCGAGCCGATCTGTTTCTTCAGTGCTGGGAGGAAGTGAGAGTTGCAAAACTTTCTCATAAACTGCAGCAGGTTTCGTTTCTCCTTCAGGAACTTCCTTCTCTTTTAAAGAAGCTTTCACTTCGACCTGTCTTTGAATATGGGCCTCTTGAAGCAAACCTGCAAGAGTTAAAAAGTCCCTAAATTGGGGTGCAAAGCGAGGAATGGGGCCTGAACGACTTTCTACATTGATATGATTCCCAAGCCGTTTCACGAGGATACGAAAGACCTGCACTTGTGGTTCAATAGGCGTCATGAATTGCTGAGAAAAGTTGAAACGACTGAGTTCGGGATAGGTTTCGATGCCGGTTGGGATTTTCGTGGCTCCCGTCACGGCCGTCTTGACGAAATGGGAAAATTTACTGAGCGCGCTGCGATGATCTACAACTGTGTTATGCACCACAAAAAAGGGAGGTTCACTATAGCGTAACCTAACGATGTTGAGTAAAATTTCTCGATGAAGGGTCGTTTGAGCTGAGTCATTGTAAAGAGCATGATTTTCATCGCTCTGCATGCGTTCACAGCTACTTGCAGCTAGTAACATGCACATGACTAAGAAAACCTTGAACATTCTCATCGGATCACCCGAATTTTTTCAAACGTAATCCTAATAAGAGCGACGATTTTTTCGCTAGGACAAATTACTGATGAAAATGAAGATCCGTCTCTCGTTTACCGATCCCATATTTCAAGCGGTAGTCTGCTAAAGCAACTGCCGCTTCATGCGTAGAGAAATTGTTCTGGTCGGCAATTTCATAAATGGTGAGGAGTTGACGGTAAATCTCATTCACCCTTTGGCGTGAAATCACCGCATCGTACCCCTTAGAAGAGAGCTCACAAAGGACATTGACAAGTCCTCCAGCATTGACGACAAAGTCTGGCGCGTAAAGAATTCTACGCGCAGCCATCAGCCTTGCATCTGACTCTTTTAGCAGCTGGTTGTTGCTAGCTCCTACGACAGCACGGCATTGGAGCTTTGGAATGGTCTTTTCATTTAAGATCCCTCCCATTGCGCAAGGAGCAAGGATGTCACAAGGAATTTCGAGAATCTCAGCAGGCTGAACAACTTTTGCGCGATATTGACGAGCAATCCGCTTCGCTTTTTCCAAGTCGATATCCGATACAATTAAATGCGCGCCTGCCCAGAAGAGATACTCCATGAGACAAACGCCAACACTTCCAACTCCTTGAATCGCGACCGTTTTGCCTTCAAGTGAATCTGTTCCAAAAAGCCGTTTAGCGGTTGCTTAGATGCCACGGAATACCCCCCAAGCTGTGTAAGGAGAGGGATTGCCGCTACCCATTTCGTGATTGAGGCCACAAACATAGGGAGTCGTCTCCCGGATCACCATACAATCATCAAGGCCACATCCAATATCTTCGGCACAAACATACTGCCCTTTTAAGCGATCAACAGCTCGACCAAATGATTGGAGTAGCTCAGGAGTCTTTTGAGTCTTGGAATCGGCAATGATCACACTTTTTCCACCGCCAAGCCCAGTTTGAGCAATGGCTGATTTATAAGTCATCCCTTTAGAAAGCCGAAGAACATCAGTCAGCGCCTCATCAAATTTTTGATAGGGGTAGATACGCGTTCCACCCAGCGCTGGTCCAAGTGTTGTATTGTGAATCGCAATGATGGCTTGCAATCCAGAGGTAGAGTCCTCCACTTTGAGAACCTTTTCATAGCCTGGCACCTCGAGCGCCTTTTCCAGAATCCCCATACATCTGTCTCCAGCTGAAATTTTGTCCAAAAGCATACCAAGAAAAAGCAAAAAAACAAAATCTCAAAGAATATCTTTGTGTTGCGGGATAATAGTAGAATCAGATAAGCTCATCTCTCCAAAAATAGTAGGATTTGCAGATGACAAACTCTGTCATTACGAAAAGTTTAAAAGACTTATTGGCTGACTTTTTAAAGAACAATAAAAAGGCCGATTTATTAACGACTTATTTCTTTTTCTTAGAAAAGAAGTATAATATTCAGCCTGTTTGTTTTCTTCGTGAAAAGACAATTTACCAAAGTAAAGAAGAAATTTTAAAAAAAGCCGAAGACGAAGGCAAGCTTTGGCGCGAGACTGAGATTAAAATTCAAGTTGGAACGCCTGCCGTCAATGAAGGAACAAAGAAAATTTATATTTGTCCTTTCACGGGAAAGGTGTTTGGAGATAACACCCACCCCAACCCACAAGACGCCATCTACGACTGGGTTTCTAAGTGCCCAGAAAATACAGAGCGCGTTGATGGGATGCGCGTCAAACGTTTTTTTGTCTCTGAAGACCCAGAAGTGATTAAAAACTACATCCAAAAACGGAAAGAACCGATTACGAAAATCGTCTTTTCTTCAGGTTTGACAGGGAAGCTCTTTAACAGCAAAAAGGCTGTGATTGAAGACTTTGAAAAGAATCAACTCAAGGCCATGCCCCTACTGGACGTCCCTAGTCAAAACCGCTTCCAAATCGAAGCCCATTTCTTGAGCTTCATCGAGGAGCAACTCGATGAAACTAAGATCACAGCTTTCGTAGAAGCGATGAGTGAACATGATGAGTTTTCAACACATGTTGAGCGCTGGGTCGAAGAAAATAAGTAAGACGAGCTCTTCTCTTGAAGAAACAGCAGAGATTGGGCGCTCCATTGCTAGAGATTTAGCTCCAGGGGCCATTGTTGCTTTTTTTGGAGATCTTGGAGCTGGTAAAACCACCCTCATCAAATCCCTTGCGTCAGGATTGACGGGAATTGACCCGCATGAAGTGAGCAGTCCCACTTTCACTTACCTTCACATCTACAAAGGAACATGTCCAGTCTATCATTTCGATCTCTATCGACTAAAAAATGCGGCTGACTTTTTAGCGCGAGGCTTTGATGAATATTTTGATGCAGGTGGTATTTGCTTGATCGAGTGGGCTGAGAGAATCGATCCCATTTTGCCAGAGCACACTCAACGTCTTGAGATCAAACACCTAGATGAAAACAAACGGACTTTCACTTTTTTATGAAAAAAATCCTATTTAAACAGGCCCGCTTTATCACCTCAGCACTCAAAGAAGACGAGTGTCCGACCTTGCAAAATTCCCAAGGGAACCCTCTCCCAGAAATGGCCATTGTTGGAAGGTCAAACGTTGGGAAATCTTCCCTACTCAACCATCTCATGCAAAGCAAAACACTCGCGAAAGTCTCCTCGAAACCTGGAAAAACCCAACGCATCAACTACTTTCTCATTGACGAAACACTTTTGCTTGTCGACCTGCCCGGTTATGGCTATGCAAAAGTCGATAAGGCAACCAAGCAGAATTGGGCCATTCACTTAGAAAACTATCTCAATCAACGCGACTCTCTCAAACTTCTCCTATTTTTACTCGATAGTAGACGGACTCCGAATGACGATGATTTAGCCTTTCTCGAATGGGCACACTTCCACAAGCTCCCTGTGATTTTAGTGCTGACAAAAACAGATAAACTCAAAGAAATCGAAAAAAAGAAACAAACTGAAATCATCTTAAATACATTAAGTCGTGAGAAAAGCTTGAGTGGATTGCCCCTTGTCCACTATTCTGTCAAAGAAGGTAAGTGCAAACACCAATTAATTGAAGTGATCAACAAAGAGCTATGGGGCTAATCCAAGACGATACATTTGTTTGTTTTGACTGCGAAGCAACGGGTCTCGACCCAAGAAAAGATGAGATCATCGAAATTGCTGCAGCAAAGTTTACGTTCAATCAGATTCTTGATTCTCGCGAAGATTTGATTGAACCTACTTGCTCTATTCCTCAACACACCATCGAAATTCATCACATCACAGATGAAATGGTGCGAGGAAAACCAAAGATTCAAGATGTCTTAGCAGAATATCTCGAATTCTTTTCCGGACACGTGATCATTGGACATGGAATTCCCTTTGACATTGCAATTGTCGAAGCCGCAGCTCAAAAGTTTCGGATTCCTTCTAAACTCTCAAAGCTTCCCTTTATCGATACCCTCCGCCTTGCAAGACTCTATGGGGAAAGTCCAACAAATTCACTTGAAATGCTTCGTTCTCACTTCAATATCAAACCTCATGGTGCCCATCGAGCAATGAACGATGTCCATGTCAACATCGAAGTCTTCAAACACCTTTCTAGCAAATTCAAAACCACCCAAGAAGTATTAAAACGTCTAGAAAGGCCAATTCAACTCAAGGCCATGCCACTTGGAAAACACAAAGGACGCCCTTTCAAGGAAATCCCTTCAGAATACCTCCAATGGGCCGCTAAACAAAACTTCGATCAAGACTTACTCTTCTCAGTGCGCAGTGAGTTGAAAAAAAGAAAAACGGGGAAATCTTTTGGTCAAGCAAGCAACCCCTTTAGTGGATTATGAAATATTCCCTCCAAGATTTAGAACTGAAAGGACAAAAAATTCTCATGCGAGTCGACTTTAATGTCCCCGTTGATGACGATGGCTCGGTCCGAGATGACACCCGTATCCGACTTGCACTCCCTTCTATAGAATATGTGATCAACCAGGGTGGACGACTCATTCTCATCAGCCATTTCAAACGCCCTAAAGGAAAAAAAGATCCCAAATTTTCCCTGAAACACATTGCAGAATACCTCTCTAAGCTACTTGAAAAACCTGTCCCTTTAGCACCGGAGTGCACAGGACCAGAGGTCGAGAAGATGGTTGAAAAAATGCAGGATGGAGACGTCCTCCTTCTCGAAAATATACGGTTTTACCCAGCAGAGGAGCACCCTGAAAAAGATCCCGAGTTTGAAAAAAACTTAGCAAAACTCGGCGATGCTTACGTCAACGATGCATTTGGAGCAGCTCATCGAAAGCACACATCAACCGCTCTTTTAGCAAATCATTTCCCCGAAAAGAATGCGCTTGGCTTCTTGATGGAAAAAGAAGTATCGTTTTTTTCAAAATTGATACGCAATCCCAAGCGACCTTTCTACGCCATTATCGGAGGAGCAAAAGTTGGAACAAAAATCGGAGTGCTTCAAGCCTTGACCGATACCATCGACGCAATTTTTATCGGTGGAGGGATGGCTTTCACATTCATGAAGGCGCAAGGACTTTCAATCGGAGATTCCCTTTGTGAAGATGAACATCTTGAAACGGCTCAAAACTTTCTCAAAAAATGCGCCGAAAAAGCGATTCAAGTTTACTTTCCCTCTGATTATATCATTGCTTCAGAGTTTTCTAACAACGCTCCACGGAAAGTCGCCATAGCAAAAGACGGGATCCCACCTGGCTGGCGCGGAATGGATATTGGCCCCGATACCATCGACCATTGGAAAAAAGTGCTGCAGCAAGGGTCAACAATTTTTTGGAATGGTCCTATGGGAGTCTTTGAGTTTTCTCACTTTGCCGAAGGAACTCATTCCCTCGCAGTCATGCTTGCAGATCTAGGATCCACCGTTGTCGTCGGAGGAGGCGATTCTGTCGCTGCCATTAATGCGATGGGGCTTCAAAAAAGTTTTACACATGTCTCTTCTGGAGGAGGAGCCGCCTTAGAATTCATTGAATTTGGCCACCTTCCAGGATTAGATGCACTCTCTGACCGTTAGTTGTTGTATAATAAGCTGCACCTGCTATAATGAGGGGCAAATGAAACAAGGCGTTTTTCGCGAGGCAAGCCTCACAAATGACTCAAAAAATTCTTAGACGAGGGCCGTTGTGCAATCCGAGCAGCTAACCTCTCGCCAAGTTAGAAGTCTCTCCTCCACATTACCATCATACACGCCCGCATACAGTCAAAACCCAATCAGATTTAATCCAAACGAACCTATGGGGATCTATGTCAACACCGACTGATGTGAGTTTCAGCAAGTGGCGCTCATTTTTGTGGCCGATTCAAGGAAAAGAAATTAAAAAATTTCTCCCTCTCCTCCTGATTTATGCTCTCATTTGTCTTAACTACAGCGTGTTGAAAGCTGCTAAGGATGCCCTTGTAATCACAGCTCCTGGGTCAGGCGCAGAAGCGATCCCTTTTATTAAAGTTTGGGTCATTCTTCCCATGGCACTCCTTGTGACATATCTCTTCACCCGCTTATTCAATCGCTATAGCCAAGAAAAATTATTTTACATCATGATTGGCAGCTTTCTCGCGTTTTTCATGGTGTTTGCACTCGTACTCTATCCTCTACGTGATATTCTACATCCACACGATACCGCTGACAAATTGCAAGCGATGCTCCCGCAGGGATTCCAAGGCCTCATTTCGATTTTCCGCAACTGGTCGTACACCCTCTTTTACGTCATGTCTGAGCTGTGGGGAACCGCAATCATGGCTGTCCTCTTTTGGGGTTTCACCAACGAAATCACCTCGGTAGGAGAAGCCAAAAGGTATTACGGGATTCTCAGTGTAGGAGCCAACGTTGCAGCCATTTTTTCAGGTCACATCACGATTTTTCTTTCCATGCAGGCCTTTGACTTATCGGCTATTTTTGGAGCAGACCGCTGGGGACAATCGCTTGGGCTCGTTACCTCTGTTGTCGTTGCTGCAGGTCTCCTCACCATGGGCATTTTCAGATGGTACAATAAGCGAGTCATTAACCGTGATGAAGCGCTGCTAAAAATCCAAAGAGATCACACTGAAAAGAAAAAAACGATGAAATTGGGGATGCGGAAGAACTTTGCCTACCTCGCGAAATCAAAGTATCTCATCTGTATTGCCATTCTGGTTGTGGGATTCAATGTTGCAATCAACATGATTGAAATTATTTGGAAAGATCAAATTAAAGAACTTTATCCCAATCCTAACGACTTCAACGCTTACATGGGTAAGGTTCTCATCGCAATTGGATGGGTCTCAACTTTTGTGGGACTTCTCCTTTGCAGCAACTTGATCAGACGTTTGGGCTGGACCTTTAGCGCTCTGATTACACCCGTTGCACTCCTTGTGACAGGCGTCTTCTTTTTCGGTTTCATTCTCTTTAAAAGCAACCCCGCTTTGATGGGATGGACAGCAGCCATTGGCTTCACACCTCTTGCTTTAGGGGTTCTTTTTGGAACAATCCAGAATGTGATGTCCCGAGCCTGTAAATACACCCTATTTGACGCTACAAAGGAAATCGCATTTATTCCGCTTAATCCTGAATCCAAGCTAAAAGGTAAAGCTGCAATTGATGGGGTAGGATCTCGGGTAGGAAAGTCCGGTGGATCCATTGTTCACGGTGGACTCCTGATGATGTTTGGTTCCGTTTCTCTCAGTGCTCCTTATGTCGGCTTGATTTTACTAGCAGTTGTCATAGGATGGATTGGAGCAACCCGTTCTCTTGGTCGCCAGTTCAATCGCCTCACTTCGCGTCATGAAGAACTTCAGATCAGCGACACGGAGGCGGCAAAGACCCCCGAAAAAAAGCCCTTACTTGAGACCGTTTAAACCGGTAAAGACCGGTATGCCATATCCTCCTCGGATGGCAGTTTCTACATGGCGTAGCATTTGCTCAACATGGTTTCGAAAGACTGGTTCTTGCGCAAGCTTAGGGAGCAAATAACTCCAATTGTAAATGACATTGCCGGGCACGCCAAAACGGCTTTGTCCCGATGCAAACCAAAGGAGCCAACTCGGTCTAGTAGTCATACAATAGCGCACACGAGAATGCCAATGATCAACCAGTCTTCTGTAAGGCCGAATTGAAGTTCCTCTTGAATGATCCAATCCAAGCAATAGCTATACTTTCGCCCGTCGAATAGGTCCGCCAAAACCTCTTCTTCAATAAATTTAAGAAGTGTGGCTGGATGCCCTTCTGCATAAGGGATGACATAGGCATAAATGCCTGTATTTTCCACAAAGTTTTCTCTCACAATGTCAACAAACGCATGAAGTTTCATTCCCCCTTCGAAAGGAGTCCGGCATGCTCCCACTTCCTCAATAGAATAAACCTCTGCATGGGTCCATTCCCTGGGAATATTGGCAATGTAACGGATATCTGGAAAGAGATTTCCCAAAACAAAATCACGCATGGCTTCTTGCGTTGCAATAGGGTTTTGCTCTGCCCATTTTTCGGCAAAATAAAGGTGGGTCATCGGACCCGCAGCAAAAAGAGAAAGTGGCAATAGCAGCAATGCCCATAAAAACTTTTTCATAAAAGCCTCCAGAAAAATTCATTCCAAACAGAATAGTATGATTAAAAATTAAAGTGTAGAGGCAGCTGTAAATGATGCTTTTTTTTCACGGATTATGTCATAATGATTCCCATGCAAAATATTATTGAATTTATCGCAGATCACAGTAGTTATGCGCCCTGGATGACATTTGGAATGATTATCCTAGCTGGGTTTAACATTCCCCTAAGCATTGATGTCATCATGATTGTTAGTGCTGTTTTAGCAGCAACAACCATTCCAGAGCATACGTACTCCCTTTACTTTAGCATCCTGATTGGAGCTTACTTTTCAGCATGGATTGCTTACGGAGTTGGACGGACTGTTGGCAGAAAGCTGCTGAAACTTCGATGGTTCTCTAAAATTTTGCACGAAGAACGCCTAACGAGGGTGGGTGCCTTTTACGATAAACACGGTTTTTTAACCTTGCTTTTAGGTCGCTTCATTCCGTTTGGGGTTCGCAATTGTATATTTATGACTGCAGGGATGAGC